>NZ_QTMW01000139.1:333-618 GCF_003604005.1 Bacteroides sp. OF03-11BH | reverse complement strand
TGTTCTCATGTTACTTTGGATTTTAGTGGATTTCATTATTTATTGCTCGCCTATCGGATGGTCCGGTTTCGGGTTCACACGCACGTAGTCCCCGTTCGGCGAGAAGGTCAGGATGTCCGTCGCCTCGTTGTAGGACACGTCGATGCGGAATCCGGTGTTCATGAACAGATTGCCGTTCTCCTCCTGCAAGAGATAGGTTTCCGGCTTCAGCTTGCGGCGGATGCCGCTCCGCTTGAATACCGTCACCTTATAGGCTTCGCCCTCCTTGTAGATAAGCACGTCGGG
>NZ_QTMW01000139.1:0-323 GCF_003604005.1 Bacteroides sp. OF03-11BH | reverse complement strand
TGTAGATAAGCACGTCGGGCTTGCCCTCCACACTCTCCCAGTTTCCGCAAAGCAGGTCGCGTCGGTTGTCCGTTATGTCGCAGGATTGCAGCACCATGACCGCCAGCCCGATTAAACACTTGCTGACTTGCAGCATTTTCGTTCTTGATATACTCATACGCATTTTCTTTTTTAGTTGATGAATCTGTTTCTATTTATTCCTTTTTTCTCCGCCTTTCGGCAAGCTGCCGGATGACGGCTTCAATGTCGCCGCCCAACTGTTCCGCCAGACGGTAAACCTCTACTTTTTCCGTTTCTTCGGTGGTGTACGCCAGATACTCTTC
>NZ_QTMW01000138.1:0-620 GCF_003604005.1 Bacteroides sp. OF03-11BH | reverse complement strand
CCGCGTACCAGTATTTTGTCCGCCGGAAACGCCGTGGAGCGGAATACCGCCTTGCGTTCTGCCGCCGTCTCCTTGCGGAAGCGCTTACTGTCCGGTAGATGTGTTTCCAGAATGGGCAGGGCGAACTCGGCACAGACCTTGTCGTATGCCTTGTAAAGTTCAGTCTTTTCGCGTCCGTCCACCATGTTCCACACGAGGTAAATCCCTTTGATGCCGGACTTGCCCGTGCTTATCATCTGTTCGTTGATGACAGTGGCGAACTTGATGGAACTCTCCATCACCACACGGTCGGCGATGATGGGCGTGAAGATATAGTCCATTTGGGAAATGGTCTGCACCACATCGGCATTGTTGATTGTTCCCGGCAGGTCGAAGAACACGAAATCGAGGTCGGGCTGCGCTGCCACCAGATTTTCGGCGGTCTTTACCGCATCTTCCGCACGGCTGCATCTGATGGTGTACGGGTTCTTCTTCAGTCGTTTGAGCTGCTCATACGCCAGCACCTTGTAATGCCCGTCCTCCATGACGGCTTTCATGTCACGCTTGCGCATGTCATGGATACTGTACTGCGGGAAATCGCAGTCCACCACGGCTACGTTGTAGCCTTTCACATAGTGCAG
>NZ_QTMW01000137.1:413-628 GCF_003604005.1 Bacteroides sp. OF03-11BH | reverse complement strand
GAAAAGATAGATATGAGGATAAAGTCCGAATTGATTGAACGATAGTCCGAATGGTCCCCCTTGAGGCTATGGCGTAAGGTAACTATCAATCGCCATATCGTGATACTACTTCAGTGTATAGGAATGAAGGTAGCAAGAACTTATCACGACACAACCGCAGTAAGCGAGTAAAGGACGGAAGTCGTATCCGACAATCTATCATGCCAACAGTTACG
>NZ_QTMW01000137.1:0-403 GCF_003604005.1 Bacteroides sp. OF03-11BH | reverse complement strand
ATCTATCATGCCAACAGTTACGATGTAATAAACGGGGATTACCTATCCCGAAGTGCCGAAAGGCTATTAGGTTCGACCTATGAAAATTCGGAGTGGTAACGGAGCTTCCATAGTAGTTTGAGCAAGGTAACGCCTTGTACATGGCGAAGGGAAGCAGCTAATTATTAATACAATTAACGGAAAATGTGAGAGACATTATGAGAAGTCCAGAAAGAGTATTAAACAGTCTATCAGAACACAGTAAGGATGCAAGCTATAAGTTTGAACGTCTTTACAGAATTTTGTTCAATGAGGAAATGTTCTACGTTGCCTATCAGCGTATCTACGCTAAAGAGGGTAACATGACTAAAGGTTCAGACGGTCAGACCATTGACAACATGAGCCTGAAACGAATTGAAAAGTT
>NZ_QTMW01000136.1:432-635 GCF_003604005.1 Bacteroides sp. OF03-11BH | reverse complement strand
CAGTACCTGAACGAAGCCCATTCCTACGGGCTGACCTCGGTACGGGCGCACTTCAACGTCATGGCGTGGAGCGATGACGCGGAGGAACTGAAGCATATCAAGAACGATGTGGGCAGCCAGCTGGCAAGCATGGAGTGCGTGCCGCACCACAATACCATCGACTGCCCGACGCTCTACTGGGCGGCGATGCCCGGCAACGCGGC
>NZ_QTMW01000136.1:0-422 GCF_003604005.1 Bacteroides sp. OF03-11BH | reverse complement strand
ATGCCCGGCAACGCGGCGGACTTCCCGGCGGAAGAGAGTTTCCATACATTCATCGAGCAGGCGGTGTGCCTCTTCACGGAGGAAACCAACTACCGCAGTTCGCTCTCGCCCTTCGGCATCAAGATGGTGGACAGGCTTACGGGAAAACCGTTGCACCTCGACATCAGCGACCTGCCGATGAAGCGGGGTATCACGACCAACCGCAACAAGTTCGTGTTGGGTCCTTCGGGCAGCGGCAAATCCTTTTTTATGAACCACCTCGTGAGGCAATACTACGAGCAGGGTACGCACGTGGTGCTGGTGGACACGGGAAACTCCTATCAGGGCTTGTGCGAGATGATCCGGTGCAAGACAAACGGGGCGGACGGCGTGTACTTCACCTACACGGAGGAGAAACCGATTTCGTTCAACCCGTTCTACAC
>NZ_QTMW01000135.1:0-639 GCF_003604005.1 Bacteroides sp. OF03-11BH | reverse complement strand
CGATATATTTGTAATTAGGATTCGTACCGTGTTCCAAGCGGTTCATAAGTAACGACTTGCGGAGCTTTGGCAACAAGGGGATGCGGCTCCGTTTTATAGAAATGACTTATGCAAACCGACTTATCCATTTACAACAGTCTTCGCCCTTCCTTTATAGAAGGCGTTCACGCCGTGAAGTTCAATGCTTTGTCGGCGGTCATATCGCGTTACCGGGATTATGCCCGCAGTTCCGAACAAATAAAAGCGTACTCGGGAGATTCTCTGCTGATGCGGGACATCGCCTCCTTGCTTGACGAAGCACCCCGTCCCATAACGAGGGAATACCAGGATTTCACCCCGTTCCTGCTTCTTCTGATGCTTTCGGAGGAGTTTCATGCCGTCCATTACGTCGAGCGTCTTGTAACGTGGTATTTCGGCTACTGTTGTGTCGATGAACTGCGGACGGTCTGCACCATTCTGTCCCAGTGTTCCTACCCGCATCACGACACGCTGCGGCTGCGGTTCAAGAATTACCTGCGTGAAGCCCGTAAGACATTGGGTATGCCCGTTGAATGTAACGCTGCTGTCATGCTGAAAATGCTCGACGCCTCTTATGAACATCTCACTCCCGCCGATGTCGGGGAGTTCGAGGAGCTGTTG
>NZ_QTMW01000134.1:0-652 GCF_003604005.1 Bacteroides sp. OF03-11BH | reverse complement strand
TTGTGATTTGCTTTCAAATTAGTATCTTTGAACCATTGGGAACAATGAATCTAGTGGCCGCAATGTTTTACGCGCGTTGTGATTTGCTTTCAAATTAGTATCTTTGAACCATTGGGAACAATCACAGTTTGCTGGTGCCACCACTTCTCTTAGTTGTGATTTGCTTTCAAATTAGTATCTTTGAACCATTGGGAACAATACGAAGATACTCTTCAGGATACGTGAACTGTTGTGATTTGCTTTCAAATTAGTATCTTTGAACCATTGGGAACAATGTCAGTTTGCTGGTGCCACCACTTCTCTTCGTTGTGATTTGCTTTCAAATTAGTATCTTTGAACCATTGGGAACAATACGAAGATATTCTTCAGGGTATGTAAATTGTTGTGATTTGCTTTCAAATTAGTATCTTTGAACCATTGGGAACAATCTACGGTCGTGGTGTGCGACTTCGTCGATAGTTGTGATTTGCTTTCAAATTAGTATCTTTGAACCATTGGGAACAATACATACGTTCGGAAAAAGACTTTAGCTGCCGTTGTGATTTGCTTTCAAATTAGTATCTTTGAACCATTGGGAACAATATTACAAAAAAGTATATCTTCACAAAACAGTTGTGATTTGCTTTCAAATTAGTATCTTTGAACCATTGGG
>NZ_QTMW01000133.1:0-667 GCF_003604005.1 Bacteroides sp. OF03-11BH | reverse complement strand
ATTATTTGGTCACTCATATTCTTTTTAGTTTGTAAAGTTGCTAATGTCCGGCAGCGTGCCACTTGTTCAGTCGGTTTGCTGTTTGTTATCGTTGTTAAAGAATCTTCTTACATCATAATTTGCGATAGTTCTTGCCAATGATTTAGGAGATACTCCATTGTTGTTCTCTATATCGGGATTAGCTCCATTTTTCAAAAGGTGTTCGATAAAAAAGCCATCTCCCTTGTATTGCATAACAGCTTCCCATAAAGGAGTATTACCATTTGCATTTTGCATATCTATATCTGCATTATGATTCAGGAGTAATTCAAAAATACCTTTCAACTGATATTGAACAGAAAGATATAATGCAGTGCGTCCGTCTTTCCTTTTTTCATTTATATCCAACCCTTTTTTTACAAATTCGGGTATAATTACACCTGCGGGATGTACGATACTCTTGTAATTCATTATATAGTAATGAAGTAGATTACTCCCATATTTATCTTTACTATTTATGTCATAATCTATTAGAGCTTGTATAAACCTGTTTGAGTCATCACTCAATAATTCAAGTTTCATATCTTCTATTGTTCTCATTTCTTTGATTCTAATGTAAACAACGATAATGTTTGGCAGCGTTCCGCTTTTTAGTCGGTTTGCTGTTTGTTAGTCGCTTATTCCCATT
>NZ_QTMW01000132.1:449-673 GCF_003604005.1 Bacteroides sp. OF03-11BH | reverse complement strand
AAGAAGTCGCGGATGCCCTTCTTCATGTTGTACATCCCGCGCTCGATGTACATCCCCGCCATCGTCACCATGTCGCCGGGCGACCAGCCCAGTTCTTCCAGTTGTTTGTCAAACTCCTCATTTGACACGAGGTAGGCGGTTTCGGGATTGCGCATCATCGCTTCGTACTCCAGTTTGTCCTTCTGCTCACGGTATCGGTTCATGTCCAGCGTTTCCGCCTCCAG
>NZ_QTMW01000132.1:0-439 GCF_003604005.1 Bacteroides sp. OF03-11BH | reverse complement strand
CCAGCGTTTCCGCCTCCAGCATCTTTGCCGTACCCTGCACGACGGGCGACATGATGCTGTTTATCGTACCCAGTACCACCGTCGGAAAGAACATGATGCACAGACCGATAGCGAACGGGCGGAGCATAGGGAACACGTCTATCGGTTCGGCTCTCGCCAGCGACTGCCATACCCGGTAGGCCACATAAAAGAGTGCGCCCAGCCCGGCGATGCCTTTCGCCACGCCCGCCATGTCCCCGCATAGCGGCATCATCTGTTCGTAGAGCGAGCGCAGAATTTGGTGAAGGTTGTCGAAATTCATAGGCTACCAATATCTTTCGTTCATGTTCCCGTACAGCCCCATGATGCGGTCAAGGTCGTTTTTCTTCTTCGCACGCAGGTAACTCACGCTAATGTTCTTGTTGGTGTAGTAGCTCACGAGGTTGCGGTAACGCTTCAT
>NZ_QTMW01000131.1:0-732 GCF_003604005.1 Bacteroides sp. OF03-11BH | reverse complement strand
GTTCCCAATGGTTCAAAGATACTAATTTGAAAGCAAATCACAACAGTGTTGTTCTGTTTATTGTTTGTACACTTATTGTTCCCAATGGTTCAAAGATACTAATTTGAAAGCAAATCACAACTGTTTTGTGAAGATATACTTTTTTGTAACATTGTTCCCAATGGTTCAAAGATACTAATTTGAAAGCAAATCACAACATCAAGCTGTCGATTAAATGCCCTTTTTCTATTGTTCCCAATGGTTCAAAGATACTAATTTGAAAGCAAATCACAACATCAAGCTGTCGATTAAATGCCCTTTTTGCATTGTTCCCAATGGTTCAAAGATACTAATTTGAAAGCAAATCACAACTTAACAAGAAAGGTTTGAAAGATTTTGTAATTGTTCCCAATGGTTCAAAGATACTAATTTGAAAGCAAATCACAACTTAACAAGAAAGGTTTGAAAGATTTTTTAATTGTTCCCAATGGTTCAAAGATACTAATTTGAAAGCAAATCACAACATCGAAGTCTGCAAGTATCGCGTCACGTTGATTGTTCCCAATGGTTCAAAGATACTAATTTGAAAGCAAATCACAACATCGAAGTCTGCAAGTATCGCGTCACGTTAATTGTTCCCAATGGTTCAAAGATACTAATTTGAAAGCAAATCACAACTGCGTTCCGTTCTGCTGTTGGTTAATTGGATTGTTCCCAATGGTTCAAAGATACTAATTTGAAAGCAAATCACAA
>NZ_QTMW01000130.1:0-752 GCF_003604005.1 Bacteroides sp. OF03-11BH | reverse complement strand
TGTCACAACTTTTACAGGAAAATAATTTTTAATGCGTCTGCCCTGCTAAGCGAGAATGTATACTATTCTCGAACATTTCCGTTCTGCACTCTGTAATCTGAAAAAAGGAGGTATTGACCTAAGTTTAAATAAATGGGTTGAGTTGGTGAGTCTTTGTACTACAGATTTTTCCCTTACAGGCATCTTCTTGCTTTTTCCTTTTTCGCCTTTACGCGCCCGCGTGTGATATAATAATGTGTATCCCTCTCGTCGTTTCCGCGCACAATTTCCCTATACATAAAAAATATGTTCTACAACATCGTTATGCGTCAGCACTTTAGCAAATGTACTCAAAAATAATTAGAAAAAATAGTTTGATATATTTGGAGTGTATACCAAAAGGGCGTACTTTTGCACCCGCTTTCCAAGAGAAGAAAGCCTTGACAAATTGACTTAGTGAAAAAGTGGAATCCCACTTAAAGAAAAGAACAAAAAACTTCCGAAAAAGTTTGGATTATAATAAATAAAGTTCTTATCTTTGCAGTCCGATTCGCAAAGGAAATTGGCAAGAGTTATTCTTTCATACATTCTTTCCCTTTCGCATAGAGAGCCAGAGAAATCGAGTAAAAAGAAAAAAATAAAAAACTTCCGAAAAAGTTTGGTAGTTAAAAATAAAGTCCTTATCTTTGCACCCGCTTTTAAAACGAACGCAACAAGTTCTTTGACATATTGATAAACAATACAAGTAGTACAAGTAAAAAAATAGAACCGTC
>NZ_QTMW01000013.1:0-158171 GCF_003604005.1 Bacteroides sp. OF03-11BH | reverse complement strand
AACTTTTTACTCATATTTATCAACTTAAATTAATTCCGCCAACGGGTATAATCTCCCTCCTGACACGTATAATTATAGTACACCTCCAATTCCGGAGTCAATTCCGCCCGCGGAACCAGACACCCTTCCATCTCCAGAAACTGATTAACATCCGTACTATCCGACTGTTTCACCAGTACAATACGACGCGCAATCGGATTATGATTGTAGTCCAGACAGAGATAAAGCCCTTTCAGCATATTCGGAAACTCATAATGCGGAAGTTGCAGGTAAATAGTCACCAGCGCAAACTGTGGCAAATCCCTTTCGTTGAACATCAGGTAAGAGTTCTGATGATTACTGATAATCCCGCTCCCCCAATGCACCGACTTATACGCATTAATCATCCCCACCTTCACATACTCATTATTCTCGGAAGCACAAATCATGTACGGCTCGATCTTCAAGCTATCCGTAGAAGACGACAAACTGTAACTAAGATACATACCGCTATAATTATACACCTCCTGCACAGACTCCTTCGCCTCCTTCCCCAGCAACTTGATAAAAGAGTTGCCATTCTCCGCCTCGCTCTGCACGTCCGGCTCCATCTCCTGAAGCAACAGCCTCACCGATCCCACATTATTTAATAAGCGTTTCTTGGAAACATTATTCACCAGTGCCAAAGCTTCATCCAGCGCCTCGTCCGGTGTGCGTGTTTTCAATAAGTCGATATAAGCGGGAAGCACACTCGAATACAAAGCAGACAACACACTCGGAGCCATATCCACCCGGTCGGCAATTTCTTTCATCTTCACCCCGTTGTTGCGCAGGTACTCTATTCTTTTATAAATATCCGTAAGTTCGTCCATGATTTTTCGGTTTGTTAATTGATTCCGTTGCAAAGGAATGACTAAGGTATTATGTTTGTATTGCATGAATATTACATTAATATTTCAGTACACTTAAAGGCTCATATATACAATATGATTCATTGAAATTCATTTTTTCGTTCGCTCCGACACCCTACTTTTGCACCGGAAACAAAAAAATAGCATTATGAACTTCAAAGAAAAACTGTCGCCTTCGGCCCAAAAGAAACTTTCCGATTTACTCTTTATCCTTTATGCGGGAGGAGCGGCACTGCTATCCTATTCATTAGTCTACGCACTACGCAAACCGTTCACCGCCGCCACGTTCGACGGCATGGAACTATTTGGTATGGACTATAAGATAGCCACCAGCATCATCCAGATATTCGGATATATGGTATCCAAGTTTATCGGGATCAAACTTATTTCCGAACTGAAGAGAGAAGGCCGCCTGAAATTCATTCTTGTTTCTATTTTAGTGGCCGAACTCTCTTTGGTTCTTTTCGGATGCCTACCCCGCCCGTTCAATGTGTTGGCGTTGTTCTTCAACGGACTGTCGCTTGGCTGTATGTGGGGAGTCATCTTCAGCTTCCTCGAAGGACGCCGGGTGACGGATCTGCTCGCTTCCCTTTTCGGACTTAGTATCGCAGTCAGTAGCGGCACAGCCAAATCCATCGGACTTTTCGTTGTCGACACCCTGCATGTCAGTGAATTCTGGATGCCTGCACTGATGGTGCGGTAGCATTGCCCTTGCTGGCAGGACTGGGCTATATCCTCGATCACCTGCCCAAACCGACTGCCGAAGACAAAGCACTGCGTGTGGAACGTGTCACTCTCAACAAACAACAACGCTGGAACCTGTTCCGCAGCTTTGCTCCCATATTGACACTGCTTTTCTTCGCCAACCTCTTTCTCACCGTTTTGCAAGATGTCAAGGAAGACTTTCTGGTGAAAATCATAGACGTCAATGCCGCCGGACTTTCCCCGTGGGTATTCGCCAAAGTGGACGGTGTAGTCACACTGATTATCCTGGCTATTTTCGCCACCCTGGCAGTGATGAAAAGCCACATCAAAGTACTTTCCGTTCTATTGACCCTTGTCATTGCGGGAGCAATCACACTTAGCACTGTGGCATTCAACTACCATACCCTGCAACTTTCTCCGCTCGTGTGGTTATTTATCCAGAGCCTCTGCCTCTATTTTTCTTACTTGAGCTTTCAAACCATCTTCTTCGACCGCTTCATCGCCTGTTTCCGCATCAAGGGAAATGTAGGTTTCTTCATAGCGATGGTCGATTCCATCGGCTACACAGGCACAGTGGTGGTATTGGTAGTGAAAGAATGTTTCAACCCGGATTTAAATTGGCTGGAATTCTACAATACGATGGCAGGGACAGTAGGAATCGTCTGCACCTTTGCGTTCACCTTAGCAATGATTTATCTGACACAAAAATACAGAAAAGGGAAACAGGGTGAAATACGCGGGAACGAATCCTGCCCCGTCCCCTCCCTCGCTTCTTATTAATTTCTGACGAATAAACCAATATTATATAGAAACAAGAATGAAAAAGATTGAATGTATTATTATGGACTGGGCTGGTACAGCCGTTGACTATGGATGTTTTGCCCCCGTGGCTGCTTTTATCGAAGCATTTGCCGAAAAAGGACTGGTAATCGATGTTGTACAGACCCGCAAACCAATGGGACTACCCAAAATTCAACACATCCGCGAACTACTTTCCATGCCTGACGTGAACGAACAGTTTACCGCCCGTTACCAACGCGCCTGGACGGAAGAAGACGTGGTAGAACTAAACCGCCTTTTCGAGAAGCATCTCTTCGCCTCTCTCGAAAACTACACAGACCCTATTCCGGGAGTAATCCCAACTTTGGAAAAATTGCGTGCCGCAGGTATTAAAATAGGATCGACCACCGGCTATACCCGCAAAATGATGGATGTAGTTCTCCCCGCCGCACAGGCAAAAGGATACCACGTGGATTATTGCGCCACTCCCAACCTGCTTCCCGCCGGACGTCCCGCTCCTTACATGATTTTTGAGAACCTGACGAAATTAGCAGTCCCCAGCCTCGACGCTGTTATAAAAGTGGGCGACACGATTGCCGATATTCGCGAAGGAGTGAACGCGAAAGTGCATAGCGTAGGCGTGATTCTCGGCAGCAATGAAATGGCACTTACCGAAGCAGAAACAAAATCAATGCCTGCCTCCGAACTCGAAGCCCGCATCGCCGACGTCAAAGAGCGCATGCTTGCCGCAGGAGCTTCTTACGTGATACGCACTATCGAAGAACTTCCCGCACTGATTGAAACGATCAACGCCGGCAACTAACATTCAAGCCCGCACCCAACAATCAGAAAAGAAACAAAATCATTTATTTATTCATTTCTAAAGAAAACATCATTATGAAACCATATTTGTTATTAACTCCGGGACCTCTAACCACCTCTGAAACAGTAAAAGAAGCCATGATGACCGACTGGTGTACATGGGAGGAAGACTACAACCTCGGCATTGTTCAGGAACTCCGCAAAGACCTGGTTAACATCGCCACTAAAAAACCGGAAGAATACACTTCCATCCTTTTACAGGGAAGCGGAACCTATTGCGTGGAGGCCGTTTTAGGCGCCACCATCACCCCGAAAGACAAACTCCTGATTTGTAGCAACGGAGCCTATGGCGACCGTATGGGCAACATTGCAGAATATTACCATCTCGACTACGACATGCTGGCTTTTGAAGAAACAGAGCAGGTATCAGTTGAATATGTAGACGATTATCTTAGCAATAACTCCGATATCACACATGTCGCTTTCGTTCATTGCGAAACAACGACTGGTATCCTGAATCCGATCAAAGAACTGTCCCACATCGTCAAGATGCATGGTAAAAAGCTGATTGTAGACTGTATGAGCAGCTTCGGAGGTATCCCCTTAGATGTAAACGAACTCGGTATCGACTTCCTAATCAGCAGTTCCAACAAGTGTATTCAGGGTGTACCGGGATTCGGATTCATCATCGCCCGCCGTTCGGAATTAAAATATTGCAAAGGAGTGGCACGCTCTCTTTCCCTGGACATCTACGACCAATGGGAAACAATGGAAAAAGGACACGGAAAATGGCGCTTCACTTCACCGACACACGTTGTCCGTGCTTTCAAACAAGCCCTGACCGAATTGATTGAAGAAGGAGGCGTAGAAGCACGTTACCAACGCTACTGCGAAAATCACCGTATTTTGGTGGAAGGTATGCGTGCACTCGGATTCAAAACATTACTCGAAGATGACATCCAGTCGCCTATCATCACTTCTTTCCTTTATCCGCATGAAGGATTCGACTTCAAAACATTCTACTATGCACTGAAAAATAAAGGATTCGTGATTTACCCGGGAAAGATTTCAAAAGCAGATACCTTCCGTATCGGAAACATCGGTGATGTGCATCCGGAAGACTTCCGCCGTCTGGTAGAAGTCATACGGGAAACGAAATACTAGAAAGTCAAATCTTTCAAGTTCATCTTGAATGATTACTTACTGATATGTTGTATGATGTTCCTGTGAAGTTCTGAAAGACTTAATCCTCTTTCAGGACTTCATTATTTTCTTTTCAGGGTGGAAGGCTGTGATAGCCTCAAGCTACTGACGATAGCTGCCACAACGGCAAACCCACTCCCCACCATCAGGCAAACAGCCGTGCTCCGGCTATGAGTGACAAAGCTGAAAAGCAAGGCAACCAATGTTGTTCCGGTGGTCTGTCCCAACAGGCGGGCCATTCCCAGCATCCCACTGGCCCCTCCCGAACGCTGCGTAGGAGCGGAAGAGATAATTGTACTGTTGTTTGGCGTCTGAAACAATCCGAAGCCTGCACCGCATAACATCAAACGCAGGATAATACTTATATCAGATGATTCGGCAGTCAGACTGGAAAGCGAGAAAAGCCCGATGGCAAACAAAACCATCCCGATACTTCCCAGTATACCGGGGTGAATACGCTCCACGAGATACCCTGCCAATGGAGCCGTGACCAGCGTAGCCAACGGCCACGGAGTAAGCAAAAGTCCGGTCATCACCTCACTGTGTCCTAAAGTGTTCTGCAGGAAAAAAGGCAGGGAAACCATTGCCGACATTTGAGCGATAAAGGAACAAATGGAAGTCAGGATGGATAACCGGAAAATAGGAATCCGCAACAGGTCGAGCGGCAGTAACGGAGTAGTTTGCGTCAGTTGCCGGCGCACATAGTACGTGCCTACCACTGCCAATACAACCAGTTGGATGAAAAGGAAATCCATTTCCTCGTGATGGGCGAATCCGTCCAGCGTATATATAAGCAGGCCGAAGGTAACCGCATTCGCTATGGCGCTGATATAATCAAACTTGCGTTTCGAGCGTTCCTCCTGCCTTGGCAGATGTTTGATGCCGAGGAACAATGCGGTAAGTCCTAACGGAACATTAATAGCAAATAACCAGTGCCAGCTGGCAATAGAAAGAATACCGCTCGCCACAGAAGGCCCGGCGGCAGCCGATATGGCAACGACCATCGCATTAATCCCCATTCCCCGCCCAATCTGGCTCTTCGGATAGATGTAACGTAGCTGTGCCGTATTCACGCTGGTGATGGCAGAGGCACTGAACCCCTGAAAAATACGGGCGACGGTTAGCGTCCAAAACGAATCGGACAAGGCACAAATCAACGAAGTGATGCAAAACAGACCGATACCTGAAAGAAAGACTTTCCGGTAACCGATGATTTCACCCAAAGCGGAAAAAGACAGTAGCGATATGACGATGGCCAGCTGATAGCCGTTGATAATCCAGGTGGTTACAGCGGGAGAAGTCCCAAAATCATGCGAAAGCGTGGGTAGTACGATATTGACGATGTTAATATCCAATACCGACATACAAAGAGCGAATCCGACGGACACCACCGCCCAAATACGCTTAGGCATCGGCAATCCGTCGGTTTCCTCTATTTTTTGAGTTGAATTTATCGATTGTACCATAAAAACTTATTCTTGTAAGTAGTCATTCTTTTTTCACCATAAAGCAACGCAGGGATGCAAACACAAACACCACCGACGACAAAAAAAGCACCGCGTTACTCTGTGATAAAAAATGATTCACTTGGTTTCGTAAAGGTAAACAAAACAATGGTACAGGTGTTTTTGTTTCCTTTGAAAAATAAGTTTTTTTAGTGGAGAAAAGTCGTTACTTCAACTTCAAGATCCGTTGATTACTGCTTCCCCTGAACTCCAGATACGGAGAGAAAAGAGCCTGCTCGAAGCGTCCGTCCACCAACACATCTATATAATCAAGAGCAGCACTCAAACGAGGCTGTGCCTTGATTTCTTCGTAGCTATATCCTGTATAGCACCACACATTCATCCCCGTCTCCTCTTTCACCCGTTTCAGTAAAAGCAGAAACTCCTCCGGATGGAAGAACGGATCACCACCGGAAAAAGTAACACCGTCCAGCAAAGGATTTGCCTTGATTTCACGGATGATGGACTGTATTTTTTCTTCCGTCAACTCTTCCCCCGCCCTCGGATTCCAGCTCTCCGGGTTGTGGCAACCAGGACAGTGATGGGAACATCCGGCAAGATAAATAGAGTACCGGATGCCTTCACCATCGACAATCGTTTCAGGATAAGTTCCTAATAAATTCACTTCTACAGGTGTTTTACGCGGTCTTGTTCTTCTGCCCGTTTAGCAGAGTTCCAGGAACTCAAATCGCCTGTCAGGTAACCGGTTATACGGCGCATACGAAGGATGCTTTCACTCTGGCACACCGGACATTTATCGAAGATAACCCCTTTGTAACCACAGTTATGACAAGTATCTACCGGGTGATTGATAGAGCCGTAGCCAATCCCCTCGTCGTGCATCACTTTCACAATCTTGGCGATGGCACGTACATTCTTCTGTGCTTCACCGTCCAGTTCTACATACGTGATATGTCCGCCGCGCGTAATAGCGTGGAACGGAGCTTCACGCTTGATTTTCTCAACGATGCTGATCGGTTCTTTCACGTCTACGTGAAAAGAGTTGACATAATAGTCGCGGTCTGTCACTCCGGGGATTTTTCCATATTTCCGACGATCCATTTTAGTGAAACGTCCCGAAAGTCCTTCGGCAGGAGTAGCCAGAACGGAGTAGTTCAGGTTATATTTCTCTTTATATTCGTTTACCACTTTATTCATTTCCATCACCGCTTCATACAGCGTGTCCCATGCTTTCTGGTTGTGGCCGTGACCTTGTCCGTAGAGAGCCACCATCGCGTTGTGTCCGCCGATAAATCCGATACCCAGCGTACCGCTGCGCAATGCATCACCCACCTGTTCATTCGGGTTCAGCTCACCGCCGCCTTTCCACACATTATTTCCCATCATGAACGGGAACTGACGTGCCAGGGCCGTACGCTGATACTGATAACGCTCGTAAAGCTGATCGGCTACAAGCACGGACATTTGGTGTACGGATTCGATGAAAATTTCTTTTGCCTTCTGTTCAATGGCATCCTTGTTGCGTTCATCCTCTATCAGGTTTTCCGCCTTGATGCGGGCTTCAATCGCCAGTCTCGGCATATTCAGCGTAGTGAATGAAAGATTGCCACGACCTAAAGAAGATTTTTCTCCTGCCACGTTTTCAAAGACACGGGTGCGACAACCCATCGTCGCCAATTCGTAGATGTAACGTTTCGGATCGTCCGCTCTCCATTTCTCGTTCTGATTGAAAGGTGCGTCGAGGAACATGAAGTTCGGGAACAATGCTTTCGCCGTAGTCTGGCAAGCCTTCAACAGCAAGTCGAAGTTGGGAGCCTCGTAACGGTCGGTCATTGCCTCTTCGATATTTTCCGCTTTCATTGCTTTCTCAAAGTCTTTTTCCGAGTAAGAAACTCCGTCTTTCACCTTGAAAATCTGGATCGGGAATACAGGCACCTCACCTCTTGTACCCAATCCTTCAATGGTAGCTTTCAGCAATTCTTCGATCACCATGCGGCCTTCGGCAGAAGTGTCCGTACCGTAGTTGATGGAGCTGAATACCACCTGATTACCGCCACGTGAATGCATCGTGTTCAGGTTGTGGATAAATCCTTCCATGGCCTGATGGGTATCTTTGCGAGTCTGCTGATAAGCTTTCTCAACGATACGGGCAAGGTGTTCCTTATCTATAATAATCTGTAAAGCCACCAAAGCAATGCGCAATGTTTCGCGTTCGGCTTCAGTAGTCTTGATAGACGGAAGATATTCTTTAATCAATGTGCGGATGGATTTCTCATCGGCCT
This sequence comes from Bacteroides sp. OF03-11BH, assembly GCF_003604005.1. Taxonomy (NCBI): domain Bacteria; kingdom Pseudomonadati; phylum Bacteroidota; class Bacteroidia; order Bacteroidales; family Bacteroidaceae; genus Bacteroides; species Bacteroides sp. OF03-11BH. Next base: position 150,023 of record NZ_QTMW01000013.1, on the reverse strand, counting down.
GATTTCCGTTTTCCATGGCGACATAGAAATTGATGAACGATGCCAGATGCTTGCGGAAAGATTTGGCCACACCTTTTGCCATGAAGAAATCGAAAGCAGGAATTGCCTGTCCGCCATGCTGCTCATTCTGATTCGTCTGGAAAATAATAGTAGCCAACGTAGCATAACTCTGGATGCTTTGCGGGGTACGGATACTACCGTTCTTGGTGCGAAAACCACGTTCAAAGAGGTCATCCATATCATATTGGATACAGGTCGTCGTCTTTGTCGGATAATAATCCAAGTCGTGAATGTGAATATCTCCCAACTGGTGCGCTTCGGCAAAACGTTTCGGCAACAGGTATTTATACGTATAATCTTTGGTTACTTCGGAAGCGAACGTCATCATCTGTCCGGCAGGCGTGTGACTGCTCATGTTGGCATTGCTCAAGTTGACATCGTTCTTGTCGATAGCAACGATGCCGTCCATCACTTGCTTCATCTGGGTTTTCTTATCGCGCTCCGTATTCCGCCATTCGCGATAAATAATATATTTCTTCGCTACTTCCGGGCGTACTTTCATCAACGACTTTTCTACTAAATCCTGAATCTCTTCTACGGTAATAGTAGGAGTAGTAAACTGACTGATTACGTTCATAGTGATGTCAGCCACCAACTGCTGCTCATCCTGAATACCTGTTGCACTGAATGCTTTACTAATTGCATTCTTGATCTTACTGATAGAGAAATCTTCTCTCTTACCATCACGTTTGATGATACAAATTTCCGCGTAGTTCATAACTTTAACTCCCGAAAGTTTAAATTTAAAATATTGATAACTAAAAGAAAAAGTTCCGGCAGGTCTTCTGACTTATCCCTCCCTCGCAACACCTTCCCACACCGACATCGATGCAGTGGCTTATTGTGCGGATTCTTAGAGAATTACAGCAGCGGGTACTGTCGCCGATTTACACAGCGTTCCCTCATTGACTAAACCTCTTTTAGCTCCGAAACCGGATACAAAGATAGAAGATAATCTAATAGCTTGGTTAGCTTTTAACATTAAATTTCGGGAAACATTTCTTTCTCGCTGATACAGAAAGTTTTCCAAAACGGAAAACTTTTTTCTGATTTTAACGTGGATAATATTCCAATTCCGTTTATTTCACCCAAAAGACATATATAGTTTTTAGCTACTTCACTCTTAGCGAAAAAAGAATGTGTTAAAAGTCTCCACAACTATCTTTTGCTTCATAAGTTACAGACTATTTTTCACTTTCGACCAAACCTTTCTTTCCGATAAAATGAAAGAAATTATAATTTTTCGATTTCTTCTTTCGAAAGCCCGGTAGATTTTATGATAATATCGTCAGCCACTCCTAATTCTTTCAAATTACGAGCTGTTTCTTCTTTACCTTTTTGCAAGCCTTTCTGTTCAGCAAAGTCCAACGTATTAAAATAATCGTTATAAACTTTCCATTCTTCTTCATACTGGGCTCTTTCCTCCTGGGTCATATTTGCTTTGGAAGCCAACTTTTCAAGTCGCTCGAAGACGGCCTTGCGAGCCTTGAAAGGCATCCGGTCAAGTGTATCCATATGCTTTAGTATATAAATCCAGCGTTCAAAATCATTTTCACATTCATCCTCCTCTTTGTTGAAGTTCGGCAGTTCGATAAAAATCTGCCGGAACTTGTTGCTGAAGAGCTTCCCCGTATCCCTGTCAGAAAGAACGATATCCGTTCTGATTTTAGAGGGCATATCCTTGTCCATCACGAAATTCATGAAGAACACTCCGTACACGGCATCTAATTGAAAGTTCCAAACTCCCCTTTTCGCCTGCTGCGTAATGGCCCTAGAAAGATAGAAGAGGGCACGATCTTTAAAGTAAGGCTGTTCCCGGTTCTGCATTTCTACGATAATACGTTCACCGGTATCGGTTACGCAATAGATGTCGTAGATAAGACCTCGTTCTGTTTTTACTTCCGGCTGCTGTTCACTGTTAAGGAACTGAATGTCGGTAATCACATGCTCTCCTACGAGCAAATCGTTCAAGAAGTCGATTAACAACTCCTTTTCTACCTCTCTGCCGAATAAAAACTTAAAGCCAAAATCGGTAAAGGGATTGATAAATCTTCCCATTATATGCTGTGTCTCAATTACAAAACAAAGATAGAGTTTTTTTGTTGAATACGGTCAAGAATAGAAAAAAATAAATGGGTACAAAAAAAGAAGCTGCCTCATTCATCGGGAGACAGCTTCTTCATTTGAACCTTGAGCCTTACTTTACTTTCACTTTATGAGTTGCTCCACGTTTGTTACCGGTTCCGTGAGCTATGTGCGGGCGGCACGTTTCGTTTTTTTTCAGGATCATTTTTTTACACGTACACTAATCTTTTTCCGTCTTACTGCTTCTCCGATGACGGAACCGCAGAACAGCCTCAAGAATGTCTAACAACTTTTCCAGTAATAATTTCATTCGCTTTTCTATTAAGGTTGATAATCTATTTTATATCGGTCGAAGTGCAACCATCAGCTATACCCGATTCGCGGCTACTGATAAGTCTATCAATAAGCTTTAGTTTGCCTGACAAACTTATCAGTTAATCCCTACGGATTCAGCTGCCAGCTGCACTTCCGGTCAAGCGGCCGGGTCCGGCGCTTCTCCTCCTCCGCCACCGGGTTCGTCGCCGTCATCCGGGTCTTTGTCAACGACATCGTCGGCCACAAACGAACCCGCTACATCCTTGATGTGCACAAACTCCACTCCGGTGGTCAATGCGCGGGTAGCACTTCCGTTAGCGGCACGGGTGTATTCAGGGGTAAACTGACAACGCAATGAAGTGATCTGCGAACTGCTGACTTTACTCTCCAACTCCACTCCTTTTCCTCCTGCTTTGGCAATCATTGTAAATGTTCCCAAGCCTTCGAGGCGCACCGTGCGGCTGTTGAGCAACTGTTCGCGCATCACCGACATCAGGTTACGAATCACGTTATGAACATCACCCGCCGTCAGCGAGGCTTTTTCTGCAATCAATTCCGCCATTTTCTGCGTATTGACCATTTTCCCGAATTTCACCAGACGGGGATAATAAAGTTTCTGTCCTTCCTTGTTGGCAAGTGTTGCCTGATAAGGTTTGTAAATTAATGGCATACTGTTTTCCTTTCTTTTTTGATTGATGAATAAATAACTACTGTTTGTAACCGATTACGAAGACAAAAGTACACGAAGAGAAAAAAGCAGGGAAACACGATGTTACAACCCGTCGCAAGAGAGAACAGACAAACACAATTTGATACGATTCATGCCTACAAAGGCTTCTGTACAAAACAGAACCAACCGACATAAAAAGGCGTACCTTTGCATGAGTTCATACAAAATAAACCTCTAAAAAACAGTCAATATGAAAACAGAAACAACTCCAAAAGCAGAAACAGAGAGCCGTACCCGCATACAAGCCTATAGCAAAAGCCAGTTGGCCGGACTTTACCTACCTCACATACAGTCCGCCTCGGCACGACGCACCCTCCGTAGTTGGATTGCCAAGAACACTGCACTGCAAGCCGCACTCGCTCAAACCGGATATAGTGAAAAAGCCATCCTGCTCACTCCGGCACAAGTAAGGCTGTTCTTCAAGTTTTTAGGAGAGCCCTGAAACGACTCTTTTACAAAGAAAATATCATTCGGAGAAAGATAAAGCCAAACAAGGCAAGAAAAAAGGCAAGCCAAAGCAAAGCGGACATTTCATCACAGATCACGCGAATCAAATTATAACTTGCTGATTGCTGTTATAAAGAGTCCAAGATAATCTGTAACGAACTGTCCGCTCATTATATAAAAAAAGGATTATATCATTCCGGAGTACCTTCTCCCGACGGCTTCATCAAATCGGCTGTAACCTCCGCTTTAAAACGGACACCGTCGTGAAGCCGCAGATTCAATTTGACAGTAACATTCTCATCGTTGTTACGCTTCACATAAAACGTTCCCGTCACCCTTTTATATTGGGAATAATAATAGAACGGATCTTCGTAAATAAAGAAATACTGGTCGTTTTGGTACAAGGTCGATGCATCCACCACTTGCCCCTCCCAATACATACCCAGAGAAAACAAAAAATAAGTACTAGTTTTCCCGTCCTGTATCTTTTCCGGAGAAAAGATACAGGTAAAATAACCACCGTCCATAGTAGCCTCACCGGACACGATCCTGTTCGCTTCCCCCCGGAATGAATAAGTACCGATGGAAGGCAATTCCTCCACATCCGGACCGGGATTTACCGGATCATTATCTTTATCGTCACTACATCCGGCAAAACCCACCAGAAGCAATCCCGATAAAACATATAAATTTAAATATTTCAATAAGATTTTCTTCATGAATACACTTCATTAAATCGTCACTCTATTACTGTCACCGCACCTTTATAGTAGCCGGACAAACTGGCATCGCCATATTTCTTAATACCTACCACTTCAAAAGTCATTTCAACTTCATTGCCCTGAAGAGACACCGAAGTCCGGCCTCCCAGAGCCAGATTGCCCAATGTGGTATTAGCCCGACTGTAAGTCACTCCTTCATACGTAATCGAGATTTTCACATTTTCATCATCACCGGAGAATCCGCGGAGCACTCCATCCAGCATTGTTTTCGAAAGACGCACCACTGCATCCGCTGCCGACATTCCCGCCACAGTAGTGATACCTGGTTGTCGTGAAAGGTAAATAACACAAATATCCGCATCCGTCTTATCTATCACCACAGACTGGATAGTGACCGGAGTACCGTCCGCCCCTAAGCGATATTCATTCGGGATCGTCGTATCATACACCGCGAAAGCACCGTTATAGTTACCTGATATTTTAAGGCTATTATCACCCAAATATTTGAGGTTAAGCGTCAATGAATATTCATTATCCGCTGATTTCGATACACTGAACGTACCTGCCGCATCCTCCAGGTGACCTTTGGATATTTGTATTCTTTCTTCGTCATACGGGCTATAATAAGTAAACTCAAAAGCCAGATTGGTATCTGTAATATCCACCTCCTGCCCGTTAAGTCCTGCATTCGGAACAAAAAGGCGCACATAATACGAGTTTACATTTTCCAAGTCCGCAGCAGATGAAATTCCCGACGGAGTGAGATACAACGCTACTCCTGCATCTGTCTTTTCATAGAAAGTAGCTTTGATGTCACGCGTTTTTTCTCCGTTCAACGTTAATATATTCGTCGTACTCTGCTTAATTTCAGAATAAGCACCCTCATAAGAACCTTCGAACTTTTCACCCGAAAGCAAAGTAAAGCTAAAAGTTACTTTCACATGATCGTCCGTCTTTTCTACTTTGAACTTACCTGCCGAACATATTTCAGACCATCCATAAGGCTCCACCGCACCCAGATCGTCAGCTCCCAATTCTGTCATATTATAGAAAGCATAATCCGTACCGTCATAAGACGTGATATCCAATACCTGTCCCAACATATCCGGATTGATTCCGATCATCAGGAACTCCGTGTCCGACATATCTTCCACCGTTGTCACTCCCGCGTCCGGACTAAGATAAAGGTATTGAATCCCTCCGATGACAGTAGCCACCGCCGATTTCAACGGACGCACTTCACTTCCGAAAGAAAATTCACTGGGCAACTTTGCAGGAGCCTTGTAGCTACAACCAGCCTCCCCTGTAAACTTACCGCCACTTTTCAGCGTACAATCAAAAGTAGCTTTCACAGCCGATATCTCATTCTCACCCGGAGTCATCGTCAAAGTGATCTTGCCTTGCGTCAGCACCTCTTCCCATTCGTAAGGGTCCACGGCTACAATAGCCTCACCATCGGCATCCATGTAATAAAGCACATAATCGTCACCTTCAGAGCTGCCTACCGTAACCGGACTGCCCACCAGACTCTTATCCACTCCCAGCATCACATATTCCTTTCCGCTATTCATAAAGTCTTCAAGCGTTTCCAAACTCTGCAACGGACTCATACACACATACACAATGCCATCCTGTTCAAAACAAGACACCGATTTAGCTTGTATCGTCTTATCCTTATACGTATACGTATTCACTGTTTCCACAGGTTCCAGTTCCGGCTCCGGTTCGGGATCAGTGGCCGGATCATCGTCACTACATGCCACAAAACAACTCATTGCCAACATGAATAAGAAAAAGGAAATAAATCTAGTTTTCATATTTCTCGTTTTTTGGGTTAATTATAAAATCGCGTTATTAGTAAAATGATGCCATCCACCCGTGTTTACTGCGGACGATAATCAAATACGGTAATAGGAGCATCCTGCGAATAAGTGGTACGTACATGATTCGGGTGTTCCTTATCACAGTCAATAAAATCTATCGTCAGCGTGTGTTTGTCACCGTCGCGTGCCACAGTCATGGTTCCGCCGTCTATGCGTGCATATTCTTTCATGGCTCCGTTCTGAAGTTTCTCATACCAGGTTCCTCCCGGATAAGTAAAGCCGTTAGGATAGCCCGAAGCTATGTTTCCCGGTTTCAGCAACTCGCGCGGGATACCATATGATTCCTTATCACGCGCCACCACCGTATAAGTACCTGCCGGAATACCCTGTGTTACATCCGTAGCCCATTCCACGAAAAATTCCACCTTCAATACTCTTCCATTACCGGCCGGCCAAGTGTCGACAAGACTTATACTCTCTTCCGCCAGATAAAGCTCGACTACCCGGCACGACTCATCTTGCAGATAATAAGAATCGCCCTTATCCTGCAGGCGGGCTTGCGTCCATCCATTCAGTGCAATATCGGTGGTCAGCGTAGAATTAGGAGTTTCATCCTTGCTTTCGTGACGGTCGATGGTGATTACTTTTCCCGTATAGGTGAAATAACGTTTCAAGGAAAGATCGCCCACCAATGTTCCGCTAATCGAATATTCACCACCGGACAGCCGTTTCACCGTCATTTTACCACCGGAAAGCAAATCGGCATCGACACTCGTAGAGTAAGATTTCACATCACCGTAGAAAGTTCCGGCAGGAATATCCACCTTTCCGGTCGGGAGATCGATTTGATTCATATATCCGAGGTTGAATGTCCATTCATCAAACGTGTATCCGTTCAATGCTGCATCAAAAGTGCCTTCAGGGAGCGGAAATTCCGTAGCTTCCGAAGCAAATGGCGGGACATTCAGGCTGAACGCCATGATCTTGCCCGGTCCTATCGGATTACCAGTAGCATCTACTTCCATATCCGTATAAAGCGTCAATACAAAATGATCTGTGCCCACTCCGTCTTTATCTCCCCAGTACACCAGGTTGGAGTTGACAAACTCCACCACTTCCGGCGCCGGGTTTACGTCTTCTCCACCGGGTTTTCCTCCCTCCGGATTTTCGGCGTCATTGTCACTGCAAGCGGTCAACACCCCCACAGACGCAACAGCGAACAGGCAGACACCCAATAACTTCATTATTTTCTTATCCATATCAGACTGATTTATATATTTTACATCATTGAAAAGAACTTCCGTAGCGACCGGGAATCATAAAAAAGGCGGAGTAAGCTCGGGAAAAGGATTCCCATTCTTCGCACGAGTATCCCCGCCTGTCATATAGTAAAGTTAAATTAAGAGAGAATTAGTAAATTCTCATTCCGTTTCACAACGGTAGTTCTTTTCTTTATTCATCAATGTTATGTTCGTTTTATCTGAAAAGTGCAATATCCGGGAAAAGGATACAATCTTTCAGTGTCCCGGTCAGGAACTGCTGTCCGTCAAACAATGCTATCGCCAGGTAGCATCCGCTTTCCGGTGCTCCGGTCACGTCCTGAAAACTGACTCCGACAGAACCGTCCTGATAAAGCACAGGAGCGAAACCGAAATTTCCTTTCGAATAAATATTGGAAGAAGCCGCTACAGAAAAGCCGTACAGGGTTTGCAAAACAACACCTGCCCCATCATCCGATGTTCCGTCCGATACTCCACCTGACGTTCCGTCCGAAGCGCCTTCTGCCACCTCATCCGCAACTTCTTCCACGACCGTAAAGTCTTTCTGTGCCGCACCGATAGGAACCACAAACGATCCATTTTCATAGGTAGCCTGCAATGAAATCGTAGCCTTTGCGGGGTCTTTCAGATATTGCGCTGCCGGAGTATTTGCCAACGACATCTTAATGGTATATCCCTCGCCATCGACATTCTTCGAAATTTCAGTAGCCGACAAGGGATAGGCGTTTTCGATATTCTTCGTATCCCATTTCACATAAATCCGGCTATTTCCCCACACTCCAAGCAGGTCCGTCGCTTCATACTGGTAGACGTAGTAAAGGAACTTCCGCCCCTCATTGGTGCTGACCAATAACTGGCAGGCACGGGGATTTCCGGTTTTGTTCTCTTTCAACACAAGCAAGAAACCATCTTCTTTTGAAGCAGCCGGCACCTCCACCCAGTCGATTCCCCGCTGCACGCTCACTTTGAAATCAAACGAACTATTCACACGTACAATCGTCTGTGAAGGAGCATTTCCGAAGCGTATCACCTGCTGGTCGGAGTCGGGAGCAAAAATATTTCCCTCCTGCGTCACTACAATTTTCTGTTCGCTATTACCATCGCTCACGGTCACCTGCGTGGCACGTGACGTATATTCATAATTGGCTCTGGCAAGCAAAGTTATCTTTTCGTTTGTCACTTCGATTACCCTGCACCAGTCCGCACCCGAAACGGCAGTCAGTTCTCCGGTAGCCTGCAAAGCCACTTCCACCGTTCCGCCTCCGGCTGCCAGATCGACGTCCGCATTCATGATGCGGAAGCCTTGTGCCGTTTCATCGTTTTCCTTGTCGCACGCTGTCATCAGCAAACAGCACGCAGATAATAACAGTATAACTAACTTATTCATCATATCATTCTTCTATTGTTTTTTTAATCAACCTGATTGCTGCAACTGCATCCGTGTATCCCATGAAAGAGGCCTCCTCATCCTGCGAGTCGTACACACCGAAGATAAATCCGGAGATTTCACCCATCCACACTCCATTGTCCACCAGATAAATGCCGTCGGTGGTAGGATAACTGATAAGACCGATTGCCGAACTGCGCAAAACATAATCATTCATCAAATCCCACATAGCCAGATACACGTAACCTCCCTGTACTTTCTTCAAAAATTGCGGCAAGATGGAAAGTCCGCCACGCGGCTTGTCATAAGTTACCAGAATGTCATATTCGAGTCCTTTGAGCCAATAGCTCTTGCCGTCCTCGTCCTTCACCAGTTGAATCTCCTGCGAAGCCACTTCCATCTGGTTCGTCGCATCGTTCAGACGATAAAAATCCATCTGGTAAGTGCCTGGATAATAGTCGTAACTTTGATACCCGGCAGTATAGACACCCGCCAGTTTCACCTCCGTAGCTCCTTCGTCGGTACAAACAAAGCTGATCTCCTCGTTCTTCCAGACAAAATTCTGCATGGTTTGTCCGTCTATCGTCACCGGTTCGTGAAAACGCATTCCGTCGGTGGTAAACATAAAAGGTACGGTTTTCTGATGCACCTTTCCAACTTCGTCATAATAGGTCACAATGAACGTATAGTTGCTGCGTAGCATTTGCCCGGTGTAGAGTCCGTCCATCCGCAGGTCGTATTCATAAAAGAAAGCATCGTCTTCCACTTTCTTTATCCGGGTGAGATATTGCTTCCACGTCTGGTCGGCAGAAAAAGCCTTCATCACGATGCGGTTGCCATATTTCTTGCCTTTCAGTTCGATACGGTCGGCGGTGGCATCGGAGATCACGAATTCGTAGTCGCCTCCGAGCGTTCCGTTCGGGTCGTCGGCCATACTTCCCTGCGGTTGCCCGAAATAATGCACCAGGTAATTGTAGGTATCGAAAGACAACATCGTCGCCTGCTCGGACTTGACGCTATAAAGCGAACTGACCGTCTCATCCGCTCCCGCTATCTGCGAAGCCATCGTCACCCGCTGGCCGTCGAACTTGCAAAGCAGGGTAATACCTCCCAGCGAGTAGTCCTTACCGACGTAATATTCCATCACCCATCCGTTGGGTGCTGCTTCCAGCAGTTCGCTGCAACGCTTCACATCGGCCGTGGCACGGTTGGCAGACGAATCGTCAAAATAATCTTCTTCCTGAAAGAGGCACGACTGCAAACCCAGGCAGACAAGGGCCAACAGGAAATATATCGTTCTATTTTTCTTCATCATAATAATGTGTAATTAAATAATCATCCAATCGTCAATCAAAAAAACAAGAGGTGACCGGCACTTATTGAATAGTGCTCAAGTCAATTTCGGTAATCTCCTGCTGGCGGCGCAGCACGATTTTACGAAGTTCGTTGAGGTCGATCCCCCATGTGTCGCGCATATAGTTATAGACAATCGTGAATTTCTTGTTGATGATGGCAGCGCCCGATTCTCCGGCTGCCGTCATCATATTGTCCCAGTAGGCCTGCGTATGCGTGACGTACATGGCTATATTTTCCACAAAATCCTCGTTGGACTGGCTCATGGCATAAGCCGTCACGAAACCGTCGGACCAGGCCACATCGTCCGTGCGGGGCATGGCACCTTGGGCGGTCATGTAGTAATACCAGTCGGCTCCCACGTATTTTCCCTCCGAGATGCGGTTGAAAGAAGGGTCGAAATTCCGTTTCTGATGCAGGATATGGGCAAACTCATGATGCATCGTTTCAAAATAATACTCGTTGAGCTTTTCGATATTGATCTTCTTTATGTTGAGGTCGTTCACGTTGTAGAGGGTGATTTTCTTCCCGCCTTCTGCCGTGCCGAGCACCATGTTACCGCTACTTTCGTAGGCGGGCGATCCGATGAGGTGGAATGTCTTGGGTACGTAGACACGGAGAAAATCCATTCCTGCCAGTTCGACGTAAGCGTCCATCCAGACGTGTTTGATGATTTTCGACAGTGCCACCGCTTTGTCATAGTCGGCGGGCACGAGGTTGTATTTATGATCGCTCTCGATATCCTTCATGCGGTACATGAAGTCGATGTTATAAGGATAGGTGTAGTTGTCGAGCAGCCAGTAGTCGAAAGCATTTCTCTCCAGCGGTTCGGTAGAGAAGATGCTGTTCGCAGTGTCTATCTCGTCGTTATTGTTGCAAGCCCCCAGGCAGACTGTGGTGAGAGCAAGCAAAGAGTAAATGATCTGTTTCTTCATAATTTTCACTTTTTTCTCTGTTAGTTTCTTCTCGGGTTAGGTTGCATTCCCGCCACGATCACGTTTCGCGGAATCTGGATGGCACGGCGCAGGTCGTTCGGCGGCATTTCGTCGGTGACACGTTGAGTAGCCATGTTACGACGGTAAATCATAATACCGTACCGTTTGATATCGGGCCAGCGCATCCCCTCGTGCAGGGTAGTGACACAGCGTATGTGCAGAATACAGTGAAGAATATTTTCCTGCATCCCTTCCTCGATAGTGAAATCGGGAGCTAGCTGTTTCTTGGGCGTCTGTTGCGTGAAAGGCGTGTAGAAATTCATTTTATCATAATACGCATTGATCTGGTCGGGTGTCAGGGCCGATTTGTTGCGGGTGTAGGCACGTTGCCAGCTCGTGATGTCGGCAGCCGACTGGGGGTACATTTTCTTCAACGCGTATGCTTCGGCACGGCAAAGCAGGGTTTCGTCCGTTGAGAACAATACCGGCATATAATAAAGGTAGCCGCCATCATAAAGTCCGCTCTTGCGCAGGATGCTGGCTACAAATCCGGTGGTAGAGAAAGGTTTCAGATACAAATAATCCGAGCTGCCCCACAGTCCTGCAGAAAGACAGGTTTCGCTGGTGGCGAGCGTTTGGTTGTGGAAGTAACGCGGGCCTACCAGGTAGTCGCTTCCGAGTGCGCCCCAGTTGGAGACGGTGCTGCTTATCAGCAGGTTGGCCTCATTGGAAGAAGCAATATACGCATCTGCCTGCACATTTCCGTTCACGGAAAGATTGCTCAATGCTTCCCAGTCGCGGAGCAGGTCGTCGGGGTTGCTGCCCAACACACGGGTGGCAAAGTCAATCACCCGGTCGCAGTTGGAGAAATCGGGTTTCATATAATAAAGGTAGAAACGGGCGGCAAAGGCATAGGCGGCCTTGCGGGTGAAATGGTATTTGGGGACGGAATATCCGTCGTCCGAAATCAGTTCCACTCCCTCCAGGAGGTCACGCTCCACTTTCCGGTACACTTCTTCCAGCGTGCCGCGCTCGTAACGGGGAGACACGGTGGTTTCCACGTCTTCCATATAGGGGATTCCCAACGATTCGGAGGCATGAGTGTCATAAGCATTGCAGAAGATAGTTGCCAGCATGAAGTGGCAGTAGGCACGGCACACCAGTGCTTCGCCGCGCTGCGGGTTGAGCGATGCCGGATTCCCTTTCTCCTCTATCGCCTTGAGTGCCATGTTGGCGGCTGAAATTGCACCGTAATAACCTCCCCAAAGGGAATTGGGTGTGTCCTGATATTCCTCTTTGGTATCTTCCCAGTTGTAACATTCCTTTTCGGAAAGCTGGTAGTAACCGTAGGTGGGGCCGCTATCATCGGAGTTGTCGCTGTAGAGTTCGAACAGTTCGTTGGGCGATACGTCGGGATAGGCCGATACAAGCAGTTTGGCTATTTTCTGGTCGGTGTTCAGTTCCGTGCGGTTGTCCGGTGTTTTGTCCAGAAAATCATTGCAGGAAACGGTAGTCAGACCGGAAGCTGCGGTGAGCAGCAGCACAGGGAGTATATGGTTTATTTTCGTCTTCATCTATCGTATATTTTTTCGGGTTCTCTATTGGGGGTTACAATCACAGTCCCAGACGCAGGGTGAGGGTAAACTGACGCGGAACGGGGGATGCTACCCCTCCGGTGTTCACAAATTCGGGGTCCTGCCCGTTCAACTTCTTGTCGGCGTAGATCAGGAAGAGGTTGGTAGCCTGCAACTTGAGCGACAGGTTGGATATTTTGGCAGGAGCGATCCAGCTTCTCGGGAACTCATACATCAGTGATATTTCTTTCATGCGGATAAAATCGCCTTTGGCGATGCGCTCCGTAGAATAGTTGTAGGCGTTGTAGGCAAGATAAAGCGATGTATTCGTCCTATATTGCGGGTCGCTAAGTATCACCGGGATATTCGTTCTCGCTTCGTCGCCGGAAACAGTCCAGCGGTTTTTGAATTCACGCGGCATGGCGGTAAGGTCGGAATATTTGTAGTTGAACACCGGGTTGAGGCGGACTACGTTGCCAAAAGAGTAAGTCATAAAGACATTTAGTTTGAAGCCTTTATAGGTGAATACATTACCGAAACTTCCCGTGACGGTGGGATCGGTAGGTCCTTCGTATTTCAGGTAATCCAGTTTTTCGCGTTCCTGGAAGTTGATGCTGGTGCTAGTCACTTTTCCGTCGATGAGGTATTGCGGAATACCGTCTTCATCAAGTCCCGCAAAAGGGATGGAGAAGAGTCCGCGCACGGGGTATCCTTCGCGGGCAAAGCCGTTGCCGGAAACGAGTTCCATCATACTTGTGAGTCCTTTCAGTCGGGTGACTTCGTTCTTGGCATAGGAGAAGATAAAGTCTGTGTTCCATGAAAAATCCTTCGTGCGGATGTTGCGGGTGGAGAGCGTGAATTCCACACCGTGAGATTTCATGGTGGCTACGTTGGCATATTTGTTGATGACGCCGCCTACTCCCTGTGTGGGGACTACACCGATCAGGTCGTAGTTGTTACGCTGGTACCAGTCGGCGGAGAAGTTGATGCGATTTTCGAGCAGGCCGAGGTCAATGCCGATGTTCAGCTCATGCTTTTTCTCGTAGGTGAGTTCGCTGTTCTCGATGTCATCGATATAAAGTCCCGTTTCCTGAATGTCGGTAAAGGGGCGGTAGGGCGAGAAGCTGCGGATGATGGCTTGCGAGTTGGTCACTTCCGCCGGGCCGCGGTCGGCGGTGAGGGAGTATGAGGCTTTCAGTGTCAGGTTGGAAAGGGTGGGTTGCAGCGCTTTGAAGAAAGATTCTTCATGCACGTTCCAGGCACCGGACAGGTTCCATGTGGGTAGCCAGCGGGATGAACGGCTGCGTCCCATGCGGTTGGTTCCTTCATAGCGGAAAGTGCCGTTGAGGGTGTAGCGTCCGTCGTAAGAATACGTGGCGTTGAAGAAGCTGGCTATACTCCGGGTTTCGGAGTGTCCCAGGCTGTAATAGCGCGAACCGGATTCGATACCGTTCTTGAAGAACTGGTAGATGTAGGACGGAATTTCCCCCATCGAATATTGCATTCCCCAGCCTTGGAAAGAGGAATATGTTTTTTGAAGGCTGTTCACTTCCATTCCGGCAAAGAAGTTGGTGATGTGCTTTTCGGCGAAAAGATGATTCCATGAGAGTGTTCCACGGAAATCGAGTCCCAGCATACGGCGGTCCTGACGCTGGTAGATACCGCCTTCAGGCAGCAGGGTGATAGGCAGGGCGTATGGGTTGTCGGGGTCGGTATAGAGCAATTTGTTTTGCTCGCGGATGGTGGCGTCGTCCATACCGGTGCGGTAGGCGATTGCCTGATTGGCGTCGTCGAGCACGTTGTGTTCCTGCGATGAAGTCTGGTATCTAACGGCTCCGAGGGCACTCAATTCGAGTCCCTGAACCACTTTCCACTTCATCTCGCCTTGAAATTTCACATCGACCATATTGATTTCGATGTAGTTATTGTCGAGTTCGTGGAGAATATTGAATGGGGCGTAGTTGCTGATATAGTCCACAGAGGGGTCGAGTGTGCGGCTTGTGTTGAGCGCGTATGAATAAGGGTTGATGTCGAATCCGCGGGACATCTTTCCTGATGCGATGTCGAGGGTGGAGTTCATCGTTCCCGGCGCGTTCTGCTGGCGGTAGGAGGCGTTGGATATGAGGTTGAGCGACAGATTTTTATATATATTATAGGTTGTGTTCACATTGGCCGTATAGCGTTTCACCTTGCTCTGCTTGTACCAACCAGGATCGAGCATGGCACTCAAGGAGGCGTAGAAAGAGGATTTTTCCGTTCCGGCGGTGATGCTGACGGAATGGTTCTGCGAAACGGCATTGGTGAAAAGCACGTCGAACCAGTCAGTGTTGCGCATTTCCGCTTCGCGGAGGTAAGCGTTACGGGCTTCGGTGGTGTTGAGCAGTCCGCGTTGGCCGTTACTGTTGTTGTATTCGTCGATGAGGCGGTACATACGACCGTACACTCCGGTGTCTCTGGTGCGGAAAAGGTCGGCACTGTTCAACCAGCCTTTCTGTTCCATTTCTTTGTAGATTCCCATCTGTTCCTGCGAATTCATGATATTGAATTCTTTGTAGCTGGGGATAGCACGGGTGGTGAACTCGCCCGTATAACTGATCTTGCTGACTCCGGCACGTCCTTTCTTAGTGGTGACTACGATAACGCCTGCCATCGCACGTGCACCGTAAATGGAGGTTGCCGAACCGTCTTTCAAAATTTGGAAACTCTCGATATCGTCGGAATTCAGTCCGGCTATGGCGGAACTAATCAGTGTCTCGGCATCACCGGAGGAAAGGTCATCGGGACCTACGTCGATGGCGTCTTCCAGAATCACGCCGTCAACAACCCACAACGGTTTGGAACTTCCGTAAATGGAAGTAGCTCCACGCACACGAATCTTGGGGGCAGTTCCAAAAGTGCCCGAAACATTCTGAACGGAAACTCCTGCCGCACGACCTTCCAGTCCGCGACTAATGTCGGGCAAACCGTCCAGCTTCACATTATCGGCATTTAATTGTTTGGTGGCTCCGGTAAAAAGACGTTTATCCATTTTCTGCATACCGGTCACTACCACTTCCTGTAATACTTCGGAATCGGATTTCATCATTACCTTGATGGTCCCGGACTTGATGGGAACATCCTGCGACTTCATGCCGACATAGGTGATTTGCAAAGTTCTTGATGAACTCATGCATTTTCTGCCCCTCCTTCCATAAGTGCTTGAGCACAAAATATTTAATAAATATAAAAAAGAAAACACCGAAAGGGGAATAAGAAAAGCAAAAAAGGAAGTGAAACCAAAATAAATCGTCCTTTTTTGCTTTTTATCTACTTACTGAAAAGGTAGAAAATATCTTTCATGTAGCAAACTTCAAGTCCGGCAGCAACTCTCGTCTCCCCAATTAGGGTATTAATATAAGAGACTACGGATAGAATTTCTTTCTTTGTCCAATAAACTATCTTTTTTCTACCTGCAATTATTTATTTGCAGATTATTATGTGTTATTAAACATCTTATCTACGAATTTATCCACATTTATTTATCAAAAAGATACTTATTTTCGTTTATTAATCACCAAAAAGAAATAAGAAACCGCCTTTCATGTACTTATCTTGTATTTAAGTCCTTTTGCTACAAGTATTTTGTATCGACAGCACAAATTCATATTTTTTTTCATATTTTTCTTTGTTTTTCTAAAAAAGTGGTTACTTTTGCGAATCGTAAGATAGCAAAACAGACTATTCTACTATATAAAAACTATATGAAAAGAAAACTAACGCTGTTATTAACCTGCCTGCTAGCAGGCATTAGCCTGGCAATCGCTCAAACCTCCAGAAAGGTAATGGGCGTTGTCTTCTCCGAGGAAGACAACCAGCCCGTCATAGGAGCATCCGTTTTAGTTAAAGGTACATCTATAGGAACCACCACCGACCTCGATGGAAAGTTCGTTATCAATAATGTACCAAGTTCATCAAGAACTTGGTAACTCCCCTCCCGCTTTCTTCTATTTTCCATCTTTTTTCTTCACCTTTCCTTCCTTTTCACCAGTCTCCAGGAACAGTGTTTTATCGTCATGAAACTGAATATCTATACGAATATGATGACTATCATCAACTGTATAGCCTACATCCGCAGAATCTCCTAGAAAAAGCTTCAGAATCCAGCACAACACCTCCGGAATATTGACAATAATCGTTGCCTTTCCAATCACACAAGAGAAAAAATTAAAGATAGTTGTCCAATTTGGTATAGGACTCCGACCGTCGAAATTACACCTGTACACACGCCCCACGGACGAACGCGAACAATCCGAATTCTTTTCAACATATTTTTCTGGAATATTATTCAGTTGCCCCAACTTAAAAACACAATCAATTACTTTCTTCTTAACATCATCGTCGCTGTGACGTACACCGGTCATTTCTTTCTGACCATTTTCACTATTAAAAACCACTTCTCTTTCTACCTTAGTCATTTTTTTTACATTTTATTTAATATTTACATATAAAATTCACGACAAAAGTACAATGCTTATTTTAACATATATGTTCAAGCATGACACATTCTATATTTTTCATCCATATTTTCACAAAGAAAGAGGGTTTGGGGTACCCATTTTCTACCTTACCGGTATTATCAAGAAAATAGATGAAATAAAATCTGCCAAAGAGGAAAGAAATCACTCGTTCCAAAAGCTGTGATTTGCGCTAAAAAAGAGAAAGCATTCCTGCACTAAAAGTTTCAACGTTTCATTATGGTTCAAGCTTGGACAGCCTTTGCATTACCTGCTCTCTACCTTTGTCCCCATAATCAAATCATTAAAACGAATCAAAATGACTGAAACTGAAAAAAATCATTCCTTCCAACGGGTACAGCTAATGAAGCAAGCTGCCGTCATCCGGCAAAACAACGGTATGAACCGGCACGATGCACTCGTCACGGCTCACCGGATAGGGGCTCTCATCCGGCAGATGCATCACGGAAATGTCTGTTTCCGCTACACCAAACAGGATGGAACCATCCGACATGCCACCGGCACCCTCACCGGATATGAACATAGTTTCCACCGTCCGTATCTACCCAAACCGGAAAATACGTTCGTTGTCTACTATGATATCGAAGCCAAAGGCTGGCGCACCTTTCACGCTGAAAATTTTCTGGATATCGAAACGGACGGGCAAGACAGCAACAAGTAAAAATGAATCTGCAAAAGAACGGAATGAACGGGCAGGAACGAAAAGAATGGG
Source organism: Bacteroides sp. OF03-11BH (assembly GCF_003604005.1). Taxonomy (NCBI): domain Bacteria; kingdom Pseudomonadati; phylum Bacteroidota; class Bacteroidia; order Bacteroidales; family Bacteroidaceae; genus Bacteroides; species Bacteroides sp. OF03-11BH. The sequence continues at coordinate 132,086 of NZ_QTMW01000013.1, read as the reverse complement.
AGGCGCTTTGCAGACAGTATAACGTAGATTCGCTATACGAGGCCATTCAAGGCTGCCGGGAAGAACTGGAGTTTCTGATTCATTGTGCCGAACGGCTCGAACCTCATACGGAGGAGGAGGAAGAAACGCCGTTCAACACATACAGACCACAGCGTTTCTCCGCACCAGAAAGCGCCGTTTAACAGATGGAGGAAACGCCGTTTCTCCCCGCATGATTCAGAAAAACGATTATTTTTTAACAGAGTATAATTTTATTAACATTATCAATATCAAGTATGGAAAATTGGAGATTTATTGAAGAAAACCCCGACTATATGATTTCAGATCACGGACGGGTATTGAGTTTCAAGGGCAGATCAAAGTTGATCCTTTGTGCCAAAATCATGGGGACCGGTTACGAAACTGTCATACTGCCGAATAAAGGTGTTTGTATCGAATACAAAATTCATCGTTTGGTTGCCAAAGCATTCATCCCCAACCCGGAGCAGCTGCCACAGATTAACCACCTCGATGGCAATACGATGAACAACCACGTGTCAAACCTCGAATGGTGCGATGCATACACCAATATGATGCACGCCATCCGGACGGGATTACGACGTACGGGAGTGGGATCTCATCAAACACCTTTCGCCGTTACGGATGCAACGGGGAAAGTATTGCGTGCCTACCCGTCTATGAAAGAAATGGTCAGAGAGGAACGTCTGAAGCCTGCGCACCGAAACTGGCTTATCCTCCAACTAAAGCATCCAGACCGCGTGAAACAACACGCCTTGCGTGTGCAACATCATCGGGGAGATGCTTTTATTATGGTTCAGACAAGGCCTAACCAGACCACAGTGCTTAATCGGACGACAATACCTAATCGGCCCACCATGCCTAATCAAACGACAACGCCGCCGATGGATGCTCCCTTCTCTCCGGTGCTCCATTCAGTAACAAAGCAATATTACCGCCAACTGTCCAAAGAGGAGGCTATTGCGTTCGGGGTTATCTCACGTGCCGTCTGCAAACAGGAAAGGAGGATTCTTCCATGAAAGACACGATCATCATCCACTGTTCCGCCACTCGTGCGGGACAGGATTTTACCGCTACCGACATCGACCGCTGGCATCGTCAACGTGGTTTTCGTTCTATCGGTTATCATTTCGTCATCCGTCTCGACGGTACGATAGAACCGGGAAGAGATGTTGCTCTCGACGGAGCGCATTGTACAGGTTGGAACCATCGGTCTATCGGCATCTGCTACATTGGCGGATTGGACAGGAACGGCCGGCCTGCCGACACACGGACGGAAGCGCAACGTGAAGCACTCGTCCGGCTGGTAGAAGATTTGCGCCTTGTCTTCCCTTCTCTGAAGCAGGTGATAGGGCATCGGGACACCAGTCCTGACCTCAATGGAGACGGCATTATCTCACCTGACGAGTATATAAAATCCTGCCCCTGCTTCGATGTAAAAGCAGAATTTATTCAGTAATAATCAACCATTTACAACCAGCATTTTATCATCATGGCCCGCATTTCCAAACCCGGATTAGATTATTTCCCCCTCGATGTCAATTTTCTGCAGGACAGAAAAGTACGCCGCATCTCCTGTCGCCACCACGCGGCAGGGATTGCCGCACTCACTTCGCTGCTCTGCCTCATCTATAAAGAAAAAGGTTATTATATTTTGTGGAACAAAGACACTCTTTTCGACATCGCCCAGGAAGCGTGTTGCGGGGAGGAGGAAATGCAGGCCATCATTGATGATTGCCTGGCAGTGGGGCTGTTCGATGATCTTATATATAAGGAGTATGGCGTACTGACTTCACAGGCGATTCAGGAACAATATCATAAAATCATCACCGACAGCCGGAGAAAATATAAATTACCCCTGGAACATTTCTGGATTATCAAGGAGGAGAGTAGTGAAATAGAACCGGAAAATACGGATGACTCCAGTGCCAACTCCGGCAAAGATGTTACAAAACCCCATGAATTTGCTACAACAATGCCACAAACAAAAGAAGAAACGGATACAGATATCAAAGGTAAACAGGAAAGGAATATGGAAAATGAAATCAAACCTGAAATAAAAAAAGACATAGAGACAGAGAGGGAAGGAAAAGACGGAAAGGAGAATGAGAGGAGCATGCCGCCCGTTCCGTCAAACAGCGTTTTTCAGGCTTCGCCTGTCGTTGTAGAGGGTTTGTCTTTGGATAAATCGATTGGAAAAGAAACGGTTTCGGAAGGGATGCAAACGGGAGGAGGCTCGGAAGCTATACTTCTACTTAATATGCAAACTATCGGCATCCGGAACGAGCAGACCGTAAAAGCGATTGTCGCCCTTGCCCGACGTAAAGAATTGGGAGGCCCCGGCGGTATTTTATGGAAAATTCTTAGTTCCCAATACCGCCCTACCCTACTCAAAAAGAATGAACCGGGTGATTACATTCTTTGGGCACTCAATCATCCGACGGAATTTGAAAACACCTACAACGGGACACTGAAAAAGCTAATCAGGGGAAGATAAAGCGGAAAAGTCTGCCTATAAACAAGGAACCTTTTTATTTTTACTGCAAAAGGGATGGAAAACCAAGAATTATCGTACCTTTGTAGTACGAAGAAAAAGCCTCTTTTTTATGTATAAAGAGAAACGTCTCTTTGCAAAACATAAAAAGAAGCGACCCAAAACAATGAGTAAATTTATCAATCCGTTCACCGACTACGGATTCAAACTAATATTCGGCAGAGAAGTGTCTAAGGATTTACTAATCGAATTTCTGAACGACCTGCTCGAAGGTGAACGAGTGATAACGGACTTACAGTTTTTGAATAATGAGCAATTGCCGCTCTATCCGGAAGGACGAGGTATTATCTATGATGTATATTGCACCACGGACACAGGCGAAAAAATCATCGTTGAAATGCAGAACCGTATGCAAAGCAACTTCAAAGAACGCTCGATTTATTATTTATCGCGTGCCATCATCAATCAAGGAAGGGTAGGCAATGAATGGAAGTTTGAAATAAAAGCCGTATACGGAGTTTTCTTGATGAATTTCATTATCGACAAGAACATAAAACTCCGCACGGATGTTATTCTAAGTGACAGGGAAACAGGAGAACTCTTCTCGGATAAGTTCCGGGAAATCTTTATCGCTCTCCCTCTCTTCAACAAAAACGAAGAGGAATGCGAAACGAATTTTGAACGTTGGATTTATATATTAAATAATATGGAAACTTTAAAACGCATGCCGTTCAAGGCACGAAAAGCTGTCTTCGAGAAATTGGAAGATATCGCTGATGTGGCTTCTATGTCTCCGGAAGACAGGGAGCGATACGACAATAGCGTCAAAGTGTACCGAGATTATTTGGTGACAATGGATGCAGCTGAACAAAAAGGAATAAAAGAAGGGTTGGAGAAAGGTATAGAGAAAGGAATGAAAGAAGGTACACAAAGAGCCCAGCTGAAAATAGCCCGGAACATGAAAGCCAAAGGGATAGACAATGAGTCTATCGCCGAATGTACCGATTTACCTTTAAGCATAATCGAAGGGTTATAAAGTAATCGGATTCATAAAGGCACTATCTTGTAACCAACCGTTTACGAACGAAGAAAATAAAAAGAGGTGAGCTCCCTTTGCAGGGTAGTCCACCTCTTTCTCTTCATACACAAACATTCAAATTATCAGGTTTCAGGTGTTCGTCAATATAACGGATACCGTCCATCTTAAAAAGCCCCCGCAGAAGCGTATAGTTCAACATACGCTGCACCAGGTACGGGGTGCCTTGCAAGCTGCTCTGGTAGATGACCTCCTGCAAATCCGGTGCAAAACGGTCGGGATCGACTCCGGGAAGTAAATAACCGCAAATCTTACAATGCGTCAAGACATCAATCAACTGCTGCAACCAGAAAGCTTCCTCCCGCTCGAAAGCAGCACGGTATTCCCTGTCGGCAGCAATATCCATCAGCAACTTCTTCCCCAGCAAATGAAGCAGGGTGAGATAGCCATCCACTGTGATAAAAAGTGCCTCCATGCACGAGCTGTCCATCCGTATCTGTTTTTGCTGGATCCGGCTTCTGATTCCGTTGGCAAAATCAGAAAGACAGACACGGAACAGACTCGTTTTGCTGGGAAAGAGCTTGTAGAGTGTCCGCTTCGACATCTTCATTCCCCTGGCTATATCATCCATCGTCAACCCGTCGGCACCATGCTGGTACATTTCCCGCTTGGTGTAGTCGAGTATCCGGCAACGCAGTGTTTCTGGATTCATACATACCTCCCTACATACGGCCGCCACCCAATGCCTGATACAAAGTGATTACGCCCTGGATTTCGGTAAAGCGGTTCGCTACTTGTGACAGTTGCGCGTTGAGCAACGTCTGTTGGGCGGTCAATACTTCCAGATAAGTGGTGTTGCCATGTTTCATCAACAGGCTTGTGCTCTTGGCTGCTGTTTGCAGGGAAGCCACCTGCTTGTTGTAGTAGTCGGCTTTCTCGCGGGCAGTCTGGTACTGCACCAGTGCCTCGTTCACTTCCACGCCTGCGTTCAGCAAGGTCTGTTCGAAACTAAGGCGGGCTTCCTCCTGTTGGGCTTTCGCTATTTTCAGTTGGGCGATGTTCGCTCCTTTATTAAACAAAGGCTGCGTCAGGGAAGCCACGGCGGAGGCCAGGAACTTACCCGGGTTGACAATCATGCTCCCTGCACTGTTGGTCCACCCTGCGCTGCCGCTCAACGTGATGGAAGGATAGAAAGCGGCACGTGCGGCATTCGTTGTATAGAAAGCCTGTGCCAACGAAAATTCTGCGCTACGCACGTCAGGACGGTTGGCAAGCATCTGTAAGGGAACACCCACGGAGAAGTTTTCCGGCAACTGTTGATTTCCCAATTTGCCACGCTGTATTTTGTGAGGAGTTTCTGCCAGTAAAAGTGCCAGTGAATTTTCCGCCTGATTGATTTGCTCTTTCAGGTCGAGTACGGTGGTACATATATTGAAGTAGGTAGCCTCCGTCTGCGCCAGTCCGGCCTCATTCACCATCCCGGCCTTTTTCATGGCACGGGTGGCATTCACACTTTCTTTCCAGGCAGCTTCGGTAGCCACAGCTATCTCATACTGCGAATCGAGCATCAGCAAGGTGTAATACGTATTGGCAACGGATGCTACCAACTGCGTCTTGACAGCCTGTTCATATTCCTTGCTCTGTTCGTAGGCAGCTTTCGCACGACGCTTTGCTGTTGTCACCTTTCCAAAAATATCCAGTTCCCACGAAGCAGTCACGGGCAGCGAATAAGTTTGTGTAGCCTTTCCACGGTCGAAGCTGCTGGCAGCTCCTTCCGGTGCCAGAAACAAAGAAGGCAGATAAGACAGTTTGGACGTCAACAGCGTGGCTTCCGCTTCTTTCACACGCAAATGGGCAGTCTGCATATCGGTGTTGCGCAAGAGTGCCGAATCCACCAAATTCTGCAGATAAGGGTCGGTAAAGACCTCCCGCCACGAGAGGTTACCGAAGTTTGCCGTATCGGTGGCAGCAACAGACTCGCTGCCGTAAAGTCCTTCGGGAACTTCCGATACCGGTTTGTATTTATTGTAGATACCGCAACTACTCAATATAAGCGTTGCTGCGGACAGAATGATTATTTTTCTCATTAGTTCTTATTTTAATTCAGGTCTAAAACCTTTAATCATCAATTATTCTTTTCCAGCTTTAGATTTTTCTTCCTCGCTCACTTTGATTTCTTCTTCAATCTGCCAGTCATGCGTCGGGACGCTCTGCACGGGACGCAAACGTTCCTGCAACCACTGGAAAGCAATAAACAAAGTAGGCACGATGAAGAGCAACGCCAACGTACCGATGGTCATACCACCTACTACACCCGTACCCAATGAACGGTTACCGTTGGCTCCCACTCCACTTGACATCATCAACGGGAACAGACCGAAAATCATCGTCAATGCCGTCATCAGAATCGGACGCAGACGGGCTTTAGCCGCACTGACCGCAGAAGCAATCAGCCCCATACCTGCTTTACGACGTTCGGCAGCATATTCCGTCAGCAAAATAGCCGTCTTCGCCAGCAGACCGATCAACATAATCAAACCTGTTTGCAGATAAATATTATTCTCCAGTCCGAACATCCAGGCGAAAAGGAAGCTACCCATCAATCCGCAAGGCACACTCAAAAGCACAGCGAACGGAATAATGAAGCTCTCATAAAGCGCACTCAAAATAAGGTAAATCATCAGGAAGCAGATACCGAAAATAATGATCGTCGTACCGCTCTGCTGGTTTTCCTCACGGGTGATACCTCCGTAATCATAGCCATAGCCTTTCGGAAGAGACTGTTCGGCAGTTTCCTGCACAGCCTTGATGGCGTCTCCCGTACTATATCCGTCGGCCGGCATCGCATTTACCGCAATGGAGTTATACATATTGAAACGGCTCAACGATTCCGCACCGTAGCTACGGGTCAGCGTAACGAACTGGCTCAATGGCGCCATCTCTCCATTCGACATACGCACAAAAGCATTATCGAGGGAAGTTTCGTCCAAACGGAACACCGGATCGGCCTGAATCATGACACGGTACACTTTAGAGAAACGGTTGAAATTGGACACATACTGCCCACCGTAATAACCGGACAGCGTACTCAACACAGCGTCGGGCGTGATACCTGCACGCTTACATTTAGCCGCATCCACCTCTACCGTCCACTGCGGATAGCGAACGTCGAACGTCGAATAAGCCATCGATATTTCAGGCCGCTGGTTCAAAGCTCCCAAGTATTGCTGGGTGGTGGTGAAGAACTCGTTCATATCGCCGCCCATCTTATCCTGCATGTGGAGTTCGAGCGCATTACCCATACCGTAACCCGGAATCATACCCGGAGAGATGGCGAACACACTGGCATCCTTGATATCAGCCGTACGCGCATATACCTGACCGATCACCGACTGCACATTGTCCTCATCACCCGGACGTTCGTCCCACGGTTTCAGTTTGAGAATCAACATACCGAACGAACTACCCTGTCCTGCCAACAATCCGTAACCGGCCACTTTCTGCACGTGTTTCAGTTGAGGTATTTCTATCAGGCGTTTTTCGATACGTTCCATCACCTTATCCGTCGTTGTCAGCGAACTGCCTGCCGCTGTACTCACATTGACGAAAATAACACCCTGATCCTCGTCGGGTACCAGACTGGTCTTCGTGTTATTCATCAGTAACACAAGCAATACCACGGAACAAGCCAGCAACGACCATGTCAACCATCTGCGCTTGATAAAGAACAATACAATCGTCTTATATTTATCCACCATCATATCGAAAGCCGAATTGAAAGCCTTACGGAAGCGTGCCGCAAAGTTGTTCTTCTGCGTTCCGTCTTCATTAATATAAGGTTTCAGCAGCAATGCACACAAAGCCGGACTCAAAGTCAACGCGTTAATAGCGGAGATACCTACCGCAACCGCCATCGTCAAACCGAACTGGGTATAGAACGTACCGGAAGTGCCGCCCATGAAGGACACCGGAATGAACACCGCCATAAACACCAGCGAAGAGGTGATAACGGCATTACTGATACCTTTCATAGCGTCGATACTTGCCATATATGACGACCTGTAGCCCACATCGAACCGCGCCTGCACCGCCTCGACGACAATAATGGCATCATCCACCACCGTACCGATAACGAGCACTAGCGCAAACAGGGTCAGCAGGTTGATACTGAATCCGGCTATCGCCATGAAAGCAAACGTACCCACCAGGGAAACCACAATTCCGACCAGCGGAATCAATGTAGAACGGAAGTCCTGCAAGAAGACGTACACCACAAGGATAACCAGGATGATAGCCTCGATCAACGTTTTCACCACCTCATGAATGGAAGCGAACAGGAAGTCGTTGGAGCTCATCATCTGCGTCAGTTCCACGCCTTTCGGAAGGTCTTTACTTGCCTCTTCGAGGAGTTTGTCGATATTCTGGTTTACTTCGGTCGCATTGGAACCTGCCGTCTGGAACACCATACAGGATACACCCGGATGACCGTCCATACCACCGTGGTAAGCGTAGCTGTCCTGTCCCAGTTGGATATCGGCAACGTCTTTCAGTTTCAAGACTTCGCCATTGTCGGTGGAACGGATGACGATATCCCCGAATTCTTCGGGAGTAATGAGACGTCCGGTGTACTTCATCGTATACTGATAAGTCTCATCGGAATTTTCACCGAACGAACCGGTAGCCGATTCGATATTCTGCTCGGCAAGCACACCGGTGATATCGGACGGAATCAGTTTGTACTGTGCCATCACGTCCGGTTTCATCCATACACGCATACTATATTCACCGCCCATAATCATCAGGTCGCCCACACCGGAGATACGAAGAATCTGCGGTTTCAGGTTGATGCTGATATAGTTGGACAGGAAGTTCTCGTCGTAACTGTCGTCCGGACTATACAATGAGAACATCTGCAGAATACTCGTCTGACGCTTGGAAGTGGTCACACCGACCTGGGTTACCTCCGCCGGAAGTTGTCCCGTAGCACGTGATACACGGTTCTGCACGTTGACAGCCGCCATATCGGGGTCTGTGCCCTGCTTAAAATAGACGGTGATGCTCACCGAACCGGAATTGGTGGCGGAGGAAGTCATGTAGGTCATGTCTTCCACTCCGTTGATCGCCTCTTCCAAAGGCGCAATAACACTCTTCTGCAATGTTTCCGCACTGGCGCCATAATAGGTGGTACTCACCATAATGGTAGGCGGAGCAATATCGGGATACTGCTCAACGGGCAAGCTGAACAGCCCGATGATACCCACTACGACAATCGTGATAGAGATGACTGCCGATAATACGGGGCGTTCTATAAAGGTTCTTAAATTCATGAATGATTCCTCCTTGGTTTAATTTTCAGTAGTAGTTGCCGGAGACTTCGTTGTTGTCTCTGTTGATGAGGATTGATTAGCATTTGTCACTCCTGCCACTGGAGTTTGAGCAGCCTTTGCCTTGACCGGAGTACCTTCACGAAGCAAACCTACTCCTTCTGCCACGATCACATCTCCCGGTGCCAATCCTTCATCTACAATAAATTCCCGACCGCCATTGACACGGGTCACTTGTACCTGGCTGGATTGAGCCTTGCCGTCCACTACCTTATAGACATATCTCTTATCTTGTATTTCGAAAGTGGCAGCCTGTGGAATGGTCAGCGCAGCTGTTTTTTGAACAGGAACAATCACATTACCCGCACCACCGCTATGCAGCAATCCTTCCTTGTTCGGGAAAACTGCACGCAGGCTGACCGTACCCGTCGAACGGTCGATCACTCCGCTGATAGATTCAATCTGTCCCCGTTCGGAGTAGGCTGACTTATCGTTCAGTTGCAGGTCGATGGCAGGCATATTTTTCAATGCTTCCTCTTTAGAACCGTATTGGCGGATCAGTCCCAGTAATTGGTTTTCCGTCATGGAGAAGTAGACGTACATATCCGAATTGTCGGAAACGGTAGTCAACGGCTGGGCAAGAGCGGAACTAACCAAAGCTCCTACACGGTAAGGCAACGTGCCTACCACTCCGTCGGCCGGACTTTTCACAACCGTATAAGAAAGATTATTGCGGGCACTCACTTCCTGCGCCTTGGCCTGTGCCAACTGTGCTTTGGCAGCCAACAGGGAGTTTTTTGCCGTACTCAAATCGAAAGAGGAAATTACGTTCTCTTTATACAGTTCCTCTTTACTGTCATACGTCAGTTGCGCTGTAGCCAGAGAGGCCTTGGCCGATTCAACGTTTGCCACTGCCGTCTGCAAAGCAGCTTCATACGGCACTTGGTCGATGATGAACAATGTCTGTCCGTTCTTTACACGCTGCCCTTCCGTTACACAGACTTTAGTCAGCGTACCACTTACCTGGGGGTAAATATCAATATCCTGACGTCCGCGGATGGTCGCCGAGTAGGCGCTTGAAATCATCCGGTCGGCCGGAGAAACGGTCATCACTTCGTATTCTGTTTCCATTTGTGCCGGAGGAGCTTGTTTACAGCCCGTAGCAGCTACCATACAGCAGAGCAACAATAGCCCTTGCTTCACTTTACATACCTTTTTACTCATTTTCTGTTACCTATTTAACTATTTTTGAACGCGGCAAAGGTAGACTGTTTTCTTCATAGGAAACTGGACTTAGTATCTTCAGTTTTGTTCATTTTAGGAACATTAAAACCGATATTTAGTGAAAAAGTCCTATTTTTGTACCCAAAATAAGAACAACAATGGAATCAAAAAACTCTAGCCTAGCCATACTTCATGAACCGTTCGTTGCCGGAATGGACGAAAACCTGTCTCCAATTATGCAACGCCTGTGGAAACTGGAAGGGGGTGCCATCTATTTTTGCAGAAGCGGATGGGCACACGTCACAATCGACCTGAAAGACTATGAAATAGTAGAAAACACTCAAATCGTGCTCTTGCCGGGAACGATTATCCGCATCAATGGCAACAGCAGCGATTTCACAGCTTCTTTCTTCGGATTTCCCAAAGAAATGTTTCGCGAAGCCTGCCTCCGTTTCGAGCCGATCTTCTTCCGGTTCATCAAAGAAAAACCGTGCTATACACTCAAGGATGAAAGCACAGGAGCAATCAACGGGTTAATGCGTGCCACAACAGCTATATACAACGATCGTGAAAACCGTTTCCGCAACCAGATCGCCAAAAATCATCTCCAGTCGTTTATGCTGGATATTTATGATAAGTGTTACCGCTACTTCGACCGACAGGAAATCGAAGGAGGAAGCCGGCAGGATGAAATCTTTAAGAATTTCATCGCACTGGTACATGAAAACTGTATCTCACAACGGGAAGTGACTTTCTACGCCAGCAAACTGTGTATCTCCACCAAATACCTGACAGGTATTTGCAAAAGCGTGACGGGCGAGGCTGCCAAAAAGATTATCGACGACTTTGCCATCCTGGAGATAAAAGTGTTGCTTCAATCCACCGGACTGACGATTCAGGAAATAGCCGACCGACTTGGTTTTCCCGATCAGTCGTATTTAGGAAGGTACTTCAAACGGCACGAGGGAATGTCGCCGAAAGAGTATCAGAGTAAGTATTCTATCTAATCAAGTAAAATAATCTTTTATTATTAGATTATTAGGCACGGATTACGCGGTTCTTTTATTAACTAAAACCGTGTAATCCGTGCCTCCATTTATTTTATTAATTTGTATTTATCGCACAACACAGATTGTTAACAGATCTGTAATACTATCTTAATCTGCCTTGCATTCCTTTGCACCGTGAAACAAAAACACGGGTGTGAATAACTTTATTTCATTTAATAAATTAAAAGAAGCAAGGTAAAAGATTATGAAAAGAAACAAATGGCTGCTTTCTCTGTCGATTGGGCTCTTGTGCTGTGGCTCTGCATACGCACAGACAACAGTGAAAGGAAAAATCACAAGTGAAGGCGGGGAACCGTTAATCGGGGCTACCGTAGCTGTGAAAAACTCGACAGACGGCACGGTGACCGACATCGACGGAAACTACTCCCTGAAGACTAAGAAAACATTGACTCAAAAGGATTTGCTTGTATTCAGTTATGTGGGATATAAAACGCTACAGAAGAACTATGCAGGCAATACGATGAACGTAAAACTGGCGGAAGAGTCGCAACAACTGAATGATGTGGTGGTGACTGCCCTGGGGATCAAACGTGAAGAAAAAGGATTGGGATATGCCACGGAAACCGTGAAAGGGGATATGATTACGAGTGCCCTGCCCACCAACTGGTCGACGGCACTGAACGGCAAGGTAGCCGGATTGAGTGTTATCTCTTCCGGTGGTCCGCTTAATTCGAGCCGTATCTCGCTGCGGGGGGACGTCTCGCTGAACCAGAACGGAAACGACGCATTGGTGGTAGTGGACGGTGTACCGATGAGTAGTCCGATGACCAATCCGGGTGTTGCCTACGGTGCAGGTTCAAACAGCGAACTTTCCGTGGACTATGGTAACGGATTCTCCGACATCAATCCGGATGATATCGAAAGCATCCAAGTATTAAAAGGGGCCAGTGCGACAGCCTTGTACGGTACGCGTGCAGCCAATGGCGTGATTATGGTGACTACCAAATCGGGAGCGGGTGCACCCAAAGGTATCGGTGTGTCTTACAGCGGTAACTTCAGTATTGACGATGTGATGAGATGGCCCGATTACCAGTATGAATTCGGACAGGGATTGCCGAGCAATATCGGTCCGGCAGGTTCTATCTACGAAGGCCAGCCCTATTACTCTTACGGGAAAGCGGAAGACGGCAGTTACGCAAGCACTAGCGGAACCAGTAGCGCCTACGGAGCACGTTTCGACGCCAACAGGTTGTTCTACCAATATGACCCCGTAACGCAGGGACGCGCTTCTGTTGCCACCCCTTGGGTAGCGTACAAAAACAACCGCAAAGATTTGTTCCAGACAGGATACACCCTGACCAACTCGGTAGCCTTGACCGGAAAATCCGACCGGGGCAGCGTACGGGCGTCCATCACCCACACTAAGAACGAATGGATTCTCCCCAATACAGGTTTCCAGCGTATCACCGCCATGGTTTCCGCCCAACAGCAGATTTCGAGGGCACTGCGCATTAATTTCAAGTCGAGTTATACGTACCGCAAGCTCAACAACACGCCTGCACTGGGATATAACAGTAACTCTATCTCCTACTTCCTTATCTTCCAGAATCCGAATGTCAACCTCGACTGGTTGCGTCCGATGTGGCGTACCGGACAGGAAAATGTGAAACAGCTCCAACCGTACAGTTCCTTTATTGGAAACCCGTATGTCATTCTATACGAATCTGAAAATCCTTCGGAGAAACACAGTAATGTATCATCCATTTCTGCCAATCTGCGCATCAACAGTAAATTCGATTTCATGATCCGGTCCGGTATCCAGTTGTCAGCCGACCAACGCGAACAGCATCGTCCTATCAGTGACGTGGTTTTCGGAAACGGGTTTTTCAAGAAACAGAATGTGTTCGATTATGAATTAAACAGCGATGCTTTATTTACTTACCATGATTCATTCGCCAACGGATTGCGTGTCAACGCTTCGGCAGGTGGAAACATGATGCAACAAAGCTACGATATGTTGGCTGCCTCGGTGGTAGGATTGATTACGCCGGGAGTATACAAACTGGCAAACGGTGTTTCCAACCCGAACGTGCAGACGGTTATCAAAAAGAAAGCGCTGAACAGTCTTTATTTCACGGCCAATTTCTCGTATAAGGATAAACTGTTTCTCGATGTCACCGGGCGCAATGACTGGTCGTCTACCCTGCCGAAAAGTAACCGTTCTTTCTTCTATCCGTCGGTCAGCGTCAGTGCAGTGATGAACGAGTGGTTCACGTTGCCGGAACAGATCAGTCTGTTGAAAGTGAGAGGTTCGCTGGCACAGGTGGGCAATGACACAGACCCTTACAAGACATCGCCCTATTATGGCACGAGCGATTTCCCCGGATCGGCCATCGTATCTTCTACGCTCTATAATCAGGATTTCAAACCGGAGATTTCGACCAATTACGAAACGGGATTCGACTTCCGTATGTTTCACAACCGCATCGGACTCGATTTCACATTCTATTATAACCGCACCAAAAACCAGATTCTGGATGCTCCGATGGACCCGACCACAGGTTACAGCAAAGCTACCATCAATTCGGGATGCGTCCGCAACCGCGGTTACGAAATCCAGTTGGACGTTACTCCGGTAGTCAGCAGGGATTTCCGATGGAATGCTACTTTCACCTGGTCTAAGAACGAGAACCGGATTCTCTCACTGGCGGAAGGGGCGGATGAGAACCAGTTAATCAGCAGTATCGGTAGTGTGTCTATCATCGGACGTGTGGGTGGAACTACGGGCGATCTCTGGGGATATAAACTGGTACGCGACCCGGAAGGAAATGTGGTCATCAACGACAACGGATTGCCCGAACGTTCGGGAGAGATCGAATACGTCGGCACGGCCTATCCGAAATGGAAAGCCGGACTGTACAATGAATTTTCTTACAAGAACTTCACGCTTAGCGTCCTGCTCGACGGACAGGTGGGAGGTAAAATGTACTCGCACTCGCACCACAAAATGACGGAACAGGGAAAACTGCAACATACCCTGAACGGACGTCTGCCGGGAACGGAATTTTATATGTCGAAAGACGACCCGCGCATCGCTGCCGCCGGACTTTCACCACAAGACGGGATGTACATGATTGCTCCGGGAACAGTGAAGAACGATGACGGAACTTACTCGCCAAACACCAAAGTGGTGACCGTGGAAAGTTATTATAAGGAATATTACCGGATGGCCAATGTGGAAACTAACACGTTCGACACTTCATTCCTCAAGTTGCGCGAAATGAGACTGGAGTACAAGTTGCCGAACAGCACACTGAAGAAAACACCGTTCAGCAAAGCATCGGTGGCACTCTACGCACGCAACCTGTTCTGTATCACTGACTATCCTCTGTTCGACCCCGAATCTGCCGCCCTCAACGGAAGTTCGATGGTGACCGGTGTGGAGACGGGCTCACTGCCTACGGCACGTACTTTCGGACTGAATATTAACGTATCTTTTTAAACACTGACTTATGAAAACCAATAAACTTTTCAAAAATATAGTATGGGGAATGACTTTGTGCGGAGCTCTCTGCACGACTTCCTGCACCAGCTTCGACGAACTCAATACAGACCCCACCCGCATGGATGAGGTGAATCCCGGCACGCTGCTCAACCCGATTTTATACGAAACATCGGTCTACAACTGGAAACGCTACAACAGCTATACCTACGACCTGATGCAATGCGCCGTATCTACCAGCAGCACCAACGGTGTGGGATGGTGGTATATGACGGACAGCGAAGGAGACGGCACATGGACTACTTATTATAAATGGATCAACAACGCCAAAGAGATGATGCGCCTCACCGGAAAATTGCCGGAAGCCTCCAAACAACCCAACTACGATGCTATATCGCTGACTTTGCAATGTTGGTTATACCAGATTCTGACGGATGCCTTCGGTGATATTCCGATGAGCGAAGCCTGCTCCGCCGACGAGGGAATACTTGCACCGAAGTTCGACACCCAGCAGCAGGTGTACCAACAGATTATCGACAATCTGAAAACAGCTAACGAGTTGTTCGACAAAGCTAACGGGTTGATCTACAACCAATCGGGCGAAATGTTGTACAAGACGTCCAAAGGGGATGCAACCGGTATTTTGAAATGGAAGAAGTTCTGCAACTCGCTCCGTCTGCGTGCACTGCTCCGGGTGATCGACGTGCCGGAATTCAACGCGAAACAGGAGCTGCGTACCATGCTGACCGATCCCGCCACTTATCCGGTATTCGAATCGAACGATGATGCTGCCCTGCTTGCCATCAGCGGAACTTATCCGGAGGAAGCTCCGCTCACCCGTCCACAGGATTTCACTTCTTATGTTCAGATTTCAGAGTTCTTTGTTAATCTGCTGAAAGGTTGGAACGATCCCCGTCTGCAGGTGTATGCAACACAGGTCACTCTCCCCGACCAGACTAAAGATTATGTGGGTTTGCCCAGCGGTTATCAGACGTTGCCTTCAATCACTGCTTCGGGACTGAATCAGGAAATGGCGAAGGCACCTATGAAACTTGCCATGATGCCTTATGCCGAAGTGGAATTCATCAAAGCGGAATTACTGAAAAAAGGAGTGATCGACGGAGGAAGTAGCGCTGCCAAAGAGGCTTATCAGAAGGGAGTGCAGGCGGCTATCGAACAGTGGGGACAGAAAATGCCTGACCATTATTTTGAAAATCCGGAAGCTGCTTATGATGATACGCTGGAACGAATCATGAACCAGAAGTTTGTCGCACTGTTCTTCTGCGATTATCAGCAGTGGTTTGAATATAACCGTACCGGTTTTCCTGTGTTACCTGTGGGGCCCGGCATCGCAAATGCTAATAACAAAATGCCGAAACGCTTTAAATATCCATCTGCTCTGCAGCGTACTAATCTGAAGAATTATCAGGCGGCTAAAGCGAACATGGGAGGCGATGACTTCCATATCCGACTGATGTGGCAGCAATAAATGAATGTGTCGGTCACCAAGATTGCGGCAATAATTATCATTTCAATCAATCTTTAAAATTCAATGAATATGAAAAGAATAATCAGTATGGCTGTTGTGTTAGTTATAACGATGGCAGCAACGGCGCAAAAAGGAGAGCTCGCCATGAACGAGAATATCTCCGGAAAAAACCATATTTCCAAAAACGAAAAAGAAGCTACTCCCGTAGGCAAAAAGCCGAAAGCGGTGTTTATATTCGACGTGTATGGAGAAATCCCGACTACCAAACCAGTGTTTGAAGCGGAACATTATCTGGGGAGTGACATTACCGGAAAATGGAATACTTTCATCCAGAATTATACGCATGAGTATGATGTAACAATCGGATTTACGGATTCTTCGGTCGAAATTTTGAAGCCTTCTATTTACAAGGCGGTTAATAAGGTGAATAAATATTATAAGAAGGCATTGAAGAAAGAAGAGGTGAGCCGGGAAGTTGCTACATTCAACATGGGTCATATTCTGGATTGCGCCAATGTGATGTGTTTCGATGATAACAGCAAGTCTTTTGAGGAGGCTCTCAAGTCGGCAGATGAACCGGAAGAAATTATCGCATTATTCAATCAGGTTACTTTAAGAAAGTTATAAGCAATGAAAAAGATCAATTTTAGAAAAACGCTGTTTGCAGCGGTTTTGCTTTTCCAGCTGAACGCTATTGCCGCCTTTGGTCAGACGGTGGTGAAAGGTAGTGTGAAAGATAATACAGGTAAACCCATCAGCGGTGTAGTGGTGACAGACGGGGCACATTTCAATACGACTGATGCAGAAGGAAATTATGTTCTGAACACTGATCCGACACGTTATCCAATGGTTTACATCTCTACTCCGGCAGCGTATGAGCTTCCTTCCAAAGAGGGGGTAGCAGATGGTTTCTATCAATATCTGGATGCCGGGAAAAGCGAAAACCAATGTGACTTCGTATTGACTAAACGGCAGAAGCCGGTGGATGAATTTGTCTACATCGTCCTTTCCGACCCGCAAGTGAGAAACGAAAAGCAACTGGACCGCTTCCGCACGGAAACAGTGCCCGATCTGAAACAGACTGCCGACTCACTAAAGAACTTCGAAATCATCGGCATGGGACTGGGGGATCTGGTGTGGGATGCCATGAACCTGTACGCTCCTTACCGGCAAGCGGTGTCCAACTTGGGAATGACGATGTTCCAACTGATGGGAAACCACGACTTCAACCTGCTCTACAAATCTATAACGCAGACGGATCATCCGGCGGATGGTTATGGGGAACAGAATTATTATCAGTCATTCGGCCCGGCTAACTATTCATTCAATATCGGTAAAGTGCATGTGATAGCAATGAAGGATATTGATTACGACGGCAACAAGAAATACACGGAACGCTTCACGCCGGAAGATTTGGACTGGTTGAGAAAAGATTTAAGTTATGTGCCTAAAGGAAATATCGTGTTCCTGAACGTTCACGCTCCAGTAGCTAATAACACGGTAGCTGCGGGGGGAAATGCGCGCAACGCCAATGCGCTTTTCCAACTGTTGAGGCCTTACCAAGTACATATTTTCTCCGGACACACGCACTTTTATGAAAATCAGTTGCCCGCCCCTACCATTTACGAACATAATATCGGAGCGGCCTGCGGCGCATGGTGGGCAGGACACGTGAATCGTTGCGGAGCACCAAACGGTTATCTGGTGGTACAAGTGAAAGGTGATGATGTGAAATGGCGTTACAAGGCAACAGGGTGTTCGCCGGACTATCAGTTCCGGCTTTACCAACCGGGAGAGTTTGAAAGCCAGAAAGACTATGTGGTAGCCAATATCTGGGATTGGGACTGGACGTATACGGTAAACTGGTACGAGGATGGAGTGTTGAAAGGTGCTATGCAGGCTTTTGACGATGAGGATCAGGATTATATCAATATGGTAAAGGGAAAGAAAACGGGTTATCGCACACGTCATCTTTTCCGTGCACAGCCTTCTAAAGATGCAAAATCTGTCAAGGTGGTGGTTAAGAATCGTTTCGGGGAGATATTCACGGAAGAGATAAAACTCTAGTTTTATTTCGGTCTGTTTATACTGGTAGTAATTATAATTATACTGGTAGTAAATTATAAAAGTCATGAGGGAGTTTAAGCTTTAACTTCCTCATGACTTTTATTTTTGAAACAATCTCACTTTAACGGAAAATCCGGCACATTGCTACTTTCATCGGTACTTTCCTCATCGCCCATAGTGCACAAAGCAGGGAACAGATGGCGCAGACCACAAATGTAACTCCGGTAGATACAAGGATATTTCCCAAGCCGACCAACGGAGAAACAATACCTCCGGAAGCAAAACAGAGTGCTCCCAACAGGGCGGAAGCTGCTCCGGCGTAACGGCGTTCGCTATCCATCGCCAAGGTGGTGGAGGAAGTAAAGGTCAGTCCCATTGTGAAAAGTAATGCGAACATCAGCAGTTCATAGGTCCAAAAGCCGCATCCGTTATACAAGGCAATCATCACACAGACGGACAGACACAACATACCGATGCATCCGGTCAGCGTCCCAGTTTCAGGTTGGCGGAATTTCACGGAGATAGCTGCTGCCACCCCGATAGCTACCGCATTCACCGCGAAGCAAGCTTCACCTTACGGTACATATTATATCGCATCTTTACTTCAGGAGTGGTTGTGCTTCTTTCTATTCTTTCTCCTATTTGATATGCTAGCTGCCATTCGTTAAAAAACATTATATTTGAGCCTATATAGGGTTACAACTTACTTGTTTTTTTTCATAATTTTGCAAACCAAAAATAGAAAAATAGGTATCAAGATGAAACTAAGATATTATCAAATCGCCATTCGTTACAAGAACAAAATGCATGACTTTCACGGTTGGGGTGTAGCAGCGCAGATTTGATAACCCTCCTATTTTCACTACAGAGAATTCACTACAGAGAATGCCAGAGAACACAGCGTTCAAATAATCTTCATTAATTTGTGTCAACTGACATATTTCAAAAGAAAAAAACTCTGTGTTACTCTGTATTATTCCGTGGTGAAGAAAATTCAAAATTCTACTATTAATTAAATTTCTTTTCACTTTATGAGCAAAAAAAGATGGCTCATAGTGCCGCTATGTGCCGTGCTATGCAGTCAGGGACTGTTTGCCCAGACGCTTGACAGGAGAGTGTTGGGCATTGACGAAATGTTCCGTCTGGCAGACGAGAACAGTCAGAGTATTCAAACGTATAAAACCGGAAAGGAAGCAGCCGATGAAGCTTTGAAGGCTGCCAAGTCACAACGTTTGCCGGACATAGGTGCCTCACTCTCATTTAGTTACCTGGGCGACGGATATATATGGGACCGTGACTTCAAAAACGGGCAGAATATCCCTATGCCACACTTCGACAATAACTTTGCGTTGGAAGCGCAACAAGTGATTTACGCCGGAGGAGCCATCAACAGCAGTATTACTCTGGCTGAACTCGGTCAGCAAATGGCTGCATTGGACTGGCAGAAGAACCGTCAGGAAATCCGCTTTCTCCTGACCGGCTATTACCTGGATTTATACAAGTTGAATAACCAGCTGCAAGTGTTACAGAAGAATCTGGATTTGACGGAACAGGTGATCCGCAACATGGAATCACGCCGCACACAGGGAACGGCCTTAAAAAATGACATCACCCGCTATGAGCTACAGAAAGAGACGCTGAAACTGCAACTGGCAAAGGTGCAGGATGCCCGCAAAATAATGAATCATCAACTGGTGACTACCTTACATCTGCCTGCCGGAACAGAAATCGTTCCCGATTCTACCTTGCTGAACGAGGAAGTGACAGCATTAGCCGAAAACGACTGGCAAATGATGGCCAGTCAAAGCAATGTCGGACTGCAACAAGCCCAGCTGGCTATGAAAATGAACGAGCAGAAAGTGAAATTGGAACGCTCGGAACTGCTTCCGAAAATTGCACTTGTGGCCGGTGAACATTTAGATGGTCCTATCACCATCGAAGTCCCGGTGCTCGACAATAACTTCAATTACTGGTATGTGGGGGTCGGTATCAAATACAATCTTTCTTCTTTATTTAAAAACAACAAGAAAGTGCGCCAGGCAAAACTGAACGTCCGCAGAGCACAGGAGGAATATTCACTGGCACAGGAACAAATAGAAAACGGTGTACAGGCGAACTACGTCAACTTTCTCACCTCTTTCACAGACCTGCGTACACAGGAGAAAAGCGTGGAACTTGCCGACCAGAACTATAACGTAACCAGCAACCGTTATAAAAACGACCTTGCTCTGCTCACCGATATGCTCGATGCCAGCAATATGAAACTAAGTGCCGACCTCGGTCTGGTCAATGCACGTATTAACTTGATATACAGTTATTATAAAATGAAATATATCACACACACTCTCTAGCAGAGAAGTAATGACTTATCAAAAAGAATCCAACTTATAATAGAACCAAATTCTCATCTCTCTTAAAATAGAACAGATTATGATAGCTAGAAAAACCCAGAAGATAATATACAACATTGTAATTATCTGTTTACTTATCGGTGGTGTCACTTATGTTTGTTCCCGGTTTATCCACTTGGGAAATATCGAATATACGGATAATGCGCAGGTGAAACAACATATCACGCCGATCAATACCCGTGTACCGGGATTCATCAAGAAAATCTACTTTGACGAGTATCAGCAAGTGCGCAAAGGCGACACGCTTCTTATCATCGAAGATGCGGAATTCCGTCTCCGTGTGGCACAGGCAGAAGCGGATTTGGCGAATGCCACCGCAGGACGCCAGGCCACTACCATCGGTATCGCCACTACGCAAAACAATTTAAGTGTGAGCGACGCAAGTATTGAAGAAGTACGTGTACAGATGGAAAATGCCAAACGTGAACTGAACCGTTTTGAGAAACTGTTGCAGGAAGACGCAGTGACGAAACAGCAATATGACAACGTACATACAGCATACGAAGCTGCCAAAGCTCGTTATGAACAGGTGTCACGGGCTAAAATGTCTACTTCTTTAGTGAAAAGTGAGCAGACTCATCGCCTGGGACAGAATGAAGCAGGTGTCCGCCTGGCAGAAGCTGCGTTGGAACTTGCCCGTCTGAATCTCTCTTATACAGTCATCATTGCTCCGTGTGACGGCACGACAGGAAAGAAAGAAATCCTGGAAGGGCAACTGGTGCAACCGGGACAGACTATGGTTGATATCGTAGACAGCAGTGATTTGTGGGTAATCGCCAATTACCGCGAAACCCAGCTTCCGAATATCAAGGAAGGTGCAGAAGTGGAAATAACCGCAGACGCCGTGCCGAACGTCACATTCAAAGGAGTAGTAGAATCCATCTCCGATGCAACAGGAGCCGCCTTCTCAATGATTCCGCAAGACAACGCCACCGGAAACTTCGTGAAAGTGGAGCAACGTATTCCCGTACGTATCAGTCTGAAAGGAAACAAACCAGAAGATTTGAAACGCATGCATGCCGGTTTTAACGTGGAATGTGAAGTGAAATATTAACACTCCAATTCCCAATCGCTTTAATTTTTTAATTTTCAATTCTTAATTTTCAATTCTTATGAGTGCTCCTGTTCTGAACGGTCCTTTTGTTTTGCCGATGTTCCGCAGTTTCGTGCCGCGGAAGATGCAACCGTGGATTTATCTTTTCATAGCCGTCACCTTCCAACTTTCGGGAGGTGTCTATTTGGGTGCATTGAATCAGATGATCGGCAGCATGTCACTGATGCGGGAGGATATTTTAATGTGCATGTACGCCAACCTGGCCGGTATGGCGATCTACTTTCCGTTACTGTTCCGCATGAAGTTTCGTTTTACCAATAAAACCCTGCTTACATCGGCCGCACTGGGAGTATTACTCTGCAACCTGATAGCACCGCATATCACCTTTCTCCCTCTATTGTGGTTGGTCTGCTTCATCGAAGGTATGTGCAAAATACAGGGAACTTTCGAGTGTATGTCAAACATTCAGCTGTGGATGACCCCTAAACGGGATTTCACCGTTTTCTTTCCCTGGCTTCATATTGTAATTTTGGGAAGCATCCAGCTATCTGACCTACTTACGACCCGTTTGATGTATCATTATCACTGGACATACATGAACCTGTTCGTTGCCGGTCTGATGCTGATTGTCTTATTGATACAGTTCACTTGTGTGAAGCATTTCCGGTTCATGCGTAAATTTCCTCTGTTTGGTATCGACTGGCTGGGCGGGATACTATGGGCTGCCTTATTAGCGGAAATCGCCTTCCTCTTCAACTACGGAGACTGGTACGACTGGTGGAACAGCCCGGTCATCCGCCAACTTACCATCGTGATTTTCATCACTTTAGGAATTTGTATTTGGCGCATGATGACCGTTCGACACCCATTTCTCGAACCAAAGATGTGGACGTACCGCCATTTTTTGCCTTTATTGGGATTAGTCACTTTAGTGGAAGCGTTCCTCGCCACGGAGCACGTGCTGGAGGAAGTCTTTTACGAGGAAGTAATGAAATATGAAGAACTGGTCAGTTCCCAACTCGATTGGCTTGCCATTGTCGGTATCGTATGCGGTTGTGTGTTTTCGTATTGGTGGATGCACGTCAAGCAGTATAATTATGTACGCCTGGTCATTGTCGGCTTTATCGGGTTGATCGGTTACCTGATCGGTTTCTACCTGACTTTATCCACCGACATCCATATTTCACAGCTTTACCTGCCGACCGTATGTCGGGGCTTCGCTTATGCCGTATTGAGTGCTACTTTTATGGTGTGTCTGGAGGAAATCATGACTTTCCAGCATTTCTTCCAGGGATTAAGTGTGTTCAATATGCTGCACATGGTAGTAGGCGGCGTAGTGGGAGCCGCAGTCTATGCACAGGGATTGGCGTATTATGTTCCCGACAATCTGGCCCGTTACGGTTCAGCCATCGATCATGTAGCTTTCAGCAGTAGTCCGTTCAATCTGGGTCACTATATGGAAGAGTTTATCAGTCAGATGATGGAGATAAGCATCAAGCAGATTTACGGCTGGGTGGCTTATGCCTGCATTTTCCTCTTCCTATTGTTATTGCTTTACGATTTCCCGGCTCGACGCTCACTAAAAAATATACCAAGCTGGAAAGAGGTGGCAAGGGAGGTGAAAAATACGTTCTGGCGGACAACACACACGCCGTCGGAGAAAGAAATAGAAAGATAACTATTAGACACAGATCGTATGATAACCGCATGTTTATATCAAACGAAAAATATGTGATCCTGCGTCATCTGTATCTGATAATAGTAAGTTGTCCATTAATTGTATCCGACTTCATTATTTTAGCCATTTTGCTATAAAATTAATAGAAATTATTAATCAACAGCTACAATTTCGAACTTTTATTCCTACATTTGCGGTCAAATGATAACTTATTAACAAATTTCATAAATACCATGGCTAAAATAACGAAAGAAGCCGCTTTGCTCTATCATTCACAGGGCAAACCCGGTAAGATTGAGGTAGTGCCTACCAAACCTTACAGTACACAAACCGACTTATCACTCGCATATTCTCCCGGTGTAGCAGAACCTTGTCTCGAAATTGAGAAGAATCCGCAAGATGCGTATAAATATACGGCTAAAGGTAATCTGGTAGCCGTTATTTCCAACGGTACAGCCGTACTCGGACTGGGTAATATAGGTGCATTGAGCGGTAAACCTGTAATGGAAGGTAAAGGTCTGCTTTTCAAAATTTACGCGGGCATCGACGTTTTCGACATCGAAGTGGATGAAAAAGATCCGGAGAAATTTATTGCTGCAGTAAAGGCTATTGCTCCTACTTTCGGAGGTATCAACCTGGAAGACATCAAAGCTCCCGAATGTTTTGAAATCGAACGTCGCCTGAAAGAAGAACTGGATATACCTGTCATGCACGACGATCAGCACGGTACTGCTATTATCTCCAGTGCCGGTTTGGTGAATGCCCTGCAAGTGGCCGGAAAGAAAATCGAAGATGTAAAAATCGTTGTGAACGGTGCAGGTGCATCTGCCGTATCTTGTACTAAATTGTATGTGTCACTGGGTGCACGTCTCGAAAACATCGTCATGCTGGATAGTAAAGGCGTTATCAGCAAGGCGCGCACGGATCTGAACGAACAGAAAAGATTTTTTGCAACCGACCGCACGGATATTCACACGCTGGAAGAAGCAATCAAAGGTGCAGATGTATTCCTCGGCCTGTCGAAAGGAAATGTGTTAAGCCAGGATATGGTGCGCAGCATGGCTCCGATGCCGATTGTGTTCGCATTGGCTAACCCGACACCGGAAATCTCTTACGAAGATGCCATGGCAGCACGTCCTGACGTACTGATGGCTACCGGACGTTCCGACTATCCGAACCAGATTAATAATGTAATCGGTTTCCCGTATATCTTCCGCGGTGCTTTGGATACTCACGCTAAAGCTATCAACGAAGAGATGAAGATTGCAGCCGTACACGCTATCGCTAATCTGGCAAAACAGCCGGTACCCGATGTAGTTAATGCGGCATACCACGTGAACAACCTCTCTTTCGGCGCGGAATACTTTATCCCGAAACCGGTAGATCCACGCCTCATCACCGAAGTTTCCTGCGCAGTGGCAAAAGCTGCTATGGAAAGCGGAGTGGCCCGCACTGAAATCAAAGACTGGGATGCTTACTGTGTTCACCTGCGCGAATTGATGGGTTATGAATCCAAGCTGACCCGCCAACTGTATGAT
Source organism: Bacteroides sp. OF03-11BH (assembly GCF_003604005.1). NCBI lineage: Bacteria > Pseudomonadati > Bacteroidota > Bacteroidia > Bacteroidales > Bacteroidaceae > Bacteroides > Bacteroides sp. OF03-11BH. The sequence continues at coordinate 107,241 of NZ_QTMW01000013.1, read as the reverse complement.
ACAGCCCGCCGTTCACCGCAACGTGTCGTATTTGCCGAAGGTATCCATCCGAATATGCTGAAAGCTGCCGTTGAAGCGAAAGCCGAAGGTATCTGTCATCCTATCTTATTAGGAAATGACGAGGCTATCGGAAAACTGGCAGAAGAAATGGATCTTAGCCTGGAAGGTATTGAAATCGTCAATCTCCGTCACCCGGACGAATCGGAACGCCGCGAACGTTACTCACGCATTCTTGCAGAAAAACGTGCACGCGAAGGCTTTACTTATGAAGAAGCCAACGATAAAATGTTCGAACGCAACTACTTCGGTATGATGATGGTGGAAACAGGAGATGCGGATGCTTTCATCACCGGACTTTATACAAGATATAGCAATACGATCAAAGTGGCCAAAGAAGTAATCGGTATCCAACCGGGCTTCAAACACTTCGGAACAATGCATATCCTGAACTCCAAGAAAGGTACTTACTTCCTGGCAGACACACTGATTAACCGCCACCCGGATACGGAAACATTGATTGACATCGCTAAATTGTCTGATAAAACAGTTCGCTTCTTCAATCACACGCCGGTTATCTCAATGTTGTCATACTCCAACTTCGGTGCTGATACTGCAGGTAGCCCTGTGAAAGTGCACGAAGCTGTTGCCCACATGCAGGAAGAATATCCGGAACTGGCTATTGACGGTGAAATGCAGGTAAACTTTGCCATGAACCGCGAATTGCGTGATACCAAATATCCGTTTACCCGCCTGAAAGGAAAAGATGTAAATACATTGATTTTCCCGAACTTGAGTTCAGCAAACGCCGGTTACAAACTGTTGCAGGCAATGGACCCGGATACGGAATTCATCGGCCCTATCCAGATGGGATTGAACAAACCTATTCATTTCACCGATTTCGAAAGCTCTGTCCGCGACATTGTCAATATCACAGCTGTAGCCGTGATCGACGCCATCGTTGACAAAAAGAAAAGAGGAGGTAAATGAAACGTCCGTTATCCAAATCACAAATAGTTTGCATCAGCCTGCTTTGGTTGGCGCTTTGCTATCTAGTTCTGACAAAAGCCGAACGAATTGACGGGATGACGGTGGTAATGCTTGGCATTTCGGCAGCATTAGTATTTATTCCTGTCTATAAGTCGATCAAAAAGAACAAATAAATATCTTTTTTCCTATTTTTAATGCGATAAAATATCAAATTTGATGTTTTATCGCATTTTTCTTTATAAAATGTTTGCTAGTTCAATTTTTATCTTTACTTTTGCAACCGAAAATAAATATCCGATGTACCCATACGCAGATGTGCAAATCTGCTATATAGCACAAAAGCACATAGTCAAACGGTATATTAGCAAATTGTCAAATTAGCACTTTATTTATATCAACCAATTAAAGAAAGAAAAGATTATGAATGCAGCAAAGGTATTAGACGATCTGAAAAGAAGATTTCCCAATGAACCGGAGTATCATCAAGCAGTAGAAGAAGTACTTTCTACTATTGAAGAAGAATACAACAAACATCCGGAGTTTGATAAAGTAAACTTGATCGAACGTTTGTGTATTCCTGATAGAGTATATCAGTTCCGTGTGACTTGGATGGACGATAAAGGTAATATTCAGACCAATATGGGTTACCGTGTTCAGCATAACAACGCAATCGGCCCTTACAAAGGCGGTATCCGTTTCCACGCATCTGTGAACCTTTCTATCTTGAAGTTCCTTGCCTTTGAACAAACATTCAAAAACTCACTGACTACTCTGCCAATGGGTGGTGGTAAAGGTGGTTCCGACTTCTCTCCTCGTGGAAAGTCAAATGCCGAAGTAATGCGTTTCGTACAGGCATTCATGCTGGAACTGTGGCGTCACATCGGTCCTGAAACTGACGTTCCTGCTGGTGACATCGGTGTTGGTGGCCGCGAAGTAGGTTTCATGTTCGGTATGTATAAAAAACTGGCTCATGAATTTACCGGAACATTTACAGGTAAAGGCCGCGAATTCGGTGGTTCACTGATTCGTCCGGAAGCTACAGGTTACGGTAACATCTACTTCCTGATGGAAATGTTGAAGAGAAAAGGAACTGACTTGAAAGGTAAAGTTTGTCTGGTTTCTGGTTCTGGTAACGTTGCTCAATATACAATCGAAAAAGTAATCGAACTGGGTGGTAAAGTAGTTACTTGCTCTGACTCTGACGGTTATATCTACGATCCGGACGGTATCGACCGCGAAAAACTGGATTATATCATGGAACTGAAGAATCTGTACCGTGGCCGTATCCGTGAATACGCAGAAAAATATGGTTGCAAATATGTAGAAGGAGCTAAACCTTGGGGTGAAAAATGTGATATCGCTCTTCCTTCTGCTACTCAAAATGAATTGAACGGTGACCACGCTCGTCAGTTGGTAGCAAACGGTTGTATCGCTGTATCTGAAGGTGCTAACATGCCTTCTACTCCGGAAGCTATCAAAGTATTCCAGGATGCAAAAATCCTTTATGCTCCGGGTAAAGCTGCTAACGCCGGTGGTGTATCAGTATCAGGTCTTGAAATGACTCAAAACTCTATCAAATTAAGCTGGAGCGCTGAAGAAGTAGACGAAAAGCTGAAGAGTATCATGAAGAATATCCACGAAGCTTGCGTTCAGTACGGTACAGAAGCTGACGGATACGTAAACTATGTGAAGGGTGCTAACGTAGCCGGATTCATGAAGGTTGCTAAAGCAATGATGGCACAAGGTATCGTATAATCAGCAAAAGATATATAAGCTATAGTTTATTTAAAAGCTCCCGTCTTCCGTGAAGGAAGTGCGGGAGTTTTTTTATGCAATAAAAAGATGTACGACACCCGGGTGTCAGCACAATAATCTTTGTAGAAAAATAAATAGCAGACAATACACACACAATTCATAGTTATTCTCTATCTTTAGATAGAAATTATCTGTTTGACAAGCGAGCAAAAGAAGCCTATCTTTGTTATATATTATAAACCCCGGATGAAAGAATAAAAGGAAACAGTCTGCTTATACTTGTATCCGACTAAAAAATCTATTTATGGAAAAGAAAAAACTTACTGCAGCGAACGGTCGTCCTATCGCTGACAATCAAAACTCGCAAACCGCAGGTCAACGCGGACCTGTAATGTTACAAGATCCCTGGCTTATAGAGAAGCTTGCCCATTTTGATCGTGAAGTAATTCCTGAAAGACGTATGCACGCTAAAGGTTCGGGAGCTTACGGTACGTTTACTGTCACCCATGACATTACAAAGTACACCCGTGCTGCTATTTTCAGTAAAGTCGGAAAACAAACAGAATGTTTTGTCCGTTTCTCCACCGTAGCCGGAGAACGTGGAGCTGCTGATGCAGAACGTGACATCCGTGGTTTTGCTATGAAATTCTATACGGAAGAAGGTAACTGGGATTTGGTGGGTAACAACACTCCTGTATTCTTCTTACGTGATCCGCTTAAATTTCCGGATCTGAATCATGCCATCAAACGAGATCCGAAAACCAATATGCGTAGCCCGAACAGTAACTGGGACTTCTGGACGCTTTTACCGGAAGCATTACATCAAGTTACTATCACTATGAGTCCGCGTGGTATTCCTTATTCATATCGCCACATGCACGGATTCGGCAGTCATACTTATAGTTTTATCAATGCAGAAAATCAACGTATTTGGGTTAAATTCCATCTGCGTACCTTGCAGGGTATCAAGAATCTGACAGACCAGGAAGCAGAAGCAATAGTTGCTAAAGATCGCGAATCTCATCAACGTGATCTCTTCGAGAGCATCGAAAAGGGCGATTATCCGAAATGGTTATTCCAGATTCAGTTAATGACGGAGGAAGAAGCGGACAACTATCGTATCAACCCGTTTGACCTGACTAAAGTATGGCCGCACAAAGATTTCCCTCTACAAGATGTTGGTGTCCTTGAACTGAACCGCAACCCGGAAAATTATTTTGCTGAAGTGGAACAAGCTGCTTTCAACCCGATGAATATTGTAGACGGTATCGGTCTGTCTCCCGACAAAATGTTACAAGGTCGTTTATTCTCTTATGGCGACGCACAACGTTATCGTCTAGGAGTGAATGCAGAACAAATTCCGGTCAACAAACCTCGTTGTCCTTTCCACGCCTATCATCGTGACGGTGCTATGCGCGTAGACGGTAACTACGGTGCTACTAAAGGGTATGAACCGAACAGTTACGGCGAATGGCAGGATTCTCCTGACATGAAAGAACCGCCTCTCAAAGTTACCGGTGAAGTTTACAACTACAATGAACGGGAATATGACGATGATTATTATAGCCAACCGGGTGACTTATTCCGACTGATGCCGGCTGAAGAGCAACAATTATTATTCGAAAATACAGCCCGTGCCATGGGAGACTCCGAATTGTTTATCAAACAACGTCATGTGCGCAACTGTTACAAAGCCGATCCTGCATATGGAACAGGAGTTGCCAAAGCGCTGGGTATTGACTTACAAGAGGCTTTGAAAGAATAATCTGCTATCACTTTCCTCTACAGGTACTCCTTCTTCCCAAAGAAAGAGTACCTGTTTTCTTATACCCCATAAGGTATAATTCATAAATCTACAACTAAATTTATACCCTAAAGGGTGTAAAATAGAAAATTTACATTATCTTTGTACCCAAAAGGGTATAATATGAACGATAAATCATTATCAGAATACGTCAAGCAAATGCGTAAAGAACATAACTTGACCCAAGTAGAACTGTCCGAAAAATCAGGAGTCGGGTTACGTTTTGTACGCGAACTCGAACAGGGGAAACAGACTTTGCGTCTTGATAAAGTAAATCAAGTGCTTAGTCTCTTTGGAACGGAAGTGGGTGTTGTACCAATAAGTAAATTCAACAAGCTATGAGACAAGCACTCATATACAACCAAGACCAGTTGGCAGGATTGCTTACAGAAGATGAAAATGGCTATACCTTTCAATATGATACAGCCTACATTAAATCCAGCGATGCGGAATCTATCAGCCTCACACTGCCAATCTCGGAAAAGCCATATACAAGTCTAATATTATTCCCATTCTTTGACGGTCTTATTCCTGAAGGCTGGCTTTTAGATATTGCTGAAAAAAGTTGGAAGATAAATCGACGTGACCGTATGTCACTACTGCTTGCCTGTTGCAAAGATTGCATCGGTGCAGTTAGTGTGATTCCCATCTTAAATAAAGAATAATGATGAGCAGATGCCTATATTGTTATCAGGAACTTGGCGAGGGAGAAACTGATTTTCACCCTCAATGCGGAAAGAAAATATTTGGGAGCAAAACAGTTCCTCTCCTACCTTATACAAAAGCGGATATTAAGCAACTTGCCGAACAAGTCATACGCTCACAAACCACACTTACAGGAGTGCAAGCAAAATTGTCTCTCGATATATCATCGTCCCCCAACCAACCGCAACGCTTTACTATCGTTGGTTTATGGGGACGTTATATTCTCAAACCGCAAACGGAACAATTTAAATACATGCCTGAAGTTGAGGATTTAACGATGCATCTTGCCGAATTGGCTAAAGTGAACGTTGTCCCTCATTCATTGATTCGTTTTGCCGATGGCGAATTGGCCTATATCACTAAACGCATAGATAGAACCGCAAAGGGTGAAAAGTTGCCAATGGAGGATATGTGCCAGCTCTCGGAACGCCTCACAGAGTATAAATATAAGGGCTCTTATGAAAAGATAGCAAAGATAATTATGCAATATTCCTCTGTGCCAAAACTTGACGTAATAAATTTCTGGGAACAAGTCGTTTTCTCATGGCTGACCGGAAATGCGGATATGCATCTGAAAAACTTTTCACTTTATAGTCAGCGTAAAGGCTATTATTCACTGACCCCGGGATATGACATGATCTCTACGGCACTCCTCATGCCGGAGGACACTGAAGAATTGGCTTTGACACTTAATGGAAAAAGACGCAAAATCAAGCGTTCTGATTTTGAAGTTGCCATGAATAGTTGCAGTTTAGAGAAAAAGATCATAGACAACCTATTTTCTAAATTTACCAAAGTTGCCGAAAAATGGTTAGAGTTCATAGATATTTCTTTCTTGCCTAAAGAAATGAAGCAACAGTACAAGCTGATTATAACAAGAAGGTATCAATCCTTCTTTGATGCGCAAATATAAAAACAGGCTAATACAACGAAATGACATGAAACTTAGAGAGGATAAAATTCTAAACATAAGGATCTATTAATTAGATATTTAATAGTTCCTTTCCTCTCGCTTTAAGAAAGAGGGCTTCCGAAAAGAAGCGGACAGCCTCTTTTATATATCATTACCGACAACTCTGATTTTTCTTTTAACATTCTACAGAAATAGCCACTCAACTATTTTAACTATCTTTGTCCCCTGTATAACCCCTTAATATTTATAACAGACTGATGAAACTAAAAAATTTATTCGCCGGAATGATATTATGTCTGGCAGTTGCTTCCTGCATTCAGGATGAAGCTCAAAATGTTGAAGCAGCTATAGATGGATGCAGTGGAAACCATATCCAACAGTACTTGATTGATCGAAATGACTTCACCATTCAGTTGTATGTATCAAAAGCTGCTGACCCATCCAAAACAAACATCAATTTCGACCTCCCTACTGGAGCTTCTATAAAGCCGGTACGGCAGTTAACCGGAGACGAAGCTAACGTCTATAACTTTAATGACGAAAACCCTAGAGAATTTAAAGTTACATCAGAAGATGGTGCTTTTTCTGCGACCTATACAATCAAACTTTGGCAGACAGAAATGCCTTTAGTATACGATTTCGAGACGCTAAGTTCAGATGCTCCTTATCACAAATTCTATGAAGATAAATCTTCTGAAAATATTATCCGTCGACTAGAGCTAGCTAGTGGAAACCCTGGATTCGAATTAACAAAAATGGCAAAAACACCAGAAGACTACCCCACGGTACAAGTAAACGGAGGAGTTAATGGCGGCAAATGTGTAAAACTGACAACGAAAGACACAGGTAGCTTTGGAAGTATGGTAAAAATGTATATTGCTGCTGGTAACTTATTCGTTGGCTCATTTGAAGTAGGACAAGCCTTAAACAACGCAATGAAAGCCACTCGCTTTGGTTTCCCATTCTTCTACTATCCACTCAAGTTGGAAGGATGGTATAAATATAAAGCAGGTGACAACTTCTCATCAAAGGGAGAAATCATAGATGGAAAAAAAGATAAATGTGACATTTACGGTGTACTATATGAAACAGATGATAATGTACAATTCCTTGATGGCTCTACTTCACTCACTTCACCCAATATTGTAGCCTTGGCACGAAACCTTGATGCACTTCCTGAAACAGAGAGTTGGAAACAATTCAGTTTTAATTTCGAACCAAAGAATGGCAAATCTATTGACTCTGACAAACTAGAGAAAGGTATCTACAAACTTGGCATCGTATTCTCTTCCAGTGTAGATGGTGCTAAGTTTGAGGGAGCTGTAGGTAGTACGCTTCATATAGACCAAGTAGAGATTGTCTGCACTTCTAACCCGAGTGAATACCCCGTAAATCAATAATAAACCCAACCAATTGATAAGATAATGAAGAAAACAATATATAATAAAGTAGTAGGGATTGTATTCCTCGCAATACTTTTTTCACATGTTGCATATGCCCAAAACGAACGTAACAAAGCTCTTATCTACTCATATTTACATGGATGGGAGTATAGTATCAAAGCCGGATTGAGCATTGGAGGTACTTCTCCTCTTCCCCTACCTAAAGAAATACGTAGTATTGATAGCTATGCGCCAAACATAGCTATTGCTATTGAGGGAAATACCACAAAATGGTTCGGCAAAGACAAAAAATGGGGAATGACCGCAGGTATACGGCTTGAGAATAAAACGATGACTACCGAAGCTACCGTAAAAAATTACGGAATGAAGATCATCAATACTAATGGTGGCGAGCTACAAGGTCTTTGGACTGGTGGCGTAAAAACAAAAGTGAAAAATTCATATCTCACCATTCCTGTATTGGCTAATTATAAGATAAGTGACCGTTGGAAAGTATCACTTGGTCCTTATGTTTCTTATATGACTGAAGGCAACTTCTCCGGACATGTATATGAAGGTCATCTACGCACGCCTGATGAAACAGGCCAGCGTGTCGACTTCAACGGTGAAAGTATTGCAACTTATGATTTTTCAGACAACTTACGCAAATTTCAATGGGGAGCTCAATTAGGCGGTGAGTGGAAAGCTTTCAAACACCTTAATGTCTATGCGGATTTAACATGGGGACTAAACGATATCTTTAAGAAAGACTTTGATACAATAACATTTGCAATGTATCCTATCTACTTGAATATTGGGTTTGGATATGCGTTCTAAAAGAGTAACAGATATAGAACAGGCACAATGCAGTGCACATTACAGCCGTTTTTAATATAGGATTCTTATGTACCAAGAAGTATTCTACTAAAAATATCCCCGCTACAATTCAAATTTGTAACGGGGATAAATATTTTTTCTAAGAGGAACACTCAATATATTAATAATATTATTCTCCGATGATTTCTAGTTCGTCAACAAATAATGTACTATTAACCGCACCTTTAAATGAGTCTCCAGCTTTACTTGATGAGCAAACAATAGCCATTTTATATTTTTTTGATGAATCATAAACCTTACCTTCAAAATAAGTAAATGCTTCATTAAATTCGACCCATTTGTCTTCTGTATCCGAACCATCTTTTATTTGCGCAATAGCTACACGATATTCCGAATTAGTTATCGTATTCCCATCCAGTATAACTTCTTCTTCTTTTTCATTTGTAGCTTCATACAATAAAGCATAAATTCCACATTGATCTTTATCACCTGTATTTTCTTTTACATCATTTTTATCAGAACCATCTACAAAATTGTCCCCAGCTTTATACTTAAAGGCTCCCTTAAAATAAAGAGGCTTTTTAGTATAAGAAATACCAAACTTGGTCAACTTCAATTGTTCCTTAGGATCAGTAACGGCTTGAAATTCAAACCTACCAGTAAATAAAGAACCCGGCGTTATAGCAGGTGCCATACCAAAACCTGCACCCTTTGTATATTGAGTTATCAACTTAGCTGCAGTACCTTTATAACCAGCTTCTTTTTCTTCCAATGTACCATAAGACAAATTGTACTTATTAGTAAAATCAAAAGCTTTAAGATATGCAACACCATTATTAGCCGTAGCCAATTCATCAAGAGGAAGAGGAGAAGACCATTTCATTTTATCAGGATTAGTTTTGTCTGCTTGTTCACCCCATTCTTCAAATGAATATTTCAATATATTATTTTTCCCTACAATAGAAACTGTATATACCTTTGTAGTCCCATCCTCTGCCATCACAATATATTCCACAGATTTACCACCTGAAAAATCTTGTGCTATACCACTGACAGGAGAAACTGTAGCTTTATCAGAAACTTGAAACGTAGGAATCAATGCCTTTAAATCATCATTAGTTGTAGCATCATTAACTTTAAAAGCTATAGTTCCATTTTCATCATCAATGACAGGTTGTTCTGTAACAAACTCACTATCAATCACAAAATCTGAAATCTTCGCTTCACTGCTTTCATTACCAGTCATCTTATCTCCTTCAAAAGCAACATCCACTGTTTGGCCCAAAGCTGCAACAGTTACACCAATTTTCATACTAACTTTTCCGTCTTTCACTGTTCCACTTACTGACGTAGGAAGTGTTCCTAACAATTGACCAAACTCTGTAGTAAACTTCAGATCTTTCTGACCACTAAAAGATTGTACTCCATCTTTTTCTTCCACAGTACAAGGCACTTCAATATCACCTACCAATTGACCTGCAAATGAAAATTTTTTCAAAGACAATATGACTTGTGATGTTTGATCACCTGATTTAGCAATAGATATCACTTGAGAGACAGGATCAGCTGCACTTCCATCAATGGATACTACCAAATTACCTTTATAGCTACCACTAATATCAGTAACTTCTGTCTGATCATCACCATTCTTTCCATTATCATCATCGTCACTACAAGACGTAAACAATGTCGCAGTACACAATACTGCAAACAGATAATAAAATAATTTCTTTTTCATTTCTAAATTCTCTTTTTAATTAATAAAAGCAAATACGCGATATACCATCGCATAGATCCAAAATTTCACAGCTGCAAAGTAACTACTATTTCCACATCTCCGCAAGGTCTATTTTTCTTGTTTCTGTTCTATTTTTAAAGAAATATACTCAAAACCCCTTGTAATATACCATTTTTCAAGTCAAAATTATAATTTAAGAAAAGAAAAGAGAGCCTATTTCCCTAAATCTACATATCTTTGTTATAAAGTAAGAAGTACGAAACATGGAAGAATTACCCAAAATAGACTTACCTGAAGAATGGCTTATAGGTACAGGAGTTAACAAAGAATTACTCAAATTATATACAAATTTTCCCTGCCGATTGAAATCGGAAATATTCGTATTATGTATGGATGGAGAAATTGAGGCTTCAGTTAATCTAAACCGTATCACAGTACGAGCTAACGATTTTGTTACTATCATGCCGGGAAGCATTCTTCAGATACACAGTGTAAGCGGAGAACCAATACTTTATTTTGGAGGATTCTCATCAAAATACATAGAACAAGCCAATTTGACACCTTCATCTATCAAGACTTTATTTATAACGATAGGACGACCTGTCATTTCATTAAAACCGGAAGGGGCCAAGTTATTGGCGGAGTACTTTCAATTCTTGATAAAATTATATGCCTTTTTCAATGAATCAACCCGTAAAGGTATTACTCCGCACTTGTACAACAACATACACGCAGGGATAGCTGCCATGTATAACACCCAACTACAAAACACCAAAGAATTTTTATCTAAAGGTGAATTAATCTACAAAAACTTCACTCAACTGGTGATGCAGAATTACAATCATACCCGAAATGTAGCATGGTACGCCGAAAAACTCAAAATCTCAAATATTCACCTATGTACAACAGTTAAGAAAGTCACTGGGAATACATGTGCAGAAATCATTGCACACATGGTCATCATGGATGCCAAATCACAATTAAAGTCCACCCATCTTTCCATTCAAGAAATTTCTAATTCACTCAATTTTGCCAACACATCGTTTTTTGGCAAATACTTTAAACGATATGTCGGCATGAGTCCATTAACCTATAGAAATAACGGATAAATAGAATAAACCATACACCACCTTAAGCCTCCGGCATCAAGACTACTCCCAGCTTCTTCTTACCGTCCATCTTGACTACCACAGGCTTTTCAAAGCGAACGTGACGGAGATAGTTCGTTTCCTGCACTGCCGGTTGCGCATTGAGGAAATCCTGATTATACACTCCATCATTCATAAAGGCGTTTATCGTGAAATACCCTACCCCGAAAGAAGTCAGATTCTGGAAAAAGTGTGTCCCCTGACTGGGATCTACCCGGTAATTAGTCAGACCGGCTTCCACAATCACACGGGCAGCTGAAATATGAGGCCACTTCACCGGAATACCAAGCCATGCATCACTGCTCCCCCAGCGTCCCGGACCAACCAATATATAGTTCTTTCCTTCGTTCAGGAACTGTTGATTGATCTTTTCTATCTCCCAAGCAATCGTCTGATTATTGGAGGCACTATAATTGTCCGTTTTTACATAAACCACATCATATACCTCATTCATAATGCCGTGTCCCAATGAATTATACGAACGGAGAATCACATTCTCATCAGGAATCTCGTTCAAATCTTCGTCCAGCATTTCTTTGCTGTCTACGATAGGACGAATCTGCAATAGATAGAAAGTTCCGGATTTATCATGTTCGCGACTTAACGTTGCAGCAAATTCAATTTCAACCGGACGGCGCATCTCCTGTTCACCATATTTCAATACTAACTGCAGAATACGAGCTAACGGAAAAACATCATGTTGCAGGATATTAGCAAAAGTAATCACCTTACGTCCTCCCGGATATAAACCATCACGAATGATCTGATCGTACGGATCGTAGGTAGAAGCAATATAACGCAGAGCACCGTCACTTTCTGCCTCTTTGACATGAAGTTTCAGCAAATTAAAACCATCGTCGATAGAAAAATCATGTCCGGCATTTTTCAAATCCAATGCATAGAAACGGGTTTGAGTCTCCTTGAGAGCAATTTCCATTTCGCTGGTCTGTAACACCTGATTAGGATGATAAGGAGAAAAACGAAGGGTCATGCCACCGTCAACAATATATTTTCCTAATCCCAAAGCCAGATTCACCGTTCCCTCTTCTGCCTTTTCATTCCCCAACGGATAATAATTGAGCGAGCGTGCCACACCGGACATGGAAGGATAATAACGGTCACCATACTGATTGCCAACTACTTCCTGTAAGATAACAGCCATTTTCTCCTGATCGATTACATTCGACGTAGCTTGCATATACGCTTTGCTGTCACGGAAATAAACCGAAGCATACACCCCTTTGATGGCATCGGAAAGCATCCGCAACATTTCATAGCGGTCGTCCAGATAAGGAATCATGTAAGTGTTGTAAATTCCGGCAAACGGTTGATAGTGAGAATCCTCCAACAAGGAAGAAGACCGAATGGCAATCGGAGACTTCACGACATCGAAGAAAGTGAAAAAGTCCTCTATCAACCGGTCCGGCAACTTTGCCTTCAGGAAATATTTTAAAATCGTGGCATCATCCGCATCCGACAACGCAATCTGATACAGATTGTTGGTGTCCATGAACTCATCAAAGACATCCGTGCAAAGCACCACTGTTTTCGGAATAGCAATACGCGCATTTTCAAACTCGTCAAACTCCGGATGACGCTTCACCATATTATCAATAAATGCCAGCCCACGCCCTTTTCCTCCGAGAGAGCCATCCCCGATACGGGCAAAGTTAGAATAACGGTCGAAGCGGTCGCGCTTAAAGACCGCCACGACTCCCTGGTTCTTCATCTTACGATACTTCACAATCGCCTCAAAGATGATTTTACGGTGAGCATCCACATCCTGAAGACTATTCCAGGTTATCGGTTTCAAAAATTCAGCCACCGGGAACATGGCACGTGAATAAAACCAACGCGACACGTGATTCCTGCTGATATGATATAAGAAAGATTCCGCAGGTACGGCAAAAAGAATGTTTTGCAGCTCCTTCAAATTCCGGACGCGGGCAATCTCCTCCCCGGTATCCGGATTGCGGAAAATAAAATCACCAAAACCAAAATTATCGGAGACGATACGGCGCAAATCAACGTCCATCTTCTTGGAGTTCTTATCGATAAAGCTGGCACCATACTTGGCTGCATAAGACGAATTTTCAGATTCGGAAGACTGAATAATCAAAGGAACAAACGGATCATTCTTACGTATCTCCGCACACAGCTTGATACCTGCCAGACCGTCTTTCTCTCCCCGTTCCACTTTCGGGAAACGGACGTCAGTGATTACCCCCAATATATTATTCTGATACTTATGATAGATCTCCATCGCCTCCTGATACGTACGTGCCAACACTATTTTAGGACGTCCGCGCATACGGAGCGTACGCTGGTGTGCATTCAAGGCTTCGGTAGAGAATTCCTGACTCTGCTTCAACACGAACTTATACAGATTCGGCAAAATGGAAGAATAGAAACGAATGCCATCTTCCACCAAAAGAATCAGCTGCACACCGACCTCCTGTACATCGTGTTCCAGATTCATCTTGTCCTCTATCAACTTAATGATAGACACCAACAGGTCGGTATTACCCAACCAGCAGAACACATATTCGAACGCACTTAAATCTTCATTGATAATCCGTTTGGTAATACCATGGCTAAAAGGAGTCAGTATGACGATAGGAATATGCTCGTATTTCTCTTTAATGTGACGGCCGATATCGAAACTGTCATTATCCCCCGTGCTCGGCATACAAATCACCAGGTCGAACGACATATTTTCCAACTGTGACAATGCTTCCTCCTCCGTAGATACCTGCGAGAAACGAGGTGGATAGCGCAGAGACAAAGAAGTGTATTCATTGAAAATCTTCTCATCAATGCGCCCGTCATCCTCCAACATGAAAGCATCGTAAGGATTAGCGATTAATAACACGTTAAAAATCCGCCTTGTCATCAAGTTAGCGAATTGTGTATCTTTGAAGTAAAGCTGGTTTAATTTATATTTACTAAGCATAAAGTCATTCTCCTTTCTTATTTCAAATCGTCTATCTGCAGAATCACATTTTGCAAAGTTAATTCTTTAAATCTCATTTTCCACCATCTTCTTTATAAAGTTTACTTGTTTATCTCTTATTATTTTGTAGATTTGTAACTTTAAGTTTATTCAAAAAGACTTTTTATTCACATGAAAAAAGTAACTTTATTAATGAGTGGAATCATGGTGATGTCATGCGCTCCCCAACAGAAAAAGCTAGTCTACCCCGAGACGGCAAAGGTAGACACCGTAGACGTGTACTTCGGTACACAAGTTCCCGACCCTTACAGATGGCTGGAAAATGACACCAGTGCAGCTACTACTGCCTGGGTAGAAGCACAAAACAAAGTAACGAATGAGTATCTAAGTCAGATTCCATTCCGGGAAAACTTGTTGAAACGATTGACCACACTGGCCGATTACGAGAAGATCAGTGCGCCAATCAAGAAACATGGCAAATATTACTTCAGTAAAAATGATGGCCTGCAAAACCAGAGTGTATTCTACGTACAGGATTCACTGGACGGCGAGCCTCGCGTTTTCCTCGACCCGAACAAGCTCTCGGACGATGGCACAGTGGCACTGACCGGTCTTTACTTCTCAAACGATGGCAAATATACCGCTTACAGTATCTCACGCAGCGGATCGGATTGGTCTGAAATATTTGTCATGGACACTGAAAGTGGCAAGTTATTGGAAGATCACATCGAATGGGCCAAATTTACCGGTGCCGCCTGGCAAGGAGACGGATTCTACTACAGCGCCTACGATGCTCCCGCCAAAGGAAAAGAATTCTCCAACGTAAACGAAAAGCACAAAATCTATTATCACAAAATAGGTGAACCGCAATCGAAAGATAAACTGATTTATCAGAATCCGGCTTATCCGAAACGTTTCTATACAGCCAGCACCAGCGAAGACGAACGTATTCTCTTCCTCACAGAATCCGGTGCCGGAAGAGGCAACAACTTATTTATAAGGGACCTGAAAAATCCGAATTCTCCTTTTATCCAACTGACTACCGACCTCGACTACCAATACTACCCGATTGAAGTGTTCGGCGACCAGATTTATATTTATACTAACTATGGTGCACCGAAAAACCGGATCATGGTAGCCGACATCAACCGTCCGAAACTGGAAGACTGGAAAGAACTCGTTCCCGAATCGGAAGCCGTTCTTTCAAATGCAGAAGTGATCGGTGGCAAACTGTTCCTTACTTACGACAAAGATGCTTCGAACCATGCATACGTTTACGGCCTCGACGGCAAGCAGATTCAGGAAATCCAACTGCCTTCACTCGGTTCGGTAGGCTTTAGCGGCAACAAAGACGATAAAGAATGTTTCTTCGGATTTACTTCATTCACCATTCCGGGTGCCACTTACAAATATGATATGGACCAGAACACCTACGAACTATACCGTGCACCGAAAGTACAGTTCAACTCGGATGATTTTGTGACGGAACAAGTATTCTTTGCCAGCAAAGACGGTGTAAAAGTCCCGATGTTCCTTACCTATAAAAAAGATCTGAAGAAAGACGGCAAAAATCCTGTATTCCTCTACGGATACGGTGGTTTCGGCATCAGCCTCAACCCGGGTTTCAGTGCAATGCGCATCCCATTCCTCGAAAATGGCGGTATCTACGCACAAGTCAACCTGCGTGGTGGCAGCGAATACGGTGAAGACTGGCACGTAGCCGGAACTAAGATGCAGAAGCAGAATGTATTCGACGACTTCATCTCTGCTGCCGAATATCTTATCAACGAAAAATATACGAATAAAGATAAAATCGCCATTGTAGGTGGCTCCAATGGCGGTCTGCTGGTAGGTGCCTGCATGACACAGCGTCCGGACCTGTTCCGTGTAGCAATTCCGCAGGTAGGCGTGATGGATATGCTTCGCTATCATAAATTTACTATCGGTTGGAACTGGGCAAGCGATTACGGAACAAGCGAAGACAGCAAGGAAATGTTTGAATACCTCAAAGGCTATTCTCCATTGCACAACCTGAAACCGGGCACAAAATATCCGGCAACACTGGTAACCACTGCCGACCATGACGACCGTGTGGTTCCCGCCCATTCATTCAAGTTTGCCGCTACGCTGCAAGCAGACAACGACGGTACAAACCCGACACTGATCCGCATCGACAGCAAAGCAGGTCACGGTGCAGGCAAACCGATGGCAAAAGTACTTGAAGAACAAGCAGACATCTACGGTTTCATCATGTACAATTTGGACATGAAGCCGGATTTTAAGAAGTAAAAAGTACAAAGTATTAAATTCAGGTATCAAGTATTAAGTATTAGCACTGAATACTTGATACCTAATGCTTTTTCTACTATCATTTTATCATTATTTAATCAAAATAATGGCATAAAATCAATCACATCTGAAAAATTTTCCTATATTTGCAGTGAGTTAGTTGACATTTTATCAGAATTAACCTTTTAAAATATAGTATCATGAACATCCAGAAAATCATGTCCTCTTTGGAGGCTAAGCATCCCGGTGAATCTGAATATCTTCAGGCAGTGAAGGAAGTTCTTCTTTCTATCGAAGATATATACAATCAACATCCTGAATTTGAAAAAGCTAAAATCATAGAAAGATTGGTAGAACCTGACCGTATCTTCACTTTCCGTGTGACATGGGTGGACGATAGAGGCGAGGTACAGACCAATCTCGGCTATCGTGTACAATTCAATAATGCGATAGGCCCATATAAAGGTGGTATCCGTTTCCATGCATCCGTTAATCTTTCCATTTTGAAGTTCCTCGGCTTCGAACAAACATTCAAGAATGCACTGACTACCCTGCCTATGGGTGGCGGTAAAGGCGGTTCCGATTTCTCTCCACGCGGCAAGAGTGATGCTGAAATCATGCGTTTCTGCCAGGCATTTATGCTGGAATTGTGGCGTCATCTCGGACCGGACATGGATGTGCCTGCCGGTGACATCGGTGTAGGAGGACGTGAAGTGGGCTATATGTTCGGCATGTACAAAAAACTGACTCGTGAATTTACCGGTACATTCACCGGCAAAGGATTGGAATTCGGCGGTTCATTGATTCGTCCGGAAGCTACTGGTTTCGGAGGACTGTATTTTGTCAACCAGATGCTTCAGGCAAAAGGGATTGATATAAAAGGTAAGACAGTGGCAATCTCCGGTTTCGGCAACGTTGCCTGGGGAGCAGCTACTAAAGCTACCGAACTGGGTGCAAAAGTGATTACGATTTCCGGTCCGGACGGATATATCTACGATCCGGATGGTATCAGTGGTGAAAAAATTGACTATATGCTCGAACTTCGTTCTTCGGGTAACGATATTGTGGCTCCTTATGTCGAACAGTATCCGAACGCAACCTTCGTAGAAGGAAAACGCCCGTGGGAAGTGAAAGCAGACATCGCACTTCCTTGCGCCACCCAGAACGAATTAAATGGAGAAGATGCTCAAAATCTCATAAAAAATGACGTACTTTGCGTCGGAGAAATTTCCAACATGGGATGTACCCCTGAAGCTATCGATCTTTTCATTGAACATAAGACGATGTATGCTCCCGGTAAAGCGGTCAACGCAGGTGGTGTAGCCACTTCCGGTCTGGAAATGTCTCAAAACGCAATGCACCTTAGCTGGAGTGCTGCCGAAGTGGACGAAAAACTCCATGCAATCATGCACGGCATCCATGCACAATGCGTGAAATACGGCACGGAACCCGACGGATACATTAATTATGTGAAGGGTGCCAACATTGCCGGATTTATGAAAGTAGCTCACGCAATGATGGGGCAAGGCGTTATTTAGAAGACTTTGTTTAGTTGTATTTGTATTTGTGGTTTGCGCTGCTCGTCTCCTGTGACAGGACGCGGGTAGCGCTATTTTTTTGAGATTAACATTATTTTCGCTGGAATTAATTATCTTTGTAGCATGATAGGTTAAATAATAGTTTGTGAATTTGTTATATGCGATAAACAACTCACAACTAATAATTTACCATTATTGGTTTTGTAATTAATAATCAAGTAATAAATAAAAAATGCTACAACCCGAATTGAAATTTCGCCGTGACAAAATTCGCAGTCTGATGGTGTCGCAGGGCATTGACGCCGCACTTATCACGTGTAATGCAAATTTAATTTACACGTATGGCTGTGTAGTCAGTGGCTATCTTTACCTCCCCCTTCATTCGCCTGCACTATTATTTTTTAAACGTCCTAATAACATCACAGGAGAGCACTCATTCTCTATCCGCAAACCGGAACAAATTGTTGATCTGCTGAAAGAACAAGGATTACCGATGCCAACCAAACTGATGTTAGAAGGTGACGAACTTCCTTATACGGAATATTGTCGTCTGGCCGGTCTCTTCCCGGAAGCGGAAGTGGTAAATGGTACCCCGTTGATTCGCCAGGCACGCAGCGTGAAAACACCTGTAGAAATTGAAATGTTCCGCCGCTCCGGCATTGCTCATGCAAAGGCTTATGAGCAGATTCCAGGTGTTTATCGTCCCGGTATGACGGATATTGAATTTTCCATCGAAATAGAACGCCTGATGCGCCTGCAAGGTTGCCTCGGAATTTTCCGGGTATTCGGACGCAGTATGGAAATATTCATGGGTAGCGTACTGACCGGAGATAATGCCGGTTACCCCTCTCCTTATGATTTTGCCTTAGGCGGTCAGGGACTTGATCCTGCCTTGCCGGGAGGAGCAAATAAAACTCCGTTAAAAGAGGGACAAAGCGTTATGGTGGACTTAGGTGGCAACTTCAACGGTTACATGAACGATATGAGCCGTGTATTCTCCATCGGCAAACTGCCCGAAGAAGCTTACACCGCCCATCAGGTTTGTCTGGATATCCAAGAAAAAATTGCTTCCATTGCCAGACCGGGTATTGCCTGTGAAGTGCTTTACGACACAGCAGTCGAAGTGGTCAAAGCAGCCGGATTTGCCGACAAATTTATGGGAACAGGACAACAAGCCAAATTTATCGGTCACGGCATCGGGCTTGAAATTAACGAAGCTCCGGTACTGGCTCCCCGCATAAAGCAACAATTAGAACCGGGTATGGTCTTTGCCCTCGAACCGAAAATCGTTATTCCGGGTGTAGGTCCCGTAGGTATCGAGAACTCTTGGGTAGTGACCAACGAAGGAATAGAAAAACTGACGAACTGCAATGAAGAAATCATTGAATTAAGTTAAACAGACGATGAAAAAGATGTGTCCGGCAAAGAACAGGCACATCTTTTTCTACTAATAATAACACACTTAACCCCCAAAACCAATGAAACAACCTTTCATTCTAACCCTTGTATCCTCTGTTGCCTGTGCTGTAACAGCCGCCAACAAAGCACCGGAAAACACCACACCGACAAAGTCAAAAACACCCAACGTTGTATTTATCTATGCCGACGATCTCGGCTACGGCGATCTGGAATGTTACGGAGCTAAAAACGTACAGACACCCAACGTCAACCGACTGGCAAAATCGGGAATCCTTTTCACCAATGCTCACGCAACAGCCGCCACCAGCACCCCTTCCCGCTACTCCATGCTAACCGGAGAATACGCATGGCGCAAAGAAGGAACGGATGTAGCGGCAGGAAATGCCGGAATGATTATCCGTCCCGAACAATACACCATGGCAGATATGTTCAAAAGTGTCGGTTACACCACTGCCGCAGTAGGCAAATGGCATCTGGGACTCGGAGATCAAACCGCCACTCAAGACTGGAATGCTCCGTTACCGTGCGCACTGGGCGATTTAGGTTTCGACTATCATTACATTATGGCAGCCACAGCCGACCGTGTACCCTGTGTATACATCGAAAACGGGAAAGTAGCCAACTATGATCCGAGTGCTCCCATCGAAGTCAGTTATCAAAAGAACTTCGAGGGTGAACCTACCGGAAAAAGTAATCCTGAATTACTTTATAACCTCAAGCCAAGTCACGGTCACGACATGTCGATCATTAATGGAGTTTCACGCATTGGTTTTATGAAAGGCGGTGGAAAGGCACTCTGGAAAGACGAAAACATTGCTGATTCACTTACCACACACGCCATTCAATTCATCGAGGAAAACCAAAACAAACCTTTCTTTCTCTACTTTGCCACCAATGACGTACATGTGCCCCGCTTTCCTCACGACCGTTTCAGAGGAAAAAATCCGATGGGATTAAGAGGCGACGCTATCGTACAGTTCGATTATTGTGTCGGTGAAATCCTGAATACACTCGAAAAACTGGGATTAAGAGAAAATACACTCATTATTCTTTCAAGTGACAATGGCCCGGTAGTAGACGACGGATACGATGACAAAGCAGAAGAACTACTCAACGGTCATAGTCCTGCGGGACCACTACGGGGCAACAAATATAGTGCCTTTGAAGGAGGAACCCGTATTCCTGCCATCGTCAGCTGGCCTGCAGGAGTAAAAAAAGGAATGACTTCAGACTTATTGGTTTCACAAGTGGACTGGCTCGCCTCTTTCGCTTCCCTGACCGGAGCTACGATGCCTAAGAATACTGCACCGGATAGTTACAACTATCTGGGAAGTTGGCTGGGTAAAGAAAAGACAGACCGCCCGTGGGTGATAGAGCAGGCTTCTAATCACACACTTTCCGTCCGCACCAAAGACTGGAAATACATCGAACCGAATGACGGACCGAAAATGATTCAATGGGGACCGAAGATAGAAACCGGAAACTCTAAAGAACCCCAGCTTTATAAGATGAAAGAAGTGAAAGAGGTAACCAACTATGCAAAGAATATGCCGGAGAAAGTGGCAGAACTGCAAAGTATCCTTCAAAGCGTACGCGAAGGAAAGGACTTAATCGGGAAATAATTCCAGATATGAAACACTGAAACGCTTTTATTTTAATGACAACAATATCATGAATTATCAATCAATCCCGTTGATAGGCAGTGCCCTGCTCCTATCTACCCTATCTGCCAACGGACAGAAAAAAAATACCCAGCCCAATATCCTCTTCATCCTTTGTGACGATATGGGATATGGAGACTTAGGATGCTACGGTCAACCATTTATCCGTACCCCTCATATAGACGCCATGGCCGGTGAAGGAATGCGTTTTACGCAAGCATACGCAGGAAGTCCCGTCAGCGCCCCTTCCAGAGCTTCATTCATGACAGGACAACATTCAGGCCATTGTGAAGTACGAGGTAACAAGGAGTACTGGAAAAATGCACCGATCGTGGAATATGGACAGAATAAAGAATACTCAATAGTGGGGCAACACCCTTATGATCCCGACCACGTAATCCTGCCGGAGATAATGAAAGATAACGGCTATACCACAGGTATGTTCGGTAAATGGGCCGGAGGTTACGAAGGTTCCTGTTCCACTCCCGACAAACGGGGGATAGACGAATACTACGGTTATATCTGTCAGTTTCAGGCTCATCTTTATTATCCCAATTTCCTGAACCGTTATAGTAAAGCGTTGGGTGACACCGGAGTGGTACGTGTAGTGATGGATGAAAACATCCAATATCCGATGTATGGTCCCGACTACCTGAAACGTCCGCAATATTCGGCCGACATGATTCACCAGAAAGCATTGGAGTGGCTGGATCAGCAAGACGGCAAACAACCGTTTTTCGGCGTATTGACTTACACCTTACCTCATGCGGAACTCGTTCAGCCGGAAGATTCTATCCTGAATGAATACAAAGCTAAATTCAACCCGGATAAAGAATTTAAGGGAAGCGAAGGCTCACGATACAACGCCATCACGCATACACACGCCCAATTTGCCGGAATGATTACCCGCCTGGACTATTACGTGGGCGAAGTTTTGAAAAAACTGAAAGAAAAAGGACTGGACGAAAACACATTGGTTATTTTCTCCAGTGACAACGGCCCTCACGAGGAAGGCGGAGCTGATCCTACTTTCTTCGGCAGAGACGGAAAACTACGCGGACTGAAACGTCAATGTCACGAAGGAGGAATACGTATTCCATTTATCGCCCGTTGGCCGGGACACATACCTACAGGCGAAGTAAACGATCACATCTGTGCATTTTATGATTTAATGCCGACGTTCTGCGAAGTTATTGGTATCAAAGACTACGAAAAGAAATACCGCAATAAGGAAAAAGAAGTCGATTATTTCGATGGGATTTCTTTCGCCCCCACACTCCTGGGTAATAAAAAGCAAAAGAAGCATGATTTTCTGTATTGGGAATTTGATGAAACAGACCAGATTGCCGTACGCATGGATGATTGGAAAATGGTAGTGAAAAAAGGAACACCGTTCCTCTATAATCTAAAAACAGATATTCATGAGGATCATGACATAACACTCCAACATCCGGATATCGTGGAAAAGATGAAGGCTATCATCTTTGAACAACATACTCCGAATCCTCATTTTTCGGTGACGTTGCCCAAACGATAAACACACAGATAAAGAAATAATGAGTAATCAGCAGTTGGAAAGCAAGTTATCATTCATTCCTATACGGTTTTCACCACAGAGGACACGGAGGGTACAGAGGTGAATCTTGTTCATGCCGGTACTGAAATGAACTAATTTCGAGCTTGTGCAGATTTATTTTTGATACCTAATGGGGTTATGGCTAATGATACATGAATTTATTCGTCTGACAATTGTTGTTCTTTCGTCTGACAATTGTCAGACGAAAAAGAAACAGCTGTCAGACGAAAGTTCAACAACTGTCAGACGAATAAATCTATGTATGATGAATATTAAATCATCGCATATTACCAATTAAATCTTAGAAGAACTAAGATTAGTTCATTCCTGCCTTGTTTTACTCCAATTCAACTACTGATTCGCATAAATCAGTGTCTGAATACTATAGGATTACGATGCCTGATTTTATATCTGTTCCGTCCTTCTATCAGCGAATAGGCGTCATTCCCATCTTCTTTGCCCGTTCCAGCATGAAAGCATGAGCCGCCTCATATTCATTCGGAATCACTCCATCCAAGATTGCATCTTTGATAGCACTCTTCAAGACTCCGACCTCACGACAAGGTTCCAAGCCGAAAATCTCCATAATTTCTTCTCCGCTCACAGGTGGCTGGAAATTACGGACACGGTCTTTCTCTTCCAAATCCTTCAGTTTCTGTCGAACCAACTGGAAGTTATTCAGGAAACGCTGTTTACGTTCCATATTCTTGGAAGTAATATCCGCTTCACAAAGCATCATCAAGTCGTCAATGTCATCACCCGCTTCGAAGAGCAGACGGCGTACAGCCGAGTCTGTCACCACATCATCTGCGATAACGATCGGGCGCATGTGCAGGCTGACCAGCTTTTGTACATACTTCATCTTCTCATTCATCGGCAACTTCATCTTGCGGAAGATATGCGGAATCATCTTTTCACCGATAAAGTTATGATTATGGAACGTCCATCCCGCTTTAGGCTCCCAACGTTTCGTGGCAGGTTTGGCAATGTCGTGCAACAAAGCAGCCCAACGCAGCCAAAGATTATCAGTCTTCTTGCTGATATTATCCAGCACTTCCAACGTATGATAAAAATTATCCTTGTGAGAACGCCCGTTCCGTGTTTCCACACCCTGCAAGGCAGCAAATTCCGGAAAAATCAACGACAGCAAACCGCTACGCTCCAAATCAATAAATCCTTTTGAGGGGATTGGAGAAAGAATAATCTTATTCAGTTCGTCCGCAATACGTTCACGGGATATAATTTCAATCCGTTCCTTATTCCGGCAAAGCGATTCGAAAGTATCATCGTCAATGTAAAAACCCAATTGCGTAGCAAAACGGATGCAACGCATCATGCGCAAGGGATCATCGCTGAAAGTAATATCCGGGTCGAGGGGAGTGCGGATTGTCTTTTCCTTCATATCCTCCAAACCTCCAAACGGATCTACCAATTCACCAAAACGTGCTTTATTGAGACATACGGCCAGAGCATTGATCGTGAAATCGCGACGATTCTGATCGTCTTCCAGCGTGCCGTCTTCAACAATAGGTTTACGCGAATCCCGTTGATAAGATTCTTTACGTGCACCAACAAACTCTACTTCCGTGCCTCTATATTTTACTTGTGCTGTTCCGAAATTCTTGAAAACAGAAACATGAGCACCACGTCCCAACTGTTTTCCAAGGGCTTCCGCCATTGCAATTCCACTTCCTACAACTACTACATCTATATCTTTAGAGGGACGTTGCAGAAAAATATCACGAACATAACCACCTACCACATAACACTCCATACCGAGTGTATCAGCCGTTTCGGCTATCTGTCCGAAGATGGGTTCGCTAAAATGCTGCTTCAATTCCTCTTGAGTCAACTCTATCATTCTTTTTAGTTATAAGTTTTGAGGGGACAAAATTACAAAAATAAGGGATATATTTGTATTTTTGCCGCTAATAAAACCAGTAAATAGAATTTGTGATGAAAAAACTGATTATCCTCTTTTGTGGTACGCTGGCATTAGCTGCCTGCGGAAATGGCCTTGAGAAAAAAGCCAATGAAAAACTGATGGTTGCCAAGGCTGCCTACGAACGTGGCGACTATGAAGAAGCTAAGTTACAAATTGACAGTATCAAGATTCTCTATCCCAAAGCGTTCGAAGCACGTAAGGCGGGACAGGCACTGATGCTCGATGTTGAAACAAAGGCACAGCAAAAAACGCTTGCTTACCTGGATAGCGCCTTTCAGGCAAAGACAGAAGAATTCAATGCCATCAAGGACAAATTCAAACTAGAAAAAGATGCCGAATATCAACAAGTCGGCAACTACCTCTGGCCTACACAGACCATTGAAAAAAATATGCACCGTTCGTACCTCCGCTTCCAAGTGAACGAGCAAGGTATAATGAGTATGACTTCCATCTACTGTGGTGCCGGCAACATTCACCATACAAAAGTGAAAGTGATTGCTCCTGACGGCAGTTTTGCAGAAACTCCAAGCTCCAAAGACAGCTACGAGACAACGGACATGAACGAGAAAATAGAAAAAGCTGACTACAAACTAGGGGAAGACGGAAATGTGATCGAATTCCTGAATCTCAATAAAGACAAAAATATCCGTGTGGAATATATAGGCGACCGCACCTATAAAACGACAATGAGTCCAACCGACCGCCAGGCCGCAGCAGGTGTTTACGAATTAGCACAAATCCTCTCGGCCATGGAACAGATTAAAAAAGAACAAGAGGAAGCCAACCTGAAAATCGGATTCATCAATAAGAAGAAAGAACGGAAAGCACAGGAAGAAATTACCGATTAGTAAAAGGAAAGCCATCCACCAGAAAAAGCCATTGGTTAATAATAAAATAGACGGGAATAGTTGTTATTTTTCATAAACGACAACTATTCCCGTCAAATGCATAATGAGACTCTTAATCCTCTGCGTGAGAGAAAAGGCGTTTCCTGGTAGGGAGAAAAGGCGTAGTCTGCCATCATCAAACGGCGTAGCCTGATAACCAAAAACGGCGTGGTCTACACGCCTTTATTTTATCCTTCTATTCAACTGATTATTAGCCTTTTCCTGCTTTGATTTTCCGACCCGTTTTCCGGTCGTCTTCTTTTTACCGACTGCAGACTTTGTCTTTCCGGCAAAAGGATTGTTACTTTTTTTGATTAACATAGACAGCACTTATATAAACAGTACTTATTTCTTATAATTCTTATTCTCCTTCGTAATACTCACCCAAAAACCAGCGAGCCACAAAATCCCAGTTTTCCTGCAATAACTCCTTTCCGTTCTCAAACGGGAACTGTGCTTCCGGCAACAAATCGTGTTCCATTCCATATTTCAGCAGATCGAACGGACACAAACCTTCTTCACAAAACAGCTCGTATGCTTCCTCTTCAGCCAGTTCGGCATTGTAGAGCGGATTACGTTTGTCTGCAAAATATTCGGCTACATCAGGACCGATCAACAACCCTTTCGGATTGGCAAAAACCACAAAGTTACCGAACTCCTTTAAGTCAGGCAACAAAGAATCCTCTTCATCTTCCCACTTCAACGACTGCACAAAGAAAAATTTTAGCGCTTCGTAAGAGTCAAAGTATAAAAGCGGTTCACCTTTGCTCGCTTCAAGGAAACGTTCTACGTTCGTAGGCATCTTTTCTCCCGGCAAAGCTACCGGCAGAGGCATCCGCTTCTTTTGCATCAGCTCCGTTTCCATCAGCCAGTCCGTTGCCAGATAATCGCTGATAGGAGCCAATTCGAACGCAGCATCCAAACGGTTGTAAAGCGTATCCGCAAACTCCAGCAAATCCGCATCCATCGGGTTCTCTACTCCATCAAAATCATCGCCAACCGGAGAATTGATGGCCCACAAAAGGAAAACAATATCTTCACGGTTAATTTCGTCCGGCAAATATTCCTCCGTCAGTGCGTAAAAAGGCAAATAACGTCCGTAGCTTTTCCGGTGCCAATGAATAAACTGACGCCAATTTCCTCCGTCTGCTACGCAATCTTCCAAATACAAGGCACACGTCAAAGCCACTCGCTTCTGGTCTTCCTCCCACTCTCTCCCACCGTATATAAAAGAATCTGCCACCAACGGCAATAGCTGGTTAGCGAAATCCAGATACCATTCATCCGTATCCACTGCTTTTGCACGACCATGAGCGTCCAGCCATGCTTTCATATATATCTTCTGTTGCTTCATACTACAAACGTTTCAAAGCCAGTTTGATAACCTTTTCTACCGGAGCATCCGGCTCCTCCTTCAAGATAGCCAACACCACCTTCTGTGAAGGTGCAGCAGCAAAGCCTAGCATCGTCAATGCAGACACCGCCTCTTCCTGCACTTCCGCATTGGCAGGTTGCAACAACAAACCTGCGGAAGCCCCTCCGGCAGCAGACATACCCATTGTTTTTATCTTATCTTTCAGGTCGACAATCACGCGTTGCGCAGTCTTCAGCCCGATGCCTTTCACCGTTTTCAACATGTTCGCATTTTCAGTACTGATTACGTTCACCAGTTCGGCAGGCGAGAGAGCCGAAAGAATCATACGAGCCGTGTTCCCACCGATTCCGGAAACGGAAATCAATAATAGGAAAATCTCCCGTTCCTGTTTCTCGGCAAATCCGTAGAGCACATACGCATCTTCACGAATCGCCTCGTAAATATATAGCTTACAACTTTTCTTTCCCTGAATAGCCGAATAGGTATTCAAAGATATATTGGCGGCATATCCCACCCCGTTACAGTCGATCACCGCGGTTGCCGGACTTAGTTCGGCAAGTTCGCCTCTAATATATTCTATCATAACAGGGACAAAGATAAAACTTTCTCACCACAGATTACACTGATTTTCACAGATTATTCTTTTGTGCATTAGATATGAAGAATATGAAAAAAATAAAAATATTAAAGCAGATGAACCAAAGTTAGTAGTAATTTGTTTACTTTTGCAAGCAAAAGAAAGAAATTTGTTCATTAAAACCAAGAAAAGAATGAAAAAAGTAAGAGCTGCCATCGTTGGTTATGGCAACATTGGACATTATGTACTTGAAGCGCTTCAGGCGGCACCTGATTTCGAAATAGCCGGAGTCGTTCGTCGTGCAGGAGCAGAGAACAAACCGGAAGAGTTAGCAAACTACGCAGTAGTGAAGGACATAAAAGAGCTGGGAGAAGTAGACGTAGCTATTCTTTGCACGCCGACCCGCAGCGTAGAAAAATATGCAAAAGAATATCTGGCGATGGGTATTAACACGGTAGACAGTTTCGATATCCACACCGGTATCGTAGACCTGCGCCGTACCTTGAATGCTACCGCCAAAAAACATAAAGCCGTATCGATCATCTCTGCCGGATGGGATCCGGGAAGCGATTCCATCGTACGCACCATGCTGGAAGCAATTGCTCCGAAAGGCATCACCTACACCAACTTCGGTCCCGGTATGAGCATGGGACACACAGTAGCCGTAAAAGCGATTGACGGAGTGAAAGCTGCCCTTTCCATGACCATTCCGACCGGCACGGGAATCCACCGCCGCATGGTATACATCGAACTGAAAGACGGATATAAATTCGAAGAAGTAGCCGCTGCCATCAAAGCAGATCCTTACTTCGTGAACGATGAAACACACGTGAAACTCGTTCCGAGTGTAGACGCCCTGCTGGATATGGGTCATGGTGTAAATCTGACTCGCAAAGGTGTATCCGGCAAAACACAGAACCAGTTGTTCGAATTTAATATGCGTATCAATAACCCCGCACTGACCGCACAAGTACTGGTATGCGTGGCACGCGCTTCCATGAAGCAACAACCGGGATGCTACACGATGGTAGAAGTTCCCGTTATCGACCTTCTCCCCGGCGACCGCGAAGAATGGATCGGACATTTGGTATAATATATTTTATACATAAAACAAAATTAAAATAGAGAAAGGCGGTACACCTTTCTCTATTTTTTTTATCTTTGTGAGCATACTACAAAAAACACAATTATGAGAAAACTATTCATTCTCTGCGCATTTCTATTACAGCTCCTGTCGCCTGTCTACCCACAACAAGCCACAACAGCCACCATAGAGCCCAATCTGAAATACGGAAAACCCTCCAAAGAAGAACTGTCTCTTACCTCTTATGCCCCGGACACCACCGCTACGGCTATTTATCTCTTCCATCAGGGACAAAGTGACTTCATCTACCATGACGGTTTTCAACTAACTACCGAGCACTGGGTACGCATCAAAATCCTGAAACCACAAGGAGTGTCATACGCCGACGTGTCCGTTCCCTACTACTCTCCTACCGATAAAGATGAAGGACAGGAAAGAGCCAGTGAGATAGAAGGCTGCTCCTACAATATGGAAAACGGGAAATGCATAAAAACACCCATGAAGCGGGAATCCATCTCTTTCGAACGGTTCAATAACCTGTATAAAATACTAAAATTCTCTCTGCCTGCTGTCAAAGAGGGCACTATCATCGAATATCACTACAAACTCTACTCCGACTATTTCTCACACATCGACAACTGGATGATGCAGGAAGAACTCCCGATGCTCTACAACCAGTATAAAATCACCATCCCTCATGTATTTGTCTACAACATCGAACTCCGGGGAAAGGACTACATACAAGTGAAGCAAAGAGACTCCTCCATTCATGCCACGGAACGTGAGGGATCCAGTGCAGGCGGAGTCAGCAAAGACTTCACCGTTTCGGCACAAGAAACCACCTTTACCTCACGCAACCTTCCGACTATCCGTCAGGACGAATCCTACTGCTGGTGTCCGGAAGACTATAAGGTGCAAGTGAGCTTCGATCTGCAAGGCACTCAATTCACCCCCAATGAATACAAACCATACAGCCAGAAATGGGAAGATGTAGACAAGCAGTTGCTCAAACCGGAAAATACACAGTTCGGCGAACACCTCTCACTCACCAACCCTTTCCGCCCTGAAACCAAACAAGCCTACAACAGCGAAATGAATTTCGAGGAGAAAATCATCTGCGCCTTCCAGGTGCTCAAAAAGAAAATGGCCTGGAACGGACGGTATCAGCTCTACAGCAAAGAGCTCGAAAAAGTAATCAAGAAAGGAAGCGGCAGTAATGCCGACCTGAATTTCATCCTTATCAGCATCCTGAAAGACTTCGGGCTGGAAGCCTATCCGGTGGTTATGAGCCGACGTTCATCAGGTATGCTGCCGTACAACTTTCCTTCTCTGCAAAAACTAAATACATTCTTTGTTGCTATCCACGATATAAACAAACAAAAATATGTATTTTTAGACAGTTCTATGGACGTACCTGCCTTTAATATATTGCCGCTTGAATTGTCTGTAAACAAAGCACGCATGCTTTCCCTAAAAGAGAAAGAAGAAAAGAAATGGGTGAACGTGATGGCTCTTTCCCACAACAAAAGTTTTATGAAGATTGATGCTCGAATAGAGGGAAATCAAGTGAAAGGACATCGCAGCACGGTTCTCTACGGGCAGGAAGCCATCGAATATCAGGCAAATGAAAATCATAAACAGGACAATCTCGTTTCGAATCCTGAAAACAAAGTCAGCCAGAAAGAGAAACTCACTGTCACCAACCTGAAAGTGAAAAAGCAGGAAAATGACTGGGCACTGATAGAAGAAGAGTTTGACTTCGTCCTGCAAGCCGACCGAACGGACGATCACCTTTATATCAATCCAATGCTCTTTCCGCAATTGAAAAGCAATCCTTTTATCCAGACGGAACGGGTACTTCCCATCGAATTTCCCTACCCGTACAAATTCACGATGCTGTCTACGCTGACTCTCCCCGAAGGATATGAAGTGGAAGAACTTCCTCAATCACAATCTATCCGGTCGGAAGGAGACGGATTACAGTGTAAATATATGATTCAGCAACAGGGAAATACAATCCTGCTCAATTATGTATTCCACCTGAAAGGCTACATATTCCTTTCCGAACAATACAAACAACTGCAGGAACTATGGGCCAAAGTAATCGAAAAAAACAACGCACTCATCGTGCTCAAAAAAATATAAACTTTACCTGTTTACACCAATGATCCGTTCCAGCCACCCCATCCTGAAACAAAGGATATGCCGGGCATTCGGTCTGTCCTGTGTCCTTATCTGCCTAAGTCTGCACATACAGCCGGCATGTGCACAGGATATTCTCAAGGATGCCAATTCCGTTATCGTTGAAGCACGCACAGAGGTTCTCTGCAAATCTATGACCCAATCCATAGAAAAAGAAAGCCTGACAATCAGCGTCCTCAACCGTAAAGGATTGGAGGCAGCCCGTTTCTTCTGCGGATGTGACATGTTCCGTTCTTTGCAGAAATTCTCCGGAGAAATCCTCAATGCCACCGGACAAAGTGTACGTAAGATAAAGAAATCCGAACTACAGAAAAGTGAATACAGCTCTTCGCTTACCACGGACGATTATTTTTATTATTACGAATGTAATCATCCTTCTTTCCCTTTCACAGTGAAATACGAATGGGAAATGAAATGCAACAACGGACTGATCGGTTATCTCCCTTTTGTCCCGCAGGCAGAATTTAACCAGGGAGTGGAGAAAGCGACTTACCGGATCGAGCTGCCCGCAGGACAAGGATGCAGATACCGCGAACTGAACACGCAGGGAAAAGGAATCGAAGTGAAGGAGTCCACCGGAGCCGACGGGCAGCAAGTAATTGAAGCCACCGCTTCCAAGCTCTCTCCCATCATCAAAGAACCTTTCAGTCCGGATTTCGCCGAGCTATTTCCACGTGTCTACTTTGCTCCCTCCGCTTTCAAGTACGACAAGTTGGAAGGCGATATGAGCAGCTGGCAAAAGTACGGAGAATGGCAATACCAACTGCTCAACGGACGCGACCTGCTCACCGAACCTTTCCGCGCCAAGCTGCACGAACTGACAGCCAGCTGCACTACCGACCGGGACAAGGTGAAAGCAATCTACGATTATCTGGCCAAAACCACCCGTTACGTGAGCATCCAACTAGGCATCGGAGGTTTACAGCCCATTGCCGCCGCCGATGTTTGCCGCACGGGATTCGGCGACTGTAAAGGATTGTCCAATTACACCCGCGCCATGCTGAAAGAGTTGGGAATTGCTTCCACTTATACAGTCATCAGCACCACCAACGAGCGCTTGCTACCAGACTTCTCCAGTGCCAACCAGATGAATCACGTCATCCTGCAAGTTCCGCTTCCCCAAGATACGCTCTGGCTGGAATGTACAAATCCATCGCTTCCCTTCGGCTATGTCCACCAAGACATTGCGGGACACGACGCCTTACTCATCGAACCGACCGGCGGCCAGATGTATCGCCTGCCCACCTATCCCGACTCGCTGAACACACAGCACATCGTTGCCAACATCACCCTCTCCCCCACAGCCGAGGCACGGATAGAGGTGAACGAAATCTCCCGGATTTTTCAATATGAGAATGAAGCAGGCATCGTCTATCTGGAGCCTAACAAACAGAAAGACCGCATCCGTTCAAGCATCAACTTATCCCAAGCCGATATTCAGAACCTGCAAATCAGCGAGTGCAAGGAGCCCAATCCGTCTATCACCTTCGACTACACTGCCACCAGCAATCAATACGGGCATAAAACGGGCAACCGTCTGTTTATCCCCACCAATGTGTTCCGAAAAGAATTCAGTGTTCCTCCTGTGACGAAGCGCACCTATCCCATTTACATCAACTACGGATACACAGATACCGACAGCATCCGCATCCAACTGCCGGAAGGATATGTAATCGAAGGACTTCCGAAACCGCTTGACGTGAAAAGCAAGTTCGGCAGTTTCCATTCCGGTATTCAGGTGAAAGATAAGGAAATCTACATCACTCACCGATTGTTTATGCACAAAGGGGGTTACAGTCCGGATGAATATGCGGCATTCATTGATTTCCGCAAGCAAGTGGCAGGACAATATGGAGGAAAAATCATTTTAAAAAAAGAATAAGGGGGGAAACGCTTTACGGAAAATAAAGTATCTTTGCGACTCAATATTTTTTGTGACTTAACCATTCAAAAAAAGGAACATTGAAGAACAAACGATACAATCATATAGAAGAATGGGCAAATACCCTTAGCCACGGAATAGGCATCCTGCTTGGAATCGTGGCCGGATATTTCCTATTGGAAAAGGCTTCCGAGAATATGGAACCGCAGTGGGCAGTTGCTTGTGTATCCGTCTATCTGGCGGGGATGCTTTCCTCTTATATCAGTTCTACGTGGTATCACGGCAGCCGTCCGGGGAAACTGAAAGAGTTGCTCCGCAAATTCGATCATGGAGCTATCTACCTGCACATTGCCGGAACCTACACTCCTTTTACCCTGCTCGTTCTGCGGCATGCCGGCGGATGGGGATGGGGAATCTTCGCTTTCGTCTGGCTGTCGGCTATCGCCGGTTTCATTCTTAGCTTCAAAAAGCTGAAAGAACACAGCAATCTCGAAACGGCTTGTTACGTAGGTATGGGCGCCTGTATATTGGTAGCCATGAAACCTTTGTTAGATCATCTGGGAGAACTGGGAGCCACTACCGCTTTCTGGTGGCTGATTGGCGGAGGAGTTTCGTATATTGTGGGAGCTGTTTTTTATTCATTGCGCAAACCCTATATGCATGCCACTTTCCACTTGTTTTGTCTGGGAGGCAGCATCGGGCACATCATTGCCATCTGGCTGATTCTGTAAGGAATGGTAGGGACAAAAAAAAGGCTATCTATCCCAGACAGCCAATCTTTGTTAACCTTAAATCTAATACTATGAAAAACACAGTACAAAGATACGGACTTTTCGGTCATCTCCAAATTTTCAGGCCAAAGCAGCCTAACTTATAACACGGTTTAATAAAAAGCAGATGTTCGTTAACGTTTAACGCAATAAAGTTAAAAATTAACGAATCGTTTATTAACGATTTAAATGATTGAATTGCCGCTAATGAGTTTTTTCCTTCTGAATTTGAAACGAACAAACAAACAGATTCACAAATTCGTTATATAGAAAAGAGGAACTTAAAAACGAAAACGATTTAGAACGTAAACTTATGGATTGGGAAAATCACCTGATAAAACACCTGCAATGGTCGGACTCCATCATCAACCGGGAGGCAAAAGAACACGTAGCCCGTGAAATTGCCGCCACGGCAAAAGACGGAGATGTGATAGGAGCCGGCTCCGGCTCTACAGTCTACCTGACTCTGTTCGAACTCTCACGACGAATTCGTGGAGAGCACTTGCATATCGAAGTGATTCCCGCCTCACAAGAAATCTCGATGACCTGCATACAGCTAGGCATCCCCCAAACTACCCTCTGGAACCAACGGCCCGACTGGACATTCGACGGAGCAGACGAAGTAGATCCGCAACAGAACTTGATTAAGGGACGTGGCGGAGCGATGTTCAAAGAGAAACTACTGATTAGAAGCAGCCGCAAAACGTTCATCATCATCGACCCCAGCAAGCGTGTGAATCAGCTGGGAAGCAAATTTCCCATCCCTGTAGAGGTCTTTCCGGACTCACTGACTTATGTAGAGCATGAGTTGCAGCGACTGGGTGCCTCGGAGATTGTTCTTCGTCCCGCTCGTGGCAAAGACGGACCTATCTTTACAGAAAACGGCAACTTTATCCTCGACACCCGTTTCAACTACATCGACTCTTCGCTCGAAGAACAACTGAAGGCAATCACCGGTGTTATAGAGAGCGGACTTTTCATAGGTTATGACATCAAAGTGATCGTGGCGGAATAAAATAACACAAGCTGAAAATCCCATTTTGTAAAGACGTAAATTTGATTTGTTCTAATGCAAATTAAATAGTATAGCTTTACCTTTATTTTAGTTAGTAGAACTAGGTTATCTGACACCCGGGTCTCAGACATACCGACACCCGGGTGTCAGACAACTTATACTTGCAGTCTTTTGCATTCTTCTTTACTATCACTCATAATTTCAATCACTATTAGATTGTAACATTTAACTCATACCTCCAAAACACGAATATTAAAAACGCCTAGATAAAGAAAAACACCGGGAAATTTATTAAAAATTTGGGTAGAATATTAATCCCTTCTCAAAAATCAATGAGAAGCAAAGACTACTAAATTGATAAAGGAAGTTTCAATAAAAGAAACCGGAAGAATAGGTTAATTTTTAAAATCCGAAACAAAAACATTGAAAAACAACAAGATAGGAGAAAAAAGCAGAAGGAAAGGAGGAAAGAAAAATCAATAAGTCTTAGCAGAACTTGGTACATTCGTGATTGTAAACTTACCGTCAATATCAGTGATAGTACCAAGGGTAGTGCCATTCACCAATATTGAAGCACCTACGACAGGTTGCCCATCTTCTTCAGAGGTAACCAAACCGGTAACTCTGGATGTTTGCGCTGTCACTAGACCTATACCTATAAAAAGGAAGGTCATTAAGAACATCAATTTTCTTTTCATAAATTCTCTCTTAAATTTAACCTATAAACAGATTTTTTGTCTCTAACAGGTTGCAAAGATAACACTAATTATGACAAACCGAAAAAAGTGTTACGTATTTAACTAAAAAGTATCGTTTTGAAAGCAAGAAGTATTCAAAAACTGATAGGTTAAAATAACACCTTTCCGATTTAGCATATTTTAAAAGATAATTTCTATCATAAAGATAGCACCAAAATCAGGCTTTTCAAGGAAAAGTGAACATTATTGCCTCCAAAACGGTATCTTTTTATCATTTTGCACCTTCAAAAGGGTTAAAGAACTATTAACAATGATAAAGGCAGAAACTTCTACATACCAAGTTCTGCTAAAACTTTGCGCGTTTCTTATGTAGGAATGATTTCGCAGGACGTTTCCATCAAACCGGGAGTGATAAAAGTTGTTTTGAAAAGCGACGCGAAAGCACTGGATGAGGTTGTGGTGACAGCCATGGGTATCTCACGCGAGAAAAAAGCACTGGGTTACGCCGTTCAGGACGTAAAATCGGATCAACTGACGCAAGCTGCCAACTCTAATCTGGCGGGAGCGTTGCAAGGTAAGGTGTCCGGTTTGGACGTGAAGCCTTCAAGTGGTATGCCGGGAGCTTCTTCACAGATCACTATCCGTGGTGCACGTTCTTTCTCGGGTGACAACACTCCGCTTTACGTTATTGACGGAATGCCGGTGACCAGTACGCCGGATGTTAGCACAGACATTCAGAACAATGGTAGTGTGAGCGGAGCGGACTTCGCCAACCGTGCGGTAGATATCGACCCTAATGATATTGAAAGTATCAACATTTTGAAAGGACAGGCTGCATCTGCACTTTATGGTATCCGCGCTTCCAATGGTGTGATTATCATCACAACCAAGAGTGGTAAAGGAGTGGAAAAAGGCAAACCGCAGGTTAGCTTCTCTTCTAATGTCAGCTTCGATGTAGTCGGTCGTCTGCCGGAGTTCCAGAAAACATACGCACAAGGTTCGGGTGGAGTATTCAGCACTACTTCGGGAACGTCTTGGGGACCTAAGATTTCCGAACTTCCAAACGACGCAACGTATGGAGGTAACACAGATAACGAATACACGCAGAAGTTCGGTAAGCAACAAGGAAAATATTATGTTCCCCAGCGTGCAGCAGCCGGTCTTGACCCGTGGGCTACTCCACAGGCATATGACAATGCAAAAGACTTCTTCGACACAGGAATCACCTGGAGCAATTCATTGAATGTAGCGCAGATGCTCGACAAAAGCTCCTACTCTATCTCATTGGGAAATACACATCAGGACGGTATTATCTCAAGCACTGGTATGGACAGATATAATGTAAAGGTTAGTGCTGACACGAAACTGACTAACAACTGGAGTTCCGGATTTACAGCTAACTATATCACTACTTCTATCGACAAGGCAGTGACTTCCGGTAACGGTCTGTTGAGAACGGTTTACGCAGCTCCTCCCAGCTATGATCTGGCCGGTATTCCAAGTCACGTAGACGGTAACCCGTACACACAGAATTCTTTCCGTGGCAGCTTTGACAACGCTTACTGGGCGATGGAAAACAACAAATTTACGGAAGATACCAACCGCTTCTTCGGAAATGTGTATGCAAGCTATCAGACTGATTTCGGCACAACGAACCACAAGTTGAACGCGAAATACATGGTTGGTGTGGATGCTTACACCACTCACTATGTAGACAGCTACGGATATGGTAGCAACACCGGTGGCGGTCGCGGACAGATCGAGAACTACGGCTGGACAAATGCTACATACAACTCATTGCTGACCATCAACTACGACTGGCATATCAATGAAGACTGGGGACTGAACGCGGTAGTGGGTAACGAAATTATCCAAAGCAACAGAAAGAAGTATTATGAATATGGTACGAACTACAACTTCCCGGGATGGAACCACATCAACAACGCCACTACTCAACAGACAGAGGAAGAGACATGGAAAAACCGTACGGTGGGATTCTTCGGTAACGTATCGGCTTCTTACAGAAATATGCTTTATCTGACCCTCACCGGACGTCAGGACTATGTATCCAATATGCCACGTAACAACCGCTCTTTCTTCTATCCTTCTATTTCGGCTGGTTTTATCCTGACGGAATTAGATGCATTGAAAAACAATATAGTTAATCACGCCAAATTGAGAGTATCGTATGCGGAAGTAGGACAAGCAGGTGATTTCCTTGAAAACTACTACTCTACTCCTACGTATGGAGGTGGATTCTATACGTTAACTCCAATCATGTACCCGATGAAAGGTACTACCGCCTATACTCCGTACTACACGATTTTCGACCCGAAACTGAAACCGCAGAATACACGTTCGTATGAAGTGGGCGCTGACGTGAACTTCCTCGATAACTTAATCACATTCAGTTATACGTACTCACGCCAGAACGTTAAAGACCAGATTTTTGAAGTGCCTTTGGCTTCTTCTACCGGTGCTAGCAAACTGCTCACCAACGGTGGTAAGATTCATACCAACACGCATGAATTCACTCTTGGCTTCAATCCAATCCGGACGAAGAATATCAACTGGGATTTTGCATTCAACTGGACGAAGATCGACAACTACGTAGATGAACTGGCACCGGGTGTGGAGAATATCTCTCTGGGAGGATACGTTACTCCGCAGGTACGCGCTTCAGCAGGTGAGAAATTCCCTGTCATCTACGGTGTAGGCTTCAAGAGAGATGCGAATGGTAATCGTCTGGTAGACGAAAACGGTTTACCTATCGCTGGTGAAGCACAGGTTATCGGTAAGGTTTCTCCGGACTTCCTGATGGGCTTCAACACCACATTACGCTTATGGAAGTGTACAATCAGCGCAGTGCTCGATTGGAAACAGGGTGGTCAGATGTATAGTAGGACAACCGGACTGGCAGACTACTATGGTGTCAGCAAGAGAACGGAAAACCGTGATGGTACTATCATCTTTGACGGCTACAAAACTGATGGAACTAAAAACGATATCGCCATCACAGGTGCAAACGCACAACAGGTATATTACAGCCGTTTGAACGACATCGACGAATCTTCTGTATATGACAACTCTTTCATCAAACTGCGTGAAGTGGCTGTCAACTACAAAATTCTTCAAAAACGTTCGATTGAACTTTCTGTAAACGCATTTGCCAGAAACATTCTGATCTGGGCACAATTGCCTGACCTCGATCCGGAAGCCAGTCAGGGTAACAACAACATGGCAGGAGCATTTGAAGATTATTCAATGCCGCAAACAGCTAGTTTCGGCTTTGGTTTCAACATTAAATTTTAATCTGCAAGACAATGAAAAAATATAAATCAATAGAAAAATTGCTGGCAGTTTCTTTCTTGACTGCTACCATTGCTTCTGCTTGTACGGAAGACGCAATGGATAAAATCAATGAAAACCCTAACAATCCGTTGGATGCGCCCGCTAAGTTCTTAATTACGGACTTAGGCGTAAGTACTGCATTCAGCACTGTAGGAGGGGATTTCTCGCTCTATTCTTCTGTTTACATAGAACATGAAACGGGTATATCCAACCAGCTTTACCGCGCGGAAGTACGCAGCGGAGAGCCCACAACGGCTACTACCTACAACAATGCATGGATCAACGTGTACTCAAATATCAAGAATGCTAAAATCGTTATCAAGAAATGCGAAGAAGATCCTTCGGAAAAAGGAAACGTAGTGACGGAAGCGATTGCTAAAATCCTGCTCGCCTACAATGGAGCTGTGGCAGCCGATGTGTTTGGAAACACACCGTATAGCCAGACAGGTATCCTCAATCCGGACGGTACACCGATGTATATGCAACCTAAAATGGATACACAGGAAAGTATCTATCAGGAAGTAATGCAGAACCTGGATGATGCCATCACTCTACTGAATAACGGTACTGCCAAAGATACGGGCTTATCCGGTGCAGTCGGTTCTAAAGACTTGATCTATGGTTCAAACACCAGTACACAGGCAAGTATGTGGCTTAAAACGGCCTATGCGTTAAAAGCACGTTATACAATGCGTCTGCTCAATAAAAGTGCCAACAAGACTACAGATCTTCAGAATATTCTTACTTATGTGAGCAAATCATTTGCCAACGCAAGTGAAGAATGTAAGTTGGCCGTTTACGATGCTGATTCGCAATTGAATCCGCTTTGGTCCTTCAGCTACAGCCGCAACAGTTTAGCAGCTAGTGCAAGTCTGATTGAAAAGTTCGTTGAGCGCAATGACCCCAGAGCACCGCAAGCGTTCCTGGAACCTGATCCTACCGGATATATCACTTATGGATACGGAGCTACGCAAGCTACGGACATCGCAGGCATCAAAGCGGCTCCTAACGGAACTCCGCAAGAGTTGCAGAATAATTATGGTATGTCGATGATATCATGGGCTATGTCGGCTCCTACTCTTTTAATCAGCTATCACGAAGTGAAATTCCTTGAAGCAGAAGCATTGTGCCGTTTGGGAGGCAGACTGGGCGAAGCTAAGACTGCTTTGAAAGATGCAGTCACTGCCGGATTCGAGAATCTGGGAAATTCAATTATAGATGCTGCAGACACTTGGATATATGATGGTGACAGCGATTTGGGTGCAGATGTGGCAGAAGCCTATTTCACGGATGAAGTGGAACCGTTATTCGATGCCAACCCTCTGCAAGAGACAATGATACAGAAGTATCTTGCTTTCTTCGGCGCATCCGGCGAATCACTGGAAGCCTATAATGACTACCGCCGTCTGAAAGGTGCAGGAGAAAACTTCATTGTACTGAAAAACCCGCAGAACAGCAGTAAATTCCCATTGCGCTTCGGTTATGGAGCAGACGATGTATTGGCAAATCCTGAAGTGAAAGCTGCTTTCGGTGATGGACAGTACGTATATAGCGAGGCCGTATGGTGGGCTGGCGGAAACAAATAATGAACTTAAAATCTCTCAAAGGAGAGACTTTACATAGAGTCGTTTCTGTACTCTAACAAATTAACAGAGACGAACAAAAATAGGCCAACCGTGAGGTTCGCCTATTTTATTTTATCCAAATGCATTAGATGAAGTTAGAGTAATACCATTTTTCTACCCAATCATACTTCTTTTCCATGCTTTTACGTTTTTAACGCTTAAGCACTTTTTTAATAAACTAAAAAAAATCTCGTAAGAATCAATCTTACCACTGCAAATCGGGTAAATATTTACTCAACGTAGTGCGGAGAATACCCAAGGTGATAGGTTTCACTAATACTTCAGTTGCTCCTGCATTCATTGCATTTTCCTTATCAGAGCTAAAAGCATAAGCCGTCTGCATGATAATAGGAATTTCTGTGTTAGATTCACGAATTATCTTCGTTGCTTCCAATCCGTTCATCACCGGCATCTTAATATCCATTAGCATTGCTTTGGCTCTTTGCTGGTGTTGCTGAAACAACTCCACCATTTCCTGGCCATTTTTAGCCCACTCGATATCACACTTTTTGCCTATGATAGCCTTGATTAATTTAAAGTTGCTGTCATCGTCTTCAGCTACCAAAATTAAAGGTCTGAATTCATTCATTTGTTCGCTTTCCATATCGCTTATATATTGTTTTTTTTATCTGTTTTTTTAGAGCTATCTTCCTTTTCAGCCCGCAAGGTATAAAAAATATTCATATATTTCGCTATCTTTGCGCCTCAATTTAAAAGAATAGTATGATTTCTGTTGACGGACTAGCCGTAGAGTTTGGCGGCACTGCTTTATTTAGTGATATTTCTTTCGTAATTAATGAAAAAGACCGCATCGCTCTGATGGGCAAAAACGGGGCTGGAAAAAGTACGCTGCTGAAGATTTTGGCAGGCGCACGGCAACCGACACGTGGAAAAGTTTCCGCACCCAAAGATTGCGTAGTAGCATACCTGCCTCAACATCTGATGACGGAAGACGGAAGAACAGTGTTTGGCGAAACGGCACAGGCTTTTTCACATCTTCATGAGATGGAAGCGCAGATCGAAAAGTTGAACAAGGAGCTTGAAACACGGACGGACTACGAGAGCGACAGTTACATGGCGCTGATCGAGGAAGTGTCCAGCTTGAGCGAGAAGTTTTATTCAATCGATGCTACTAATTATGAAGAGGATGTGGAAAAGGCATTGCTTGGATTAGGATTCACCCGAGGAGATTTCCAACGCCAGACGAGTGATTTCAGCGGTGGATGGCGAATGCGTATCGAACTCGCCAAATTGCTGTTGCAGAAACCGGATGTGCTCTTGCTCGATGAGCCGACGAATCATCTGGATATCGAATCTATTCAATGGCTGGAGGATTTTCTTATTAATAATGGAAAAGCGGTCATTGTAATTAGTCACGACCGTAAATTCGTGGATAATATTACAACACGCACCATCGAAGTAACGATGGGACGTATCTATGATTACAAGGTAAATTACTCGCAATATTTGCAGCTGCGCAAGGATCGCCGCGAACAGCAACAGAAGGCTTATGACGAGCAGCAGAAGTTTATTGCTGAAACGAAGGAGTTTATCGAACGGTTCAAGGGGACTTATTCAAAGACGTTGCAGGTGCAGAGCCGTGTCAAAATGCTGGAGAAGCTGGAATTGCTCGAAGTGGACGAGGAAGATACTTCTGCATTGCGACTGAAATTCCCGCCTTCACCCCGTTCGGGCAGTTACCCGGTCATCATGGAGGGTGTTGGAAAGACATACGGAGACAAAGTGGTATTCCGCAATGCTAATCTGACGATTGAGCGTGGTGATAAGGTAGCTTTCGTTGGTAAGAACGGTGAGGGTAAGTCTACGCTCGTGAAGTGTATCATGAAGGAGATTGAGCATGACGGTACATTGACTCTCGGACATAATGTGCAAATCGGATATTTCGCTCAAAATCAGGCTTCGCTGATGGATGAAAACCTGACGGTTTTCCAAACGATTGACGATGTAGCCAAAGGAGATATCCGGAACAAGATTCGTGATTTGCTGGGGGCGTTTATGTTTGGCGGTCCCGAGGAATCGATGAAAAAGGTCAAAGTGCTTTCGGGTGGAGAGCGTACCCGTCTGGCTATGATTAAATTATTGCTGGAACCTGTCAACCTCCTGATTTTAGATGAGCCGACGAATCATCTGGACATGAAAACGAAAGATATTCTGAAACAGGCATTGCTGGATTTTGATGGTACGCTGATCGTCGTTTCACACGACCGTGACTTCCTTGACGGGCTGGTTACCAAGGTGTATGAGTTCGGTAATCAAAAGGTGACGGAACATCTTTGCGGTATCTATGAGTTCCTCGAAAAGAAGAAAATGGATTCGTTGCAAGAACTGGAAAAGAAATAATAAATAATAAAAAGAGGGTATCGGCTACAGGCGAAATAAAAGTATTTGTATATTTGAACTTTGAAGCTCTGAAAAGCGGATAACCTCTAAAAGAAAGGATGAAAGGGAAGAAACGAATTATAGTAACTCTGCTGTTTTTTATCAACATTATTATGTTGGTGGCAGCGGTTATTCCCCATCATCATCACCCCAACGGAATGATTTGCATGAAGCAGGACTTGCCTGTAGAACAGCAATGTCCCACGCATCATCATCACCCGGGAAACGACTCATGTTGCAGCAGTGAATGTATGACTCGTTTCTACTCTCCCACTCCATCCATACATACGGATAGCGGACCGGATTACGTATTCATCGCTACCTTATTCACGGATGTAATCATCGAGCATTTATTACGACCGCAAGAGAAACGGATTAAAAACTATTACGTTTACCGAGACTCTCTGCATGGTACGGATACTCATCGTACCACTTCTCTTCGTGCCCCTCCCTACTCTGTTTTTGCGTAAAAGCGTAAATGCAAATTAGTTGCATCTGCGCTACCTCATCTTTGTAGCGTAAAAAGAAAACAGTAAAATTTAGTAGGAAAATATCATTATGAAAAAACTTATTTTCGTGGGAATCCTGGGCTTATTCGTGCTGGGATCCTGTAATAATAGTACCGTCACACACACACACGATGAACACGATCATGCCGCGGAAGGACATAATCACGAGGCAGAAGGACCCGATCATTCCCATGAAGGCGAATGTAGCGGAGAACACAATCATGAAGCAGCCGATGAATACAACGAAGCTGCCGAAGCCCACAGTGATGAAATCATTCTTCCGAAAGCGAAAGCT
The DNA here is from genome assembly GCF_003604005.1 of Bacteroides sp. OF03-11BH. Classification (NCBI taxonomy): domain Bacteria; kingdom Pseudomonadati; phylum Bacteroidota; class Bacteroidia; order Bacteroidales; family Bacteroidaceae; genus Bacteroides; species Bacteroides sp. OF03-11BH. The sequence goes on along the minus strand of NZ_QTMW01000013.1, from coordinate 63,921 downwards.
GAAGCAGCCGGTGTAAAGGTGAGCGTTATTGAACCTGCACCTTTCCAGCAAGTGATTAAAACCAGCGGACAGGTGCTGGCTGCTCAAGGGGATGAATCGGTTGCCGTAGCTACAGTAGCCGGCGTGGTATCTTTCCGTGGAAAAGTAACGGAAGGTATGAGCGTCGGCAGCGGCACTCCGCTAGTCACTATTTCTTCAAAGAATATCGCCGATGGTGATCCGGTGCAACGTGCCCGCATTGCCTACGAGGTATCCAAGAAGGAATACGAACGTATGAAGGAGCTTGTTAAAAACAAAATCGTATCCGACAAGGATTTTGCACAAGCGGAGCAAAGTTACGAAAACGCCCGTCTTAGTTACGAAGCTCTTTCCAAGAATCATTCGGCTATCGGCCAAAGCATTACGGCTCCTATTGCCGGATATGTGAAAAGTATTCTCGTGAAAGAAGGTGACTATGTGACAATCGGACAACCGCTGGTAAGCGTGACGCAGAACCGTCGTCTTTTCCTCCGTGCCGAAGTGTCGGAAAAGTATTACCCGTATCTCCGCACCATCAGTTCCGCCAATTTCCAGACTCCTTATAATAATCAGGTGTACGAGTTGAAAGCATTGAACGGTAAACTTCTCTCTTTCGGAAAAGCTGCCGGAGACAATTCTTTTTATGTGCCTGTCACTTTTGAGTTCGACAACAAAGGGGAAGTGATTCCCGGCTCATTTGTGGAGGTATTCCTGCTTTCTTCAGCAATGGAAAACGTGATTTCTCTTCCGCGCACCGCGCTGACAGAGGAACAAGGCATATTCTTCATATATCTGCAACTGGACGAAGAGGGTTATAAAAAACAGGAAGTAACGATAGGAGCCGACAACGGCAAAAGCGTTCAAATCCTAACTGGTGTAAAGGCTGGCGACCGTGTAGTGACCGAGGGTGCTTATCAGGTTCGACTGGCAAGCGCAAGCAATGCAATCCCGGCACACAGCCACGAACACTAAAGAGACTAGGCGTCGCAACCGTTTTTTTTGTGCGGCGCATCTATCAAGTTATTTATAACTCTCAATTAATGAAATATCATGCTTAATAAAATTATACATTACTCCCTACACAACCGGCTGGTGGTAGTTTGTGCGGCCATCCTCCTGCTTATTGCGGGAACGTATACCGCCATGCATACGGAAGTAGACGTATTCCCCGACCTAAATGCACCTACGGTAGTAATCATGACCGAAGCGAACGGTATGGCTGCGGAAGAAGTTGAACAACTCGTTACTTTTCCTGTTGAAACTGCCGTAAACGGAGCTACGGGTGTGCGCCGTGTCCGCTCTTCCTCTACTAACGGATTTTCCGTTGTTTGGGTAGAATTTGATTGGGGAACGGATATTTATCTCGCTCGTCAGATTGTTAGTGAGAAATTAGCGGTGGTCAGCGAATCGCTGCCGGTCAATGTCGGCAAACCGACTCTTGGACCACAGTCTTCTATCTTAGGCGAAATGCTCATCGTCGGTCTGACTGCCGACTCCACTTCCATGCTCGATCTTCGCACGATTGCGGACTGGACCATCCGTCCACGCCTGCTGTCTACCGGAGGAGTGGCACAAGTGGCTGTGCTCGGAGGAGATATCAAAGAATACCAGATTCAGCTAGATCCCGAACGGATGCGTCATTACGGCATCTCGATGGGAGAAGTGATGGCTGTAACACAGGATATGAACCTAAATGCCAATGGAGGTGTGCTCTATGAATTCGGAAATGAATATATTGTACGTGGTGTACTCTCCACTTCGAAAACAGAGCAACTTGGCAAAGCGGTAGTAAAGACAGTGAATAACTTCCCTGTCACGCTGGAAGATATTGCAAACGTAACCATCGGCCCGAAGGCTCCGAAACTGGGTACTGCTTCAGAACGCGGCAAATCTGCCGTCCTGATGACTGTTACCAAGCAACCGGCTACCAGCACACTGGAACTGACGGACAAACTGGAAGCATCTCTGAAAGACCTCCAGAAAAATCTGCCGCCGGACGTAAAAGTTTCAACGGACATATTCCGTCAAAGCCGCTTTATCGAAAGCTCCATCGGCAATGTGAAAAAATCACTCTTTGAAGGAGGTATTTTCGTTGTCATCGTGCTTTTCCTGTTCCTGGCAAATGTACGTACTACGCTGATCTCATTGGTGACACTGCCTCTTTCCCTGCTCGTTTCGATCCTGACTTTACACTACATGGGGCTGACAATCAACACCATGAGTCTTGGAGGTATGGCGATAGCTATCGGTTCATTGGTAGACGACGCCATTGTCGATGTGGAAAACGTATATAAACGACTGCGGGAGAACCGCCTGAAAGCGGAAGCAGAAAGACTAAGTACGCTCGAAGTGGTATTCAATGCGTCGAAAGAGGTGCGCATGCCTATCCTTAATTCAACGTTGATTATCGTAGTCAGTTTTGTTCCGTTATTTTTCTTGAGCGGCATGGAAGGCAGAATGTTGGTTCCACTAGGTGTTGCTTTTATCGTGGCCCTGTTTGCGTCTACGATAGTTGCCCTGACACTAACTCCGGTACTCTGCTCTTATCTATTAGGAAGCAATAAGACGAACAAGGAACTGAAAGAAGCTCCTGTTGCCCGCTGGATGAAAGGGATTTATGAAAAAGCACTGACTTGGGTACTGGCACATAAACGTGTGACTCTCGGAAGTACAATCGGACTTTTTGTAGTTGCCCTCGGAGTGTTTTTCACACTTGGACGCAGCTTCCTTCCTTCGTTCAATGAAGGATCGTTTACTATCAATATCAGTTCTCTGCCAGGTATTTCGCTGGAAGAAAGCAACAAAATGGGACATCGTGCCGAAGAGTTATTGATGACAATTCCCGAAATACAAACGGTAGCCCGGAAAACGGGACGTGCCGAATTGGATGAACATGCGTTAGGAGTCAATGTTTCTGAAATAGAAGCTCCGTTCGAATTGAAAGACCGCTCGCGCAGTGAACTGGTAGCTGATGTACGTGAAAAATTAGGTACGATCACCGGAGCAAACATAGAAATCGGACAACCGATCAGCCACCGTATCGACGCAATGCTATCGGGTACGAAAGCGAATATTGCTATCAAATTATTCGGTGATGACCTGAATAAAATGTTTTCACTCGGTAATCAAATCAAAGGAGCGATCAGTGACATTCCCGGTGTTGCCGACCTGAACGTGGAACAACAGATTGAACGTCCGCAGCTGAAAATACAGCCTAAACGGGAAATGCTGGCTAAGTTCGGTATTACCCTGCCGGAATTTTCGGAATATGTGAATGTAGCTTTGGCTGGAAAAGTGATCTCACAAGTGTATGAACAGGGCAAGAGTTTTGACCTGATCGTAAAAGTGAAGGATGATGCCCGGGATGAAATAGAGAAAATCCGTAACCTGATGGTAGACACGAACGACGGCCGCAAAGTTCCTTTGAGCTATGTAGCGGAAGTGGTATCGGCCATGGGTCCGAATACGATCAACCGCGAGAATGTGAAACGTAAAATTGTCATTTCCGCCAATGTGGCCGATCGTGACTTGCGCAGTGTTGTGAATGATATTCAGAAACGTATCGACACATCGGTACAATTACCCGAAGGTTATCATATCGAGTATGGTGGACAGTTTGAAAGCGAGCAGGCTGCCAGCCGGACATTAGCGTTGACTTCATTTATCAGTATCGTGGTTATCTTCCTGTTGCTGTACAATGAGTTCCGCAGTGTGAAAGAATCCGGGGTTATCTTGCTGAATCTTCCGCTGGCACTGATCGGTGGTGTATTTGCTTTGGTGATTACAACAGGAGAAGTCAGTATTCCGGCTATCATCGGTTTCATTTCCTTGTTCGGTATTGCAACGCGTAACGGTATGTTGCTCATCAGTCACTACAATCATTTGCAAAAGGAAGAAGGTTTGAATGTATATGATAGTGTGATTCAAGGTTCTCTCGACCGCCTGAATCCGATTTTAATGACGGCATTGTCTTCTGCACTGGCACTGATTCCATTGGCACTTGCCGGCGACTTGCCCGGTAACGAAATTCAAAGTCCGATGGCAAAAGTGATTCTAGGAGGATTATTAACGTCTACTTTTTTGAACGGTTTTATCGTTCCGATTGTTTATCTGATGATGCATCGGAAAAAGGCCCAGAAAAGCCTGTAGAGAGGGATATTTTTCCTCGGTGAGAAAACCATCGTTCCCCGGTGAGGAAACAAGTGTTTCTCGGTGAGGAACGGGTCGTTCCTCGGTGTCAAACAAATAGATGCCTTATCATAAAGTATCTATCAACAATAGATTGTAATAAATAAAGAAATTAGAAATGAAACAAATCATGACCATAAGCGCTGCACTTCTTTTCTTAACCATAGGTGAAGTGCAAGCCCAAAACGGAATTGAACAGGTATTGAAGAATATCGAAACGAACAATAAGGAGTTGCAGGCAAACGAGCAACTGATTACCTCGCAGAAGCTGGAAGCCAAAACGGATAATAACTTGCCTGATCCTACTCTCTCTTACGCGCATCTATGGGGAGCAAAAGATAAAAGCGAAACAATCGGTGAGCTGGTTGTTTCACAAAGCTTTGATTTCCCTAGTTTATACGCCACACGTAACAAGTTAAACCGTCTGAAAGCCGGAACTCTTGACAGTCAGTCGGATGTTTTTCGTCAGGAGAAACTGTTACAGGCAAAAGAACTTTGCCTGGACATTATCATGCTTCGTCAGCAAAAGCATATTTTGGAGGAACGTCTCCGCAATGCGGAAGAACTTGCTAAAATGTACGCCAAACGTCTCCAAACAGGGGATGCAAATGCTCTCGAAACCAATAAAATCAACTTGGAACTGTTGAATGTCAAAACGGAAGCGTCTCTGAACGAAACGGCACTTCGCAATAAGCAGCAGGAACTGAATACGCTGAATGGTAATATTCCGGTGGTTTTCGAAGAAAATCAATATCCGGCTATACCGTTCCCAAGCGATTACCAAATGTTGAAATCAGAAGTCATGGCTACAGACCGTACCTTAATGGCACTAGGCAACGAGGCTCTCGTTGCCCGTAAACAGATTGCTGTCAATAAATCCCAGTGGCTGCCGAAGCTGGAACTCGGCTACCGTCGGAATACAGAGACTGGTGTGCCTTTCAACGGTGTAGTGGTGGGCTTTTCCTTCCCGCTTTTCGAAAATCGGAATAAGGTGAAAATTGCTAAAGCGCAGGCACTCAACATCGACTTGCAAAAGGATAATGCTACACTGCAAGTGGAATCTGAATTGGCACAACTTTACCGGGAAGCGAAAACGCTGCATGCTTCAATGGAAGAATATAGCAAGACTTTCCAGTCTCAACAAGATTTGGCATTGCTGAAACAAGCTTTGACAGGTGGACAAATTAGTATGATCGAGTACTTCGTTGAAGTATCGGTGATCTATCAAAGTCATCAAAATTATCTGCAATTGGAAAATCAGTACCAAAAGGCAATGGCACGGATTTACAAAAGCAAGCTATAAATAGTACATAAAACCCTTTAGGTATGGGTTACGCTGAACATACTAATTTCTATTTTTAAGTTATATAAGTATGTTTATATAATAAATTAGGCACGGATTACACAGAATTCACGGTCTTTAGTATTGTCATAACTATAAAGCAACAGTGTTAATCCGTGTAATTCGTGCCTAAATATATCTCCTCTCTTTTTCTTCAAATTCCGACTGGATATTTCAAAACAATACATTACATTTGCAACGAACATAAAATCTGAATTATGAGACCTAAACATTTCTATTTATTCATGTTATGCTGCATCCTTACGCTACTAAGTGGCTGTAAAGATGATGACGACAATCCACTGCGTTTTTACAACAGTGAATACGAAGTACCTATGGGTGGCAGACGTTACCTCGGCCTGGAAAGCGGAAATGGTGACTACTCACTTGCAGTGAAAGACACACGCATCGCAAGTGCCGGAACTGAAACTGGCTGGAGTGGAGTACCTGCCGGACGTATGATTTATGTAACCGGTATCCTCACCGGAACGACTTATCTGACAGTAACAGACAACGCCACACAAGAAACCTGCACTTTACCAATCAAGGTGGTCGATAATTACGAAAATATGGAGTTGCTACGCAGCTACTTGTCTAACTTACCCAACGGAGATGCGAATCTTCTACCCGGTATTTCCGACATTTTTCTGATTAACAACCACGCACGGGATGCTTATTTTTTCAAACAAGGAGAACAGACCGCCTTTTCATCCGGACTTGAATTAATAACCCAAGGAAGTTACAAACTGGAAAAAGAAGAAGGAGACGATAAGAAAATGACACTAACCCTCACTTTTTCGGAAGATATGGCAACACCTGTTTCCGATCATAAATTCATAATATGGGGAAACTCGTACTTATTTCATCGGTTGGATAAAAGCCTAAATCTGAACTGGAACACTCCGCCCATTGGAGAAACGCGGACATCACCTGCACCTCCTCCTTCCTACACGCTGGAAGAAATAGCTGAAGGCACAGAAATCGGAAAAGGCAGACAGCTTAGCTTTAGTCTTTCCCAACAGGAAATACCTGCGGGAATACTGCCTTAATCAGTAACGTATTCTGATAAGATGCGTATATTTTCCGGTAAGTATCCACTACGGATGCGCCATTCTTGCGGATAAAGATTATTGGCACGATTGCCGATGTTCTTCACAAATCCGAGAGGAATATGCCGATAAGTAAGCAAAACATATCCACGAGGGGCTGTTACCGGTAAGGTAATGGCCTCTTTTCGTAAATATGTGATGGCCTGTTCATAACTTATTTCTTCCGTAGCGAATGCTTCCCGGCATAAAAGTGAGGTACACATTGCCAACGCATGGTTAGGGATCAAATCCTTTCCTTTCACCTCGCCTATCTCAATCCCTGCCGACACAATTTTCAGGCTTTGTTTCATCGTCGCCAATTCATTAGTATAGTACTGTGAGAAAGCTCGGATATTTGTTCCTTCCGCCAATAAAATATACTTGTCCGAATTTTCATCATTCAACCAACTTTTAGCCATATTCAGATATTCTTTCGATACAGGAGAAGATGCTGCTGTTCCTTTCTTATCCTTCTTCTTGAAAGCTTTCTCTTTGGCGGAAGAAGATACTGGGATCTCTTCTTCCGTCTCCGGCTTACGAAAAGCCACCAGAAAAAAGCCTTCACCTTTCGTCTTATGAGGGAAAAAATGATAGACGGGAATAGAAGATTTAGAATGATCCCCTTTATCTGACAAAAGATCTCCTGTTATATTCCAATTCTCCTGCACCTGCACAGTTAATGGTTCGCCCCCATACTCTTGTTGAATCCAACGTGCATTCTCTTCATCCTCTTTTGTATTAAATGTACACGTACTATATATAAGAATACCTCCGGGCTTCAACGCATCCCAGATATCTGCAATAATCCGTCGCTGGCGCTGCCAACAGATTTCCACATTCTCGGGGCTCCACTCTTCCACAGCTACCGGGTCTTTACGGAACATACCTTCACCGGAACAGGGAACATCTGTAAGAATCACATCAAAGAAAGAGAGTAAAGCCGAAAAATCTGCCGGATCATTATTGGTCACTACCACATCCGGATGTCCCCACTTCGTCAGGTTTTCAGCAAGAATCTGCGAACGATTCCGGATTACCTCATTGGCTACCAACAGGCTCCCTTCGGGAAGTACACTACGGGCATGAGTCGATTTTCCACCGGGAGCCGCACAAAGATCCAACATCTTCACCGGTCCCGTGATATATTGCCGGAGTACCTGCTCCACAAACATGGAAGAAGCTTCCTGAACATAATAACAGCCTGCATGGAATAAGGGATCGAACGTGAAAGTGAGACGCTCCTCCAAATAGAATCCTTCGGAAGACCAAGGTACTTTATCCGATAAAGAATGATTGATTTTCAATTGATTCAACCGGATGCTAACCGGTGGTTCCTGTTGGAGGGCAACAGCCAGTTTGTCGTATTCTTCATCGCCCAATAGAGCGCGGGTGTAGTCTATAAAAGAAGCAGGTAATTCCATCTTTCGTTTATTAATTTCCGCAAATATCAAAAATATTTCGTCTCTTTGCAACTTTCTATGATATTAACTACGTCTAACAGATAAAGAAATAAATTAAAAAACTATTGATATGAAAAATTTTCTATTAGCATTGATGGTTGTACTGACCACTTGCACACTGGCTGTTGCCCAGACCACCGTTGTTCGTGATTCCATCGGGAAAGTAAAAGTAACTGTGACCAAAGACAATAAAGCAAATACGAACAATACTGCTGTCACAGTGATTGGTGTAGACACAGCAGATGCTGATTCTGCAGACGTAAATGCAAACTCAAGTAATGTTAGCACCACTCATGGCAAAGCCAGCTTCACATTCGATTCGGATGACAGCGATTTCCCCTTCCACAATGTTAGTGCCGGCGGAGGTATTCTGGTAGCAATCATTGCAATCATTGCTGTATTCGGATTTCCGGTATTCATTCTATTTGTAATCTTCTTCTTCCGTTATAAAAACCGGAAAGCACGTTATCGCCTTGCCGAACAGGCACTTGCTGCCGGCCAACCGCTTCCGGCAGAGTTTATCCGCGAAAACAAAACAGTCGATTCGCGTTCACAAGGCATCAAGAACACTTTTACGGGTATCGGTCTTTTCATCTTCCTCTGGGCAATCACCGGCGAATTCGGAATTGGAGCTATCGGCTTACTCGTTACATTCATGGGTATCGGACAATGGATTATCGGTAGTAAACAACAGACTCAAGACGCAAATGCTACCCGGATGTATACGGGTAATAAGGATGAAAAAAAGAACCCGAATAACGTTAGAACCGATAGTTTCGAAATCATCCCTTCTGAATCCGAAGAGAAAGACAAAGGAGTAAACGAAGAAAAGAACGACGAGAATAAATGAGCCAACTCAATGATATATCGTTAGTCGCACAGGTCGTGGTGTTCAAGAACACCAGGGCCTTCGACCAGTTGGTGAAGGAGTACCAATCGCCCATCCGGCGATTCTTCCTGAACCTGACTTGCGGCGACAGCGAATTGAGTGACGACCTTGCGCAAGATACATTTATCAAAGCATATACGAACATTGCCTCTTTCCGGAACTTGTCAAGTTTCTCTACGTGGCTGTATCGTATTGCTTATAATGTTTTTTATGATTATATTCGCAGCCGGAAAGAGACAGCCGACTTGGATACAAGAGAAATAGACGCCATCAACAGCACCGAACAGGAGAATATCGGGCAAAAAATGGATGTCTACCAGTCACTCAAAATGCTTAAAGAAGTGGAAAGAACCTGCATCACGTTGTTCTACATGGAGGACATTAGTATCGACAAAATTGCAGGGATTGTAGGAGTACCGTCAGGGACAGTGAAAAGCCATCTGTCACGCGGGAAAGAAAAATTAGCAACGTATTTAAAACAAAACGGTTATGACAGAAATAGACAATGATAAGCTCTTGCGCGATTTCTTCGCAGAAAACAAGCAGGAAATAGCAGATAACGGATTCAGTCGCCGTGTCATGCACCACTTACCCGATCGTAGTAATCGCCTGGCTCGTATCTGGAGCGCTTTCGTGATGACTGTGGCTGCCGTACTTTTCGTATGGTTAGGCGGATTGGAAGCAGCTTGGGGAACAATAAGAGAAGTATTTATCGGTATGATTAATCATGGCACTACCAGCCTTGATCCAAAGTCTATTATTATCGCAGCTGCTGTACTATTATTTATGGCTACACGAAAGGTAGCTTCTATGGCATAAACAAAATAGATACAGATTAAAAGTCCGAAGTATAAGTTCCCCGGACTTTTATATTCTTGAGTTAAATAATTCTTTATCCCTCTTTTTGTGTTAAACAATAATAAATCTACCCTTCACTCCAAGTAAGCCCAAACATAGATGTTGTATATTTGTTGCTCTGTAAACTAAAATAGAGAGAAGAGTTTTGAAGTTACGTATATTTATTTTATTTCTGTTCCTGCCTTTATTACATGTTCAGGCAGATGTCATCGACAGTCTGATGACGCAGCCCAGAGACTCAATCGGACTAACAAGCGATTCCCTAGTATTGCATTTCTTGGAAGAATCGGGAATCCCTATATCTGATAATAATAAAGTAAAACTGCTAAAAAGCGGGCGGGAGAAATTTATCGATTTATTTGAGGCCATCCGGGAAGCTAAACACCATGTTCATCTGGAATATTTCAACTTCCGAAATGACTCCATTGCCAATACTTTATTCACTTTGTTAGCCGAAAAAGTGAAGGAAGGAGTTGAAGTACGAGCTATGTTTGATGCTTTCGGAAACTGGTCGAACAATAAACCGCTTAAAAAGAGACATCTCAAAAAAATACATGAACAAGGAATCGAAATCGTAAAGTTTGACCCGTTCACCTTCCCTTATATCAATCACGCCGCTCACCGGGATCATCGTAAAATAGCTGTTATCGATGGAAAAGTAGCATATACAGGCGGAATGAATATCGCGGATTATTATATCAACGGACTACCCAAAATCGGAACCTGGCGTGATATGCACATGCGTATCGAAGGAGATGCCGTCAATGATTTGCAGGAGATTTTCCTGACTATCTGGAACAAAGAGACTAAACAGAATATAGGAGGAGAAGCTTATTTTCCTCAACATCAGGAACAGACAGACAGCACGAATATCGTTGTAGCAATTGTAGACCGTACCCCGAAAAAGAATAGCCGTATGTTGAGTCATGCCTATGCCATGAGCATTTACTCGGCACAAAAGAATGTTCATATTGTTAATCCTTATTTTGTACCGACCTCTTCCATCAAAAAGGCATTGAACCGTACAATCGACCGGGGAGTAGATGTAACAATCATGGTTTCCTCCGCTTCCGATATCCCGTTTACTCCGGATGCTGCACTTTACAAGTTACATAAACTAATGAAAAGAGGAGCTACTGTCTATATGTACAACGGAGGATTCCACCATTCAAAAATAATGATGGTAGACGATTTGTTCTGTACAGTCGGTACTGCCAACCTGAACAGCCGCAGTCTACGATATGACTACGAAACCAACGCTTTCATTTTTGATAAAAAAACAACCGGTGAATTGAATAATATGTTTCGAAATGATATCGAGCATTGCACCCAACTGACACCGGAATTTTGGAAAAAGCGTTCTCCATGGAAGAAGTTCGTCGGCTGGTTTGCTAATTTATTCACTCCATTTTTGTAATTTTGTACGGAAAATCATTTTCACCACAGATTATGCAACTTATTCATTATGAAACAATATCTGGATTTACTCAATCGTGTACTTACCGAAGGCACGAAAAAAGATGATCGTACCGGAACCGGAACAATCAGTATCTTCGGTCATCAAATGCGTTTTAACCTTGATGAGGGCTTCCCGTGCCTGACAACCAAAAAACTGCATCTGAAATCAATCATATACGAATTGCTTTGGTTTCTACAGGGAGATACAAATGTGAAATACCTTCAGGAACATGGAGTACGTATTTGGAACGAATGGGCGGATGAAAATGGTGACCTGGGGCATATCTATGGCTACCAATGGCGTTCATGGCCTGACTATAACGGTGGATTTATCGACCAGATCAGTGAAGTAGTGGAAACAATCAAACATAATCCGGATTCACGCCGTATCATTGTAAGCGCTTGGAATGTAGCAGATTTGAATAATATGAATTTGCCTCCCTGCCATGCTTTTTTTCAGTTTTATGTAGCAGACGGACGATTGAGTCTACAACTGTATCAACGCAGTGCTGATATTTTTCTTGGTGTTCCTTTTAATATTGCTTCATACGCATTATTGCTGCAAATGATGGCACAAGTGACGGGATTGAAAGCCGGAGATTTTGTCCACACCTTTGGTGATGCGCATATCTACCTGAACCATCTGGAACAAGTGAAGCTCCAATTATCACGCGAACCTCGCCCATTGCCACAAATGAGAATCAATCCGGACGTGAAAAGCATCTTCGATTTTAAATTTGAGGACTTCGAGTTAGTAAACTATGATCCGCATCCGCATATTGCAGGAGCAGTAGCCGTGTAAAAAAGATGAGTAAAGTATCAATCATTGCTGCCGTAGACCGCCACATGGCTATAGGCTTCGAAAATAAACTTCTTTTCTGGTTACCGAATGATTTGAAACGTTTCAAAGCATTAACTACCGGAAACACTATACTTATGGGACGCAAAACTTTCGAGTCATTACCGAAAGGCGCATTGCCCAATCGCAGAAATATCGTTTTATCTTCCAATCCGGATACAGTATATCCCGGTACGGAAGTTTTTCCTTCACTCGAAGCAGCTTTGAAAAGTTGCCGGGAGGATGAACACATTTATATTATAGGAGGTGCAAGCATTTATCAGCAGGCTCTTTCTTTCGCTGACGAACTTTGCCTGACAGAGATAAACAGTACGGCTCCCGAAGCGGACGCCTATTTTCCGGAAGTATCCCAAGAGCTGTGGCAAGAGAAAAGCAGAGAAGCTCATCCTGCGGATGAGAAACATCTCTGCTCCTATGCTTTTGTTGATTACGTGAGAAAATAATGATTAATCTTCATCTTCTATGTCGACCATAATCGGCATTTGCCGCTTAATGGCTTCATGGAAGGAGATTAATGTTTCGGTACGTGCCAAGCCCAATGGTTGCAACTTATCGTGAATAATACTCAATAAGTGGTGGTTATTCTTTGCGTAGATTTTGATAAACATATCGTATTTTCCGGTAGTGAAATGGCATTCCACCACTTCGGGAATAGCTTCTAACGCTTTTGTTACCGAATCAAAGGATTCGGGGTCTTTTAGATATATACCAATATAAGCGCAAGTCTCATATCCGATTTTCTCGGGGTCGATGACATACTCCGAACCTTTTAATATTCCTAGATTAGTAAGCTTCTGAATACGCTGATGGATCGCAGCGCCGGAAACATTACATGCTCTTGCCACTTCCAAAAAAGGAATACGCGCATTCCCTGCAATCAGTTTCAGAATTTGCTCATCTAAAGCATCTAATTGATGATGTCCCATTTTTGAATCAAATTGTTTTTATCAATGAATCTTTTATGCAAAGTTAGCGATTTTTCGACAACAAATACTATAATCTATTACTTTTATTTGCAGAAAGCGGATAAGTCAACAATAGTTCGTACCTTTGCGAAAAACATAAATATACTATTTATATGAAACATATTTGCTGTATCATTCTGTGTTTCTGTACTTCTATAGGAAGTTACGCACAGAATTTTGCTGATTATTTTCAGAACAAAACATTGCGAGTGGATTATATTTTTACCGGGGATGCTACACAACAGGCTATTTATCTGGATGAGCTATCACAACTTCCTACCTGGGCAGGACGTCAACATCATCTTTCGGAACTTCCACTGGAAGGTAACGGACAAATTCTTGTGAAAGACCTTGCCAGTAAACAGTGTATCTACAAAACTTCATTTTCTTCTTTATTTCAAGAATGGCTGTCAACAGACGAAGCCAAAGAAACAGCCAAAGGATTTGAGAATACCTTTCTTCTTCCCTATCCCAAACAGCCTGTGGAAGTAGAAGTTACTTTGTATTCTCCACGAAAGAAAACAATGGCTACTTACAAACATATCGTGCGCCCGGATGACATATTGATTCATAAACGGGGAGTATCACATATTACTCCACATCGGTATATGCTGCAAAGTGGCAATGAAAAAGACTGCATAGATGTTGCTATCCTGGCAGAAGGGTATACAGAAAAAGAAATGGATGTATTCTATCAGGATGCACAACGCACCTGCGAAAGTTTATTTTCTTACGAGCCGTTCCGCTCCATGAAGAGTAAATTTAATATTGTTGCCGTAGCCAGTCCTTCTACAGACAGCGGTGTCAGTGTTCCTCGCGAAAACCAGTGGAAGCAAACGGCGGTTCACTCCCATTTCGATACTTTTTACTCGGACCGTTATCTGACTACCAGCCGGGTAAAGTCTATCCATAATGCATTGGCAGGCATCCCCTACGAACATATCATTATCCTGGCTAACACGGATGTATATGGTGGTGGAGGAATATACAATTCGTATACGCTGACCACGGCCCATCACCCGATGTTCAAGCCGGTAGTCGTACACGAATTCGGACACAGTTTCGGTGGATTAGCTGACGAATATTTCTATGATGATGATGTGATGACAGATACTTATCCGCTGGATGTCGAACCATGGGAACAGAATATTTCAACACGTGTGAACTTCGCTTCCAAATGGAAAGATATGCTTCCGTCAGGTACCCCGATCCCGACCCCCATTGCTGAAAAAAAGAAATATCCCGTAGGAGTATATGAAGGAGGTGGCTACTCTGCCAAAGGCATTTATCGTCCGGCTTATGACTGTCGCATGAAAACAAACGAATATCCGGAGTTTTGTCCGGTTTGTCAACGTGCCATCCGTCGAATGATTGAATTTTATGTTCCTTAATGGAATACAATTATATTATTGTCAAACTTAAAACCCAAACCTCATGATTAGACTTCAACCAATTAGTACGTCGGATCTGCAACATTACAAATTCATGGAAGAGCTTCTAATTGATTCGTTTCCACCGGAAGAGTACCGTCAGTTGGAACAACTGCGCGAGTACACTGATCGTACGGGCAACTTTCATAATAACATCATCTTTGATGATGACCTGCCAGTCGGCTTCATTACCTATTGGGATTTTGACAGTTTCTACTATGTAGAACACTTTGCAACCAATCCTGCCCTGCGAAATGGAGGCTATGGAAAACGCACGCTGGAATACTTATGCAATTATTTGAAACGCCCGATCGTATTGGAAGTAGAACGTCCGATAGAGGAAATGGCAAAACGACGTATCAGCTTTTATCAACGTCAAGGCTTTACGCTGTGGGAAAAAGACTATAGCCAACCTCCTTACAAGCCCGGAGATGATTTTCTGCCCATGTATTTAATGGTACACGGAGAATTGGATTGTGAAAAGGATTTTGAAACAATCAAAAAGAGAATACATAAAGAAGTATATGGAGTAAAAGACAACTAATTAAATTAGGTAGCAGCTCGAAATTAGTTTCACAAATGGAAAACCTTACTCCAGCTACGTATATATAAAAAGGGCGTTCAATTTGAATTGAACGCCCTTTTTATATATATTGAATTAACTAATTACTTCTCACCACGTTTCGTAGCCGAATAGTTAATCTTCAAAGCATAAGATTTTCTAAGAGCATTTTTTACATCAGTAACAATACCCATCTTTGTCTTCTGATCTACTTTCAGAGACACAGTCATCTTAGCAGCATCGCCTTCATTCATACTCGCACGTTCCTGAAAAATGAAGTCTTGTACTTCACCCACTTCAGCATAACTGTCATTCAACTGAATACGACTTTCAGTACCCATTTTCGCGCGATATTCTTGTGTAGGTTCCCCTACATAAATGAATGTTACCAGTGATTTCTTCTCCAGTTTTTCGAGTTCAGTACCTTGCGGAAGTGTAAACTGCACCTTTAATGTTACCTCACGCATCGTTGTTACAATCATAAAGAAGAACAACAAGGTAAAGATAAGGTCAGGCAACGAAGAAGTATTCAATGCCGGCATTTCACGTTTACCAGTCTTATTAAATTTTCCCATTACTTACTTCTTTTTTTCTCCGTATTTTTTAGGTTCTGCTTCAGAAATTCGTTGCGGATAAACTTCACGAACAGCTTTCTGCTGTGCATCATTCAGTTCAGCGTAAGTAACCCCAAACTTTTCTTGAGCTAACTCATCTCTCAATTCATTGTATGCAGCTACCAATTCGTTCTGCACACTTATATATGCCTGATAAGAAGACCCGCGGTCATTCTGCAAAGAAATTACATGCTTATCATTAACAAGAGTAGTACCAAAGAAATCGACATTTTTTTGTGTCTTTTCCGGCATATTCTCAGCGTTATTGATGTTAGCAATAAACTCTTTGGCTTTCTGCCTCAACTGATCAACACCAATATAATCATTCCCGCACATCAAAGCATCATCTTTATTCAGATAAACCTGCAGGATGTTACGTTCTTTAATTTTATCGGTATTCTCATTCTTTTCATCTTCGGGTGGTGGAGGCAAAAGTCTTGCCAAACCACGGTCCGTATCCATTGATGTTGTAATCAAGAAGAAGATCAGCAACAAGAAAGCAATATCCGCCGTAGAACTTGAGTTTATATCAGGAACTTTTCTTTTTCCTTTTGCCATTTTAATAACTTATTTAATCGAGTATCCTCAATTGATTACGACAATTTTTTCTTTATACCACTCGCAATGATTGCAACAACTGTCACAAACAACAATATGTAAATAGAATAAAGGAACATATCAGTTACTTTCAGCCAAAAAGGAACATTGTCTGTACCACTATAGCCAGGAATCTGCATTGGTGTACCATCACCCATTGCCCAAGCTACAATAAGAACAACAGCTAAAAGAACCAAACCAAGTAAAGACTTGATGGCATTTGCCGGGTTATCCTTCAAAGCTGCACCAAATTGGAATACAGCAGCAATAACAGTGGCTGCAATGGCTAAGCCAAACAAAACGTACATCAGATAGAGTAAGGCGTCTGTTTGAGCCGGTTGCCACATTTCGGGATCTACTCCCGGAATTAAGGCATCGCCCGAGGCATCTCCTCCTAAGAAGAACAAGCCAATAACGATCAGAATAATAGCAAACATCGCATACAGTGCGTAATACGATATTCTATATGTTAACTTACTCATTTTAGATTATTTTTTGTATTTCAAGTTATATTTGATTACCATATCAAGCAAAGAGATAGAAGAATCTTCCATTTCACTTGTAAGAGCCTCAATTTTAGAAAGTACGTAGTTGTAGAATACCTGAAGGATCAATGCTACGATCAAACCGAAGATAGTTGTAATCAAGGCAACTTTCATACCACCTGCAACAACCGTCGGAGAGATATCACCTACCTGCTGGATTTTATCAAATGCCTGCACCATACCAATTACAGTACCCAAGAATCCGAGTGACGGAGCCATTGCGATAAACAGTGTGATCCAAGAACATCCTTTTTCAAGGTAACCTGCCTGTACACCACCATAAGATACAACTGACTTCTCAACTACGTCAATACCTTGATCGATTCTCATCAAACCTTGGTAGTAGATAGAAGCAACCGGACCTCTGGTGTTACGAGCAATGTCTTTAGCAGCTTCAACATCACCTTTTTCCAAAGCAGCTTCGATAGATGCCATGAATTTTTTTGTGTTGATTTCAGCCAAACTCAAATAAATGATACGTTCAATACAGAAAGCCAAACCGATCACCAAAGCGATAGCTACCAAACTCATGAAAGATGCAGTACCTTCGATGAATTTAACTTTGATTTCCTTGTGAATACCACCCTCTTCTGCAGCAGGAGCATCAGCTGTAGTAGCTTCAGCGGCAGGAGCAGCTTGTTGTTCAGTTTGTTCTGCTGCAGGAGCGTCTTGAGCCTGAGCAAGTTGAATTGAGCCAAAAGTGAAGGCCCCAATCACAGCAACAATTGCAAATAACTTTTTCATTGTGTGTCTAATTTTTAAGATTAATTAATTGATTATTATTATTGTATTTACTTCTCATCTCTCTTTCATTTCTGCGGAGAGACGGGGATTCGAACCCCGGATACGCTTTTGGCGTATACACGCTTTCCAGGCGTGCCTCTTCAACCACTCGAGCATCTCTCCCTCTGAGTTTTCAGCATTTTCAGCTACAAATGTATTCTTTTTTTTCTTTTCAAGAAGCATTCTCCCTCTTTTATCTCGAATAAATACGGCAAATTAATATAATTTAAAACCTTTCGAACCTTATTTGCGGATTCCGAACACTTTTAGCGCATTCACAGAAGTGACCTGTGCCACGTACTCCGGATCCCTCTGATAAATATCAGCCACCTTCATGAGTGTGTCTCTCACATTGGCACTTTCATTTCTCTTTCCCCGGTTCGGCACGGGAGCCAAATAGGGAGAATCGGTTTCGAGCACAATGCGCTCTAAAGGAACAGTCGTCAATGCCTCCGGCAAAGTCGATTTCTTGAAAGTTACAACTCCATTGATACCTAACATAAATCCTTCAAATTCCAACAATTTCGCCGCTTCTTCCGATGTCCCGGTAAAACTATGAAAAATGCCGGTCAAAGAGGTATTTTTATAGGGTTCCATTACCTTATATATATATTCAAACGCTTCTCTTGAATGGATTACAATGGGAAGACCATATTCCAGCGCCCACTCTATTTGCTTTTCAAAAACCAAGATTTGCTCTTTCAGAAAAGTCTTGTCCCAATAAAGATCAAGACCTATTTCTCCGATAGCCACAAACTCACGGGAAGTCGACAAGTATTTGTGAACAATCGCTAATTCCTGTTCATACGATTCATTGACAGAAGTAGGGTGCAGTCCGATCATCGGATAGCAAAATCCCGGATAATCCCTACAAACCGACAACATAGCATCAATGGTCGTACTGTCTATATTGGGCATAAAAATATAGGAAACTCCCGCTTTCTGCGCACGTTCCATCACCAATGGCAGGTCTTCGGTAAATTCTTCAACAAAAAGATGAGAATGAGTATCGATCAACATGATATTTCTTTTTCTTCTTTTATTTTTTCGCTGGAGCGATAATAATATATCAGTCCATAGTCGCGGCATTTTTCTAATCGGGTATCATTGGGAGTGACATCCTGGTATTTGGCTTCTACCTGATTCCAGATATCCAAAATCAATTCATCGGCACGGTCACGCATAGACGCCAGTTCATCAAGACTACGATTGGTTAATGCCTGATAGTTCTTCTGCCGTTCATAGCTTTCCAGAAAAATATCATAATGCACTTTTACGCGTGCAATAGTCGGATTATAAATAGGTATGCCACCTTGAGTGGTCCTTAATTGTTCGCCTTCGATTATTTTCTTCCCCCACTCTACCAGAGAGGCTTCACTCAACAGGTCCGGTACGGTATTGGAAGCAGGCAAGCCATATAACTCTTTATGTGCCACCTTGATTTCATCACGAAGCACTGCCAAATTGAGCACCTGAATAAAATGAGAGATATACAGCCGGGCAGTCTTCACATTCATCTGGTGTTTACGGCTGGCACGCGACTGATTATCGTAGCACTGGGTATAATAAATTTGCGCTGCCTCAAACCGATGCAAAAAGTTACGCGCTTCAAATAATGTCTTCAATGTAATAGCCAAGTCACGCACATTATACATCTCTCCCTTTTCGACAGCCGCTTTCAGCGCCCGAACTCTTGCTTGATCAGTATTTGGTAGTCGTCTATAAGGCATATCTCCGATACTTAACTACATTTCACGATACATTAATAATTTCACCAGATTCTTCAGTTCTTTTTTTCTGTCTTCCGCAACAGCTACCGCCGCCAGACTTTCCATAGCGAACGTATAATATTCACGCATTTTGCTTTCACAAATATTGCGGATATTCAACTGATTATAGATTTCAGTTACCGCTTCGATTTTTTCAGAAGGTTGAAAAGCCTCCGCATTCAACCAACGATTCAATTCAGCATGCTGCTTTTCATCCGCACGGTTCAGTGCTTTGATAAGCATATATGTTTTTTTATTGCAGAGGATGTCTCCACCTATCTTCTTCCCGAACACTTCCGGATCACCATATACATCCAACAAATCATCCTGTAACTGGAATGCTACTCCAATATGCATTCCAAAATTATATAGATTTTCTGCATCTTCAGCAGTCGCTCCTGCCAGAATTGCACCTATTTTAAGACTACCCGCAAGCAACACGGCTGTTTTCAAACGAATCATTTCAATGTATTCGTCTTCTGTAACGTCACAGCGAGATTCAAATTCCATATCCAGTTGCTGTCCTTCACAGATTTCGAGTGTAGTCAAACTGAATAAATCCATCACTTCTTTCAGGTGTTCCGGTGGACAACCCGTCATATACCGAAATGCCAGAATCAACATAGCATCTCCCGAAAGTACAGCAGTATTATCATTCCAGACCTTGTGCACGGTAGGTTTCCCTCTGCGCACATCCGAACGATCCATCAAATCATCATGCAACAAGGTGTGATTGTGGTAAACTTCAATCGCAGTGGCAGGATCGTATATAGACGCAACATCCTCCCGATACAAGTTATATCCCATCAACATTAATACAGGACGTATCCGCTTCCCACCCAGAGAAAGGATATATTCAATCGGTTCATAAAGTCCTTTCGGCGTCCGGGTAAACTGGATTTCAGAAATATGATTATTTATCTTATCGAGTAATTGAGAAGCTGTAAACATGATGAATAAAAAAATTAATGAATAAAAAGAGGCTGCCGAAAGCAGCCTCTCCATTTATAGTGTTACAAATTACTGCAATCTAAACATCACAGGAACTGTAAATTTAACACGTACCGGTTTTCCGCGCTGCATACCTGGTTTCCACTTCGGCATGGTATTAATCACACGGAGGGCTTCTTTATCCAGATACGGGTCGACGCTACGTACAACCTTCGCATCTACGATACTACCGTCTCTGTTAACAACGAACTGTACGATAACACGTCCTTGAGTTCCGTTTTCCTGTGCGATAGTCGGATATTTAATATTTTTTGCCAGATACTGCATCAAAGCTGCTTGTCCGCCCGGGAAGTCCGGCATATTTTCTACAACCTCGAAAATAGTCTGTTCTTCCGGTTCTTCTTCAACCACTTGTACAGGCACATATTTTACTTCTACACGAGCTTGATTATCTTCATTGATAATAGTTGTTGTTTCCTCAATATCAGCTTTATCATCCACAATCTCCAGCAATTCTGCTACCTTTGGAGCTTCAGGTGGTGGTGGAGCTGCTTGTTCAGGGGTTTCGGTAATAGGAATAATTTCCTCTTCAAACACGACATCGGCTACTGCCTGGCTTGTATCTATCTTCACGTCACGCTGGGTCCATTCGAACGCCACGAACATGAAAGCTAGAACTACCACGTAACCAACGAGCAACCATGTAGACTTCTTGCCTTCCAGGTCTGCCTTGGGTGATTTTTTAACTTCCATAAATTTATTAATATAATGATTAAAAAAAAGTGTCCTTTCATGTGTCTCCGGGCAAATATAGTACATTTTCATGTATTCGTTTCCCTCTTTGCCTCTTTTTATCCGGCTTTTTAACTTTTTTAATTCTTTCGTACTTGTCTTGCTCCTTTTAACGGCAAACTTATGGTTGATTTTCAAATTTACCGTATCTTTGGCGAACAAATCAGATGAACTGAATATGAAAAAGATAACAATTGCAATCGATGGCTTTTCCTCTTGTGGAAAAAGTACAATGGCCAAAGATCTTGCCCGCGAAGTGGGTTACATTTACATTGACAGTGGAGCCATGTATCGTGCGGTCACTTTATATAGTATAGAGAACGGGATTTTCAACGGAGACGTGATCGATACGGAGAAACTGAAAAAAGAAATCAAGAATATTCGTATATCTTTCCAGCTGAATAAAGAAACCGGACGTCCCGACACGTATCTGAACGGCGTGAATGTGGAGAATAAAATCCGTTCAATGGAGGTTTCTTCCAAAGTGAGCCCTATCAGTACGCTTGACATCGTACGTGAAGAAATGGTGGCGCAGCAACAAGCAATGGGAAAGGAAAAGGGCATCGTCATGGATGGCCGGGATATAGGAACTACCGTTTTCCCGGATGCGGAACTGAAAATATTTGTAACCGCCACTCCCGAAATCCGTGCTCAACGCCGTTATGACGAGCTGAAAGCAAAAGGACAGGAAGCCAGCTTCGACGAAATTCTGGAAAACGTGAAACAACGGGATTATATCGACCAGAACCGGGAAGTAAGTCCACTTCGCAAAGCTGAAGATGCTCTGCTTCTGGATAACACCCACTTATCGATTGAAGAGCAAAAGGAATGGCTTTTCGGACAATTTAATAAGGTAAGTAAATAATTTGCTTTATGATCAAGGTAGAGATAGACGAAGATTCCGGCTTCTGCTTTGGTGTGGTGACAGCCATTCATAAGGCAGAAGAGGAGTTGGCAAAGGGAGAGACTCTCTATTGTCTCGGAGATATTGTACACAATAGCCGGGAAGTGGAAAGGCTTAAAACGATGGGATTAATCACGATCAACCGGGAAGAATTCAAACAACTGAAGAATGCCAAAGTATTGCTTCGCGCACACGGAGAGCCACCGGAAACTTACATGATTGCCCGTGAAAATAATATAGAAATTATCGATGCGACCTGTCCGGTAGTATTACGTTTGCAAAAACGTATCAGACAAGGGTATCTGGCAGACAGTGACAAAGAAAAACAAATTGTCATATACGGCAAAAGCGGTCATGCTGAAGTGCTGGGATTGGTGGGTCAAACAGATGGAAAAGCAATTGTCATCGAAAAGGCAGAAGAAGCCAAAAAGTTGGATTTAAACAAAAGCATCCGTCTTTTCTCACAGACTACCAAGTCACTGGACGAGTTTCAGGAAATTGTGGAATACTTCAAGCAACATATTTCACCGGAGGCGACTTTCGAATATTATGATACTATCTGTCGTCAGGTTGCCAACCGGATGCCTAAGCTTCGGGAATTTGCGGCTACACACGATTTGATATTTTTCGTCAGCGGCAAAAAGAGTTCAAACGGAAAAATGCTGTTCGAGGAGTGTTTGAAGGTGAACACCAATTCACATTTGATAGATAACGAGAAAGAAATAGATCCTTCTCTCCTTCAAAACGTAAATTCAATTGGCGTATGTGGTGCGACTTCTACTCCTAAATGGTTGATGGAGAAGATTTACAATCACATTCGGACGCTCATCAAAGAATAACAGCTTTATTCTGACAAAGAATAATAGCAAAGCAACATAAGGAAACGGCAAAGTAACATGAACGAATAAAAGGAAAGCGAAAAAAGGTCATTTGAACATTTTTAATGTTTTCTTCTTACGAAAAAAAACTTCATAACCACTGCTTTCAACTTTTTGTTGTACATTTGCCGCGTCAAACTAATTAATGAGAGATTGTTATATGGGAACAGTTAAGTGTATCGGAATTTTGACCTCCGGAGGTGATGCTCCGGGAATGAACGCTGCTATACGTGCAGTGACACGTGCAGCCATCTACAATGGATTGCAAGTTAAAGGTATATACAGAGGATATAAAGGTCTGGTTACAGGTGAAATCAAAGAATTCAAGAGTCAGAATGTGAGTAACATCATCCAGTTGGGTGGTACTATCCTGAAAACGGCACGTTGTAAAGAGTTCACGACTCCGGAAGGTCGTCAGTTGGCTTATGACAACATGAAAAAAGAAGGCATCGATGCTTTGGTTATCATTGGTGGAGACGGCTCACTGACAGGTGCGCGTATCTTTGCACAGGAATTTGATGTTCCATGTATCGGACTGCCGGGAACTATTGACAACGACCTTTATGGTACAGATACGACCATCGGATATGATACTGCATTGAATACCATATTGGATGCCGTAGATAAGATTCGCGACACAGCCACTTCACATGAACGTTTGTTCTTCGTTGAAGTTATGGGACGTGATGCCGGTTTCCTTGCGTTGAACGGAGCTATCGCTTCGGGTGCGGAAGCTGCCATTATTCCGGAATTCAGTACGGAAGTCGACCAACTGGAAGAGTTTATCAAAAACGGATTCCGCAAATCAAAAAACAGTAGCATTGTATTGGTAGCCGAAAGCGAACTGACAGGAGGAGCCATGCATTATGCCGAACGTGTGAAAAACGAATATCCGCAATATGATGTACGTGTGACGATTTTAGGTCACCTGCAACGTGGTGGTAGCCCAACTGCCCACGACCGTATCCTGGCAAGCCGCCTCGGTGCTGCTGCTATCGATGCTATTATGGAAGATCAACGTAACGTAATGATCGGAATCGAACATGATGAAATCGTTTACGTACCGTTCAGCAAGGCTATTAAGAATGACAAACCAATCAAGAGAGATCTTGTCACTGTATTGAAAGAGCTTTCAATCTAATCTTTTTATTTTTAGGAGTTCAGCTTATATCAGTATATAAGATAAAGAGCGGTGGATGAACGGGAGATTTCCTTATCATTCACCGCTCTTCTTTCATTTATTCAATGCTTCTTTTCACCACAGAGGACACGGAGGACACAGAGGTGAATTTGTTTTATGACTTACGGTTGCGACCCTAATTTTGATGCGTAATCCTCCTACTATAAAGTTGAAAAAACATGAAAACATCTGCCACCTGCAACCAAACGCGTGTAATACACTAGTTAATAGATAGTTGTAACGTTGCAGATACTGTTGCAGATAGGTTGCAGATCAAAGTATCTGCCACACAGTATAAGCCTTGCAAAGCCAATTCTCCATGGGTGCAGAAGTTTATTGTATACATTAACTTCCCGTTTCCAGGCGGGGAACTGTCGTTTCCGGCATTAGAAATTACAGTTTCCACGGCAGGAAACGAGAGTTTCTAAGGCGGGACACTACAGTTTCTCCATAGGGTCCCCCAATTATCCCATAGCTTTGCACAAAGGGATCAAGGCTTTTTCTTTGATTATATAACGTGTTGCAGATACTTTATCTGCAACCTATCTGCCACAGGTATCTGCAACGTTACAACTATCTATTAACTAGTGTATTACACGCTTTTCGTTGCAGGTGGCAGATGTTTTTATGTTTTTCAACTTTATAGTAGGAAAAAATTTCATTCATTTCCGTACCTTTATGAGTCTTTTTATCCATAAATAATATCCAGTCAGTGGTAGTGCAGACCCCAATAAGGCAGCAATAAAGGTAAGTATGCGAGTAAACATTCCTCCCCAGTTACCAACATGCACAGAATAAATCCAACCACGAATCTTTCCCGACTTGTCTTGATGTTGATAAAGACTTGTTTCTGTAAATTCACCATTATCCGTATTGAAAGAATAACGGTCAGATGCCCGCTGATTACCGAAACGGTTGAAAGACACGCTTGCCGTACCAGAAGAAATACTGATTTGCTTATACTCCGGATTCTGACGTCTTAGTTTATCATAAATCTCTTGCCAATAAACGAATGGTGAAGTTACCGAGTACATATCACTATGATTGTTTTCCGGACGTCTGCTTCTTTCACCCTTTCGAACCTCATTTCCTTCTCTTTTCTTTTCCCGATGGGCTGCCAGTTTGGTATTTCTCTTTTGAGCATCACTTTTCTGTTCATGTCCTTGGGCGGCACGTTGCTGTACTTCTACCCCGAAGACCTTATAGAAAGCCGTCCGATACCACGGAAAAGACCAGGTCAATCCCGTCAGTGCCATAGCCAGTAGAAAGATCAGAGCATACATTCCACCTGCCACATGCAAGTCATACCAAAACCTTCTCCAACCTTTTGTTGCTGTTATTTTCAGGCTATTCTTCAATGCTTTACGTGTACGCGGCCACCAAATGACAATTCCCGAAATCAGTACAAAAACAAGTAAAAGCGTACTGACACCTACAATCATTTTGCCCCAAAAGATTCCTTCATTTCCCGGATTCATACTATCCAGAAGCCAGCGATGCATTCGGAACATAAACATAAAAAAGCCGCTACGCTCGCTTTTTCCTTTTACTTCGCCCGTATACTGGTCTACATACAAAGATGCACGACGTGGTTTGGAAAGACTAACCTGATACGCACGTCCGGGATCAGAAGATATGCTGACACCGGTCACCGCTACACTGTCAGGCAATGTCGTCGCCACTTTTTCAAGCAACTTATCCATAGGAAGAGGAGGCCCCTTTACCGTTTCTACGTAGTAAAGGTCGCGTCGAAACCACTCATTCGCCTCATTTTCAAATACCAGCATGGCACCGGAGAAGCAGACAAGAGTTATTATCAGTCCGAAAGGGACGGAAAGCCACAAATGTATCTTTCTGAATATTTTTTTCATGTTTTCATTACTATTTCTTGAAAAAGCCTGCAAAGCTTTCCGCTCGGCAGGCTTTTATCTACAAAAGATTCTCTATTTAACCGACTGTATTATTTTGAAAGATATTCCATCTTACCTACCGTAGTGATAGCGTCAGCCTCTACCGTCAAACCTTTGACTGCCTTGCCTGTTTTTGCGTCTATTTTATAGAAGGCCGGTTTCTCGCCCGTAGTCACAGTGACAGCCATATAAGCATACCCTTTTTCTCCATAAGGCTCGCCACCAAACTTTCCGTCAGCCGGCAGACCTGTAACAGGCATAATCGTCTGATCTTCCGCCTTGAAAACAGCTAATTCGCTAACATCTGCACTTGTACCGCCATTAATCATATCTTCCGCTCCCTTTTTATACAATTGAAGCAGGAAGTAATCTTCAGAGATGTGCCAGCAACGGAAAATAGGATGTTTAGTGCCTATCTCTTCAAAGTTCACATAGTAATCCGGATCGAAATCTGTTGCGCCTGCTTTGATACGCATTGCGCCCGAAGGCTTCTGTCCTGTTACCTTCTTCAAATCTGAAGATGAAACTGCCGTACGTCCATATCCGGGAGAGAACACATAGACGTCACCATTATCAGCGGCCCAAATGGTCTGATAATATTGTGAACGCATACGACCGCATGCATAGCCTATTTTATCAGTCTTGGCAATCACCGGAGTCTCATTGAAGTTCGTGCCACTATAAATTGCCACATAAGCATTATCCGGGTATTGTGTAGAAGGAATGACACCGGCTGTATATGCACCGCTGCCGCTACCACCGTCAGTCTTAGTCACAAGTTCCTGATCTGTCACAGCTTCCGGCCATTTTTTAATACCGTACTTACTCATTCCCATTGGGATGACAGATGTATAAATCTTATTGTTAGCTTCAACCAGACCTGCCCATGAAACTTTTTCACCATTACCCAAGTAATTTTCGGCAAGCAAGGTACCCTCTTCCTGACTGCCATCGGTCGCATCCAAATAGTTGAACAACAATGCTTGAGCCACATTCTGATCCTCATCTGTTATTTTCGAGTCCCCGGTGGAAACAGTCACCACTTTATCCCCCCAGGTTCCATAAGACGTGATACGATTATAAGTGTATGTGTACTTTTCTTTCATTTTACCATCTGCCCCCAGATAATAGGAAGCTCCTGTACCTGCGCCACCTTTATTATAAACTAAAGCAAACACATAATCCAATCCTTTATATACCCAATAGGTACCGCCAATCACCTCGGTTCCATTCCCTTGAGTCGACACTGTTCCTTCATCCAAAGAATTGGCTACTACCAAATAACTTGCTTCACCGGTTGTGGCAGCCACCACATAAGCCGTTTCTCCATCAATTGGCGGGTTATCCACCGGATTATTATCATCGTCGCAAGATGCCACAAACACACCGCTACTCAAGCAAAAAGCTATGGCAAAAGCCTGTAATAAAAACTTCTTCATATATTCTTTATTATTGATTGATACTAAAAACTTACTCTTATTATTTACCGAAAAACACTCTGAACTTTCCATAGAATGCGCGCCCCGCTTTTTGCAGACTAAAATTGTCAAACAGTTGGGCATCGGTGAAATTCCGACATTCAAATGATACATTATAACGTCCATTCTTCATGGTGTAGGACAAAGACAGATTATGAGAAAACTGTTCCGGCACCATATTCTTTGAATCTTTATCTCCGAGATTCTCCCAGTAAAGAGGAAAATCGTGCTGCCAGTAGCTATCATAGCCGATGCTCAACACATTTCCTTTGACAAACAGGTCATTCCAATAAAAATTTGCATTGATATTAGCATAACGATAGGGCAGATTCGGCATACGCACTTTATAGTGCATGCTTTCTTGCAAAGAGGAACCCGCCAGAAACTTTTCGTAATCACGAGTATCGATGCTATTGAATGTTCCTCCTATATCAAACCAACGCGAGAAGCTATAAAGCAATGACAAATTATACCCTTTGGTCCTTACGTGACCGTGGTTCTCATAATATCCGTAGCTTGTTCCTCCCAATACGTCCAGTCCTCTTTTTATATAATCTTTCGTATCCCGATATATCAAACCGGCCTCGGCATACAATCCATGCTTGCCAAACTGATGATTATAGCTGAAACTCAAATTGACATTATCACTTTTCTCCGGTTTCAGATTCATTTTACCAGCTTCAAGGTCTTCATCTCCAAAGAGTTCGTCCGTGGTCGGCAGGCGGAAAGCCTTTTCGTACGAAAGTTTCACCTGAAGATCTTTCCATATAAAATAGGTACCTGCCGCTCCATATCCAAGAGCACTTGCCGTATTGGACAGATTGATATAATTGCCTATTCCATCCGTATTCTGCGATACCGGTCCCTTGTTGTATTGCCGATAATATTTGGCAAATGCCGACACATTCCATCTGTCCGACGGCATCAGACGGTAAGAAAGCCCGCTGACGTTTTTACGGGTGATTTTAGGAATAGAAAAGTCCGTGAATTTGGAAGAAGCACCGATGGTAGAGCGGCTCGTACGTTCAAAATCACTGATTACATGACTGAAAGTAAACGTATGCGCCTGTCCGATATGGTAATTCATCTTCAGCGTCCCATTCCAGTTTTTATTTTTAGATTCACTGTTCTGGTAAGACTGTTCTCCCCGGCTGCCTTTTTCATAAAAATCTCCACGCCAGTTGTAAGCCCGCGAAGCGGTATCGACATTGTTGGTGATATTATGATTGTAATTGGCAGTCAACAGCAGATCCAGGTTTTTCACCAATAAGTTCTTTTTGTAATATTCTAAAGAAGGGACCAACGAATGTCCTTTGCGGAATTTTTCACCGAACACGACATCTTGATAAACGCCTGTTTGTAACTCTTTATAGAAATGGGAATAATTGAAACTCAACGCCAAACGGTCTGCCCATTTCTTTCCTACCAGGCCGATTTTTCCAATCACGGCTTCATTATGATACTGGTCATTAAAACGTTTCAGATGATAAATCTTATTTTTGTCAAGTGGCGGGAAACGTACGCTTCCATCTTCTTTAATCTCAAATTCGCGTACGTAAGTATCTACATAATAATCATTATCCGAAAAGTTTTGAAAAGCATTGACTTCATACATAAAACCATTCTTAAACGTTTGTCCGAAGCGCACGTATGATTTATG
Source organism: Bacteroides sp. OF03-11BH (assembly GCF_003604005.1). Taxonomy (NCBI): domain Bacteria; kingdom Pseudomonadati; phylum Bacteroidota; class Bacteroidia; order Bacteroidales; family Bacteroidaceae; genus Bacteroides; species Bacteroides sp. OF03-11BH. The sequence continues at coordinate 34,743 of NZ_QTMW01000013.1, read as the reverse complement.
AGTATTAAACGATCCGTAAGAATAGGAAGCATCCATAAACCACTTTCCGGGTTGTTTGTTGGTGACAATATTAACCACTCCCCCAATGGCATCGGTTCCGAATCCTACGGGAACCACTCCTTTATAGACTTCTATACGGTCAGCAAAATTAATAGGAACATTGTTCAAATCGAATGCAGCACCGGCTCCTTCCTGTGGTACGCCGTCAATGAAGATTTTCACATGTTTTCCGCTAAAGCCATCGATATACAATTGCATATCCGACCCCACTCCACCTGATTCGCGGAGTTTTACACCGGGCACTTTAGTCAGTGCACCCGCCAAAGTCTGCGTACTGTTATGCAATTTCTTCGCATCAATGGCTACCGCATTAAAAGCAGACTGATTCACACGGCCGACTCCGGATGTCGTGACCAGCACCTCTCCCAGTTCTTTTACCGCCGGCGCGATAGTGACGTTTACTTTTATTCTTTCTCCCTTGGCTAATTTAACTTTCTTTTCTACCGTTTGATAACCGATAGCCGAAACGACGAGTGTATATTCACCTGCTGTAGTTTTCAAATGATATATACCTTTTTCATCGGTATAGCATCCTTGGTTGGTTCCTTTCAGATAAACTGTCGCAAAATCCACCACTTCTTTCTCCGTGGACATCACTCTGCCCGAAATTAAACTACTACGGTGACGCCCATGTTGTGAATATACGGATACGGAAAACAAGAATGCCAGAAAAACCAAAAAATATTTATTGCTCATCTCCTTTTTACCTTTTTACTTTATAACCTTTTCATTGCTTTAAAAGCGATGCAAAGGTAAGCAGAAAGAGGGATGCCAAACAATCCCTATCTATTGGTAAAAATAAGACAACAAAAATGAGGTATATAGATATGTACAATACCTATATATAAGTAAATACTGGATAATTTAAATAAAAAAAGAAAAGAAAACCTACTTCAGCCAACTCGCCAACGCACGTTCCGTTACCTCCCACAACTGCTCTTTTTGCACATGATTCGTGTATTTATCAGACAAGTTTTTCCGGTGGTTATTGACATACAGTTGCCCTGTCACACCGGCTTCCTTTTCGTCCAACAGTAAACCGATTGCCGTAGAAGCCCCTTTCTTGGGTTTACGGATAAAAGGACGGAAAAAAATATCCGTCAACGGATCGAACCACTTGTGCATAGTGATGATATCAGTAGAAACAATTCCCGGATCGGCAGCATTGACGGTAATCCCCTTCTCTCGAAGTTGCTCGGAAAGTTCGAAAGTAAATAATAATAAAGCCAGCTTCGTGTTACTGTAAACAGGAATCCTCCAAAACGTTCCCGTTTTCCCTCTATGAAAGAAATCCGGGAAGTCGAGCTTGCCGATTGCGTATGTACAGGAAACCATATTTACGATACGCGCTCCACGCACCATCAACGGAATTAATTTCCGGGTAAGCAGATAAGGTCCCATGTAGTTCACACTTACCGTTCGTTCGAATCCTTCGGAAGTAGTATGAAAACCTGTCTCCATCGTTCCGGCATTATTCATCAACAAAGAGATGGGAAGATTCCTTTCTAAGATCTGACTGGCAAAAGCAACTACGGATTGCATAGAAGATAAATCGATAGCTATTACTTCCAAATCCGGGTTTCCGGTTTCCTTGCTCAAACGTTCACGAACAACCTCCGCTTTCTGCGGATGATAACAAGCCATTATGATTCGATAACCGGCTTTGGCTACGGCACGTGTTATTTCTGTTCCCATTCCTCCGTCCGCACCGGTGATGATTGCCCATTTCATTTCACTCATTTTTTCTCCAGTTTATCAATCTCCTTTTGTAAAGAGGAAGGTAATTGTTCTTTCAAATGTTGATGACAAGCCATTTCTATCGTATACATACGTCCTATGCAATAATTACTGTGTCCACAGTTGCAACGTGCTTGTTCCTCCTGTTTCATCCGGTTCACAAATCCCGGTTCGTTGAGCAAAGCTCTCGCCATCTGCACGGCATCAAAACCGGAATCGAGCACTTCATCTATTTTCTGACGGGAAACAAGACCACCGACATAAATCAACGGCGCATCCGGAAGAGCCGCACGGAATTTCAGTGCATCTTCAAGGAAATAGGCCTCTTTGAAGGGTACAGAGGGTATCATCCATTTGCCAAACATACGGACTCCGTATTTCAGCCACCAACAATTCATATAGTAAGACATCGAACGAATCGGCATGGCACCTCTCATTACATACATCGGCGCTTTACTGACAAAACCACCACTCAACACCAATCCATGAGCGCCAAGTTCCAACAGACGTTTGGCCACTTGTATGGATTCGTCTATCTCCATTCCTCCTTTGAAGCCGTCGCGCATATTCATTTTTACGAAAACTGCCATATCACTGCCTGCCGCTTTCATCACTTCTTCCATCACCATATCCATAAAACGCATCCGGTTTTCGAGCGAACCACCATATTCATCTTTCCGATGATTGGTGTAGGGAGACAGGAATTGACTAATCAAATAGCCGTGCCCCGCATGTACTTCAACGGCGTCAAATCCGGCTTTCCTCGCCAGATTGACTGCATTTCCATACGCTTTCGCCATTTCCGGCAGCTCCTCTTTTTCCATTCCACGCACAAACGTAGGAGAATAGAGGTTGAAGCCTGAAGATGCGGATATAGGAGTGACACCACAAATATTTCTATGGGACATATTTCCACAATGCCCGATTTGTATACCTACTGCGGCACCTTCATCGTGCACAGCCTTTGTCAGTTCATGTAAACGGGGAATAATGGACGGACGCAACCACAACTGACGGTCGAAAGAAAGTCCGCTTTGTGTCACGGCAGCATAAGCCACTGTTGTCATACCCACTCCCCCCGCAGCTACCGACCGATGGTAATCCAGCAACATCTGCGTGGGAGTATTCTCCGGACACATACTCTCAAAAGCTGCCGAACGGATCGTTCGATTCCGCAGCGTCAAAGGGCCAAAGGTGACCGGGCTAAAAAGTTTAGATTCCATAGTAGTTGATATTTTATTTAAGTCATATGTAAATCGTGATGAAGAGCGTCCCTAATAAAGGAAAGGAAACACTCGTTTCCGTTCTCCCACTGCGTCTCCGAATTCTTCGCGATAACGGCACCAAATAGCGTTGGCACGGGGAACAAGGTTAGCAATCGTCCACCAAAGGAAGACCAAGCCGGAAAGTGAACAAGTGAGTATCGCCCAACCTGCCCATTCTACTATCTCACCGAAATAGTTGGCGGAAGTGACATAACGGTACATCCCTTTTTGAGGCAGATAATGCCGGGTATCTCCCGGTTTGCGCAAATGGCGGATGATATAATCCGAATGCCAGTTCAACAACATACCTGTGAAAAAGAGCAGTGTGCCTATAATAAACCACGGCGAAGTGAACCAACCGGATTGATACATCGTTTCGGGAGCAAGATAAAAGATCCATTTTCCTTGCATATAGCCATTCAGCAAATTAAAAAGAACTCCCATCGACATGATTGCCAGCGGCATCTTACTTTTCCCAGTCAGCAACAGTGGGAAAATGAAAGCACGCTGAAAATAGTGGATTTGAAAGAAGAGGAAGAAAGTAAAGATCACCGGCTCGAACCTACGTTCGGAATATATCCACATCACGCACATCACCACGAAAACCGGAGCTTCCATCAATATCCAGGCTAGTTTATTGGAGATAGCTACACCCCACGATGCCGTGCGGAAAATACCATATCCGGCTTTCACAAAGTAAAGGGAGATAAAAACAAGCAAAGCAATCAGGCTCATCACACCCAGAAACAGATTAAAAGCATCTATACTCATATCGATCTATTTTGTAACACGCAAAAATAACAAAAATGAGATAAACGACGATACAAAAAATAGAAAGAATCTGAAGTACATTCTTTTACGAACATAAAAAAGGAGAAAATGTAAAATTTCCCGGATGCATACCTGAAATGATCAGACACACATCCGGGATTACTTATCTATTCAATAAAAGGATTTGTTTTTATCAGCGTTTCTTAATTGGAATATAAGCCAAATCATCAAGCACATTCTTATAAGCCGGGCGGATAATCCGTTTACCGTCGAAAGTCAATTCTTCATTGCGGTGTGCACACCAGCCTACGATACGCGCCATGGCAAACAGAGGGGTGAAGATTTCCTGCGGCAAACCGATCATTTCATAAACGAAGCCCGAATAGAAGTCGATATTGCTGGATACTGTCTTTCCATTGTTTTTAACACGTCCGAAAGTAGCGATGGCACGTTCTTCCAACAGTTCGAGAAAAGCAAATTCGCTTTCTCTGCCTTTTTCACGGGCAAGGTCGCGAGCCAGTTCCTTCAATAGAAGAGCACGAGGGTCGGAAATGGTATAAACGGCATGTCCTATACCATAGATCAGTCCGGTCTTGTTATACACTTCTTTGTTCAACATCCGGGTGAAGTAAGTGTCTATTTCATCGACACTTGTCCAGTCCTTGATATTCTCTTTCAGATGGTGGAACATGTCGGCAACCTGAATATTGGCACCTCCATGAAGCGGGCCTTTCAGCGAACCGATACCTGCGGCGATGGCCGAATAAGTATCTGTTCCGGTAGAAGAAGTAACACGAACGGTGAAAGTGGAGTTATTACCACCACCATGCTCTGCCTGAAGAATCAGCAACAAATCGAGGGTGCGTGCATCCAGTTCGGTATAGTCTTTTTTCAGCATATACAGGAAATTCTCGGCAATAGAAAGCTTTTCCTGCGGATGGCGGATATGCAGAGAACGTCCGAAAGTAGCATGACGAAGCATATTATAAGCATAAGCGATGATAGTGGGGAATTTCGAAATCAGTTCAATACTCTGACGCATCAGGTTATCCCGGGAAGTATCATCCGCATTTGCGTCAAAACGATACATTTCGAGTACACTGCGTGAAAGAATATTCATGATGTTGTTTCCTTCCAACTCGATGATGTTCATTTTCGTTTTCTGTTCCAACGGCATATTGTCGTTAATCAACTCACGGAAAGAAAGCAGTTCTTCTTTATCCGGCAGACGTCCGGAAAGCAGCAGGTAAGCCACTTCTTCAAAACCAAAGCGTTTCTCTTTGATAATGGCATGAGAAATATCTTCCACATCATAACCGCGATAGAACAGTTTTCCCGGTATGGGCTTCAGTCCACCACCCGGAACACGTTCATATCCTACTACATTACCGATTCTGGTTAAACCTACCAATACACCTGTGCCGTCTTCATTACGCAATCCGCGCTTCACATCAAACTTGGAGAACAATTCTGTATCAATCCGGGTAGCTTCCTTCATTTCCTCGGAAAGCTTGTAAATCAAGTACTCTTTTTTCATCTTTCTTCGTTTTTTATTCGTTACTTTTGTTTTTCAATTCTTTCCACGATCTCACGAGTGAAAGCGGAAGTAGAGAGGGAGGTTCCATTCGGCATAAAACGGGCTAAATCGTGTGTAGCGCGAGCGTCCAAGAAGCTTTGTTCCAAGGCTTTCTCTATCAGAGCAGCCGCTTCTTTCCAGTCAAAATATTCGAGCATCATTACTGCCGAAAGGATAATAGAACAAGGGTTCACCACATCTTTTCCCGCAATATTGGGGGCTGTTCCGTGAGTCGCTTCAAAGATGGCATGACCTGTCTGGTAGTTGATATTTGCTCCCGGAGCGATACCGATACCGCCTACCATAGCCGCCAGTTGGTCAGAAACATAGTCTCCGTTGAGGTTTAAGGTGGCTATCACGGAATATTCTTCGGGAATCAGGAGTGTATTTTGTAAGAAAGCATCCGCAATGCAATCTTTTATCACCAGTCTGCCATCTGCCAAAGCATCGCCAAATTCACGTTGCGCCAGTTCGTAGCCCCATTTTTTGAAACCACCTTCGGTAAACTTCATGATATTCCCTTTATGCACCAGCGTTACGGAAGGCAAATGATGGTCGAGCGCATACTGGCAGGCAGCACGTACAAGACGCTCCGTGCCCTCACGTGATACAGGTTTCACACCGAAAGAAGAGGTTTCCGGGAAACGGACTTTTGTCACGCCCATTTCATCTTTCAGGAATTGATAGAACTTTTCAGCTTCCGGAGTTCCGGCTTCCCATTCGATACCTGCATAAATATCTTCCGTATTTTCACGAAACACACACATGTTCACTTTCTCCGGTGATTTGACAGGCGACTGTACGCCCTGATACCAACGAACCGGACGAAGACAGACGTATAAATCAAGTGTCTGACGCAGTGCTACGTTCAACGAACGGATTCCACCTCCGACAGGAGTTGTCAACGGACCTTTGATTCCTACCAGGTATTCCTGAAAAGTTTCCATTGTTTCATCCGGCAACCAGGAACCAGTCGCGTTGAAGGCACGTTCTCCCGCCAACACTTCTTTCCATTCGATCCGACGTTTGCCGCCGTATGCTTTCCGGATAGCTGCGTCCACTACGGCTTGCATGGCAGGAGTCACTTCGGCTCCTACTCCATCGCCGGTAATATAAGGTACGGTAGGCACATCGGGTACCAACAGCGTACCATCTGTTTGCATGGTTATTTTGCTCATTTTTTATCTTGCATTTAAGGCAGAACCGGCACGGAACCAAGCTATCTGCTGTTCATTATAGGTATGTTGCACTTCAAAACTTTCTTTCGTTCCGTCTTCGTGATGAAGAACAATCGTCAAATTGCGCCCCGGTGCGAAATGGACTAAGCCTGATACGGACAGAAGATCGTGTTCCCGAATTTTATCATAGTCTGCTTTATCTACAAAAGTAAGAGCAAGCATTCCTTGTTTTTTCAGATTTGTTTCGTGGATACGGGCAAAACTCTTAGCCAAAATGACACGTACATTGAGGAAGCGTGGTTCCATGGCTGCATGTTCACGGCTGGAACCTTCTCCATAATTCTCTTCGGCAACAACAATAGACGGAATACCTTCGGATTTATACATCTTTGCCGTACCGGAAACTGTTCCATAAGTATTTGTCGAACGATTCCAAACACGGTTCGTTTCACCATTGAAAGCATTGACAGCCCCCATCAGCATATTGTCGGAAATATTCTCCAAATGTCCACGGAAGCGGAGCCACGGACCTGCCATAGAGATATGGTCGGTAGTACATTTTCCCTGTGCTTTAATCAATAAAGGCATGTTCAGCAAGTCCTGTCCGTCCCATGCCGGGAAAGGAGTCAGAAGCTGGAGACGTTGGGAATCCGGTTTTACCCTGATTTCCGTTTTTGCTCCGTGGGGGGCAATATATCCCTCATTTCCCTGTTCAAAACCTTTCAAAGGAAGTTCATCTCCTACAGGCTCGGAGAGTTTCACTTTTTCTCCGTTATGATTCACCAATCTGTCTTTCAACGGGTTGAAACAGAGATCACCGGCTATCGTTAACGCCATCGTTAGTTCCGGAGAAGCTACAAACGCATAGGTATTGGGATTACCGTCAGCGCGTTTGGCAAAATTACGATTGAAAGAGGTGACGATTGAGTTTTTCCGTGTCGGATCGTCCGTCTGACGTTTCCACTGACCGATACAAGGTCCACAAGCATTTGCCATAATCGTGGCTCCCAGCCGTTCAAAAGCTTCAATCATGCCGTCTCTTTCGGCAGTAGCCCGAATTTGCTCCGAACCCGGATTGACGATCAGCGGAGAAGCGACGCTCAAATTCTTTTCTGTCACCTGCTTTGCCAGAGAAGCTGCACGGCTCAAATCCTGATAAGAAGAATTGGTACATGAACCTATCAAGCCCACCTCCATTTTACGAGGGTAGCCGTTCAATAACACTTTTTCTGCAAATTCAGAGATAGGAGTAGCGGCATCCGGTGTAAACGGCCCGTTTATATAAGGTTCGAGTTCTGACAAGTCTATTTCAATTACACGATCGTAATAGTTGGATGGTTCGTCGGTCACAATGTCGTCTGCACGAAGATCTGCATCAACAGATTCAGCCCAATCGACTACACAATTTCTTCCGGTAGCTCTCAAATAAGTAGCCATGCGCCCGTCAAAGGGGAATAAAGAGGTAGTAGCTCCAACTTCGGCACCCATATTGCAAATGGTAGCTTTCCCGGTAGCAGAAAGGGATTCGGTTCCGGGACCAAAATATTCGATAATAGCATTCGTTCCTCCTTTTACGGTAAGGATGCCGGCCAGCTTCAGAATCACGTCTTTCGGAGAAGTCCAACCGCTCAGTTTTCCGGTCAGACGAACACCAATAATCTTCGGCATTTTCAGCTCCCATTCCATTCCTGTCATCACATCCACAGCATCCGCGCCACCGACACCGATAGCCACCATGCCCAGTCCGCCTGCATTAGGCGTATGAGAGTCTGTTCCCACCATCATACCACCGGGGAAAGCATAGTTTTCGAGCACTACCTGATGGATAATTCCTGCTCCCGGTTTCCAGAAGCCAATGCCATAACGGGAAGATACATCACGGAGGAAATCGTATACTTCTTCATTAGTCAGTCTTGCCGTAGCAATATCCGCCTTTGCACCTTTATACGCCTGTATCAAGTGATCGCAATGCACTGTCGAAGGCACAGCCACCTGATCCTTACCTGCATTCATAAATTGGAGCAAAGCCATCTGCGCAGTTGCATCCTGCATAGCCACACGGTCGGGACGGAAATTCACATAATCCTCCCCACGTTTGTAATCTTTCAAATCGGCTACATCATACAGATGAGCATACAAAATCTTCTCGGCCAACGTCAAAGGGCGTTTCAGTATAGCCCGTACGTGTTCTACCTTTCCTTTATAAGCAGCGTAGAAAGCTTCTAACATAGTCACATCATATACCATATTGCTTTTTGTTTTTTTAGTCTATCTATTAAAATAACGAACGGCGTTCGAGTAATGTTTAACAAAATGAAATATTTTTTCTACCCGGAACGAAGATTTGTTACCTTTGCGCCTATTATGAGTAATAATCCGAAAAGTCCCATTATAGACCTTCAGCAACAGCAACTCCTCCTGCGGATGGAGTATGAATATGAGAAGGAAGAATTTAAGCGGCAGACCGAAACAATGGGCGTTGCCCGTAAAGTGAAGCGCGGTCTCTGCTGGTATCCTGTCTCTCTTGGCCGAAGTTACTACAATTCGCTGAATCAGCTTGTAATAGATATTACACGGACCGAAAATAAAGAAATAGAGCATTCCTTTGAGTTCGGCCGTCCTGTTTGCTTTTTCCACCAGTCATTCGAAGGAAAAGTGAAATATATGGATTTCATCGCTACCGTCAGCTTTGCCGACGAAGAACGAATGGTCGTTGTACTCCCCGGAGCGGGAGCTTTAGCGGAACTGCAAACTGACGGTATACTGGGAGTACAACTTTATTTTGACGAAACATCGTACCGGGCCATGTTCGAGGCACTGGAAGACACGATACGCGCCAAAGACAACCGCCTGGCGGAACTGCGCGACATTTTGCTGGGTCCCCAAAAGCCGGGATTCCGCGAATTATATCCTGTCCGCTTCCCATGGCTGAACAGTACACAGGAAACAGCAGTCAACAAGGTGCTATGTACGCGTGATGTATCTATTGTTCACGGTCCTCCGGGAACCGGAAAGACAACGACTCTTGTCGAAGCGATTTACGAAACATTGCACCGGGAACCACAAGTGCTTGTCTGTGCGCAAAGCAACACGGCTGTCGACTGGATTTGTGAGAAACTGGTAGACCGGGGAGTACCCGTGCTACGCATTGGAAATCCAACCCGAGTCAACGACAAAATGCTTTCATCCACCTACGAACGCCGGTTTGAAAGTCATCCTGCCTATCCGGAGCTTTGGGGAATTCGCAAATCAATCCGTGAAATGGGTAGCCGGATGCGACGGGGTAGTTATTCTGAACGGGAAGGTATGCGTAATCGCATAAGCCATCTCCGCGACCGCGCCACGGAGTTGGAAATACAAATCAATGCCGATCTTTTCGACAGTGCCCGCGTGATTGCTTCTACCCTAGTCAGCAGCAACCACCGCCTGCTCAACGGACGTCGTTTTTCGACTTTATTCATCGACGAAGCTGCACAAGCCCTCGAAGCTGCCTGCTGGATTGCCATCCGTAAGGCAGACCGTGTCATCCTTGCAGGAGATCATTGCCAGCTTCCGCCGACTATCAAATGTATAGAAGCCGCTCGTGGAGGACTGGATCACACGTTAATGGAAAAAGTGGTTCAGCTAAAGCCTTCTGCTGTCTCTTTACTAAAAGTACAGTACAGAATGCACGAGGCCATCATGCAGTTTCCTTCCGACTGGTTCTACCACGGAGAATTGGAAGCCGCCCCGGAAGTACGCTACCGAGGTATTCTTGACTTTGACACTCCTATGAACTGGATTGATACTTCAGAAATGGACTTTCACGAAGATTTTGTAGGCGAGAGTTTCGGACGCATCAACAAGCAGGAAGCCAATCTATTACTACAGGAACTGGAAGCATATATCGAACGTATCGGCAAAGAACGGATACTGGATGAAAGAATTGATTTCGGTCTGATTTCACCCTACAAAGCGCAAGTGCAATATTTGAGGGGAAAGATCAAAGGGAATAGCTTTTTACGTCCCTTCCGCAGCCTCATCACCGTAAACACGGTAGACGGTTTTCAGGGACAGGAGAGAGATGTTATTTTCATCAGTCTTGTACGTGCCAACGAGGATGGACAGATTGGCTTCCTGAATGATTTGCGAAGAATGAATGTAGCGATTACAAGGGCACGAATGAAGCTTGTTATATTAGGAGATGCCTCCACCCTTACCAAACATCCTTTCTATAAAAGACTGATGTTATTCATTAAAAAGGAGGATTAAATTTAATCCTCCTTTTAACAAAGTGCACTTTCTCACGAAACCGCACTTCGTTTTAACACAAACAAAACAAACAATATTTTATTTCACATCAGTACTATTCTTTATTTAAGAAGTCAATAAATGACTTTTATTTTCAATATACAAATACAGATCTTAAAAAGAAATATCAACTTCCACAAAGGTAAAACACACTAAATCACCACTTCTGAAAAATCAAAAGCAGCGTCATTCGTTTATCTATTTAGTGATGTTAATCATTCTTCAGGGCTGGTTAAGTTAATTCATACTTCTCGTTTATTTTATCTGATGACGCAAAGATAAACATAAACTTGCATTTTTTGTCCATATAATCAATATATTTTTGAAAAAAAATTTCGGCAAGCCTCATTTGTTCATTTCTAAATCTCTTTTTAACAAAAAAAAGAGAGAAAGCAAACAGCCCTCTCCCTTTTAGAAACTTGTATAATTTATCCAGTTTAATTATTTTCCGGACGAAGTTTACGAACAGTTACAGCAGTCTGCCACATTTCGCTTTCACGTAGTTGACGGAGCTCTTCATTCAATTTTTCACGATAATCAGGTTGTGAATTACTATCGATAGAAATCTGTGCTTCGTTACCAGTCTTGACGCTATGATACAACTTTTCAACTACCGGTTTGATAGCGTCGTGGAAAGGGCCCATCCAATCAAGAGCACCACGTTGAGCAGTAGTAGAACAGTTAGCGTACATCCAGTCCATACCGTTCTTTGCAAACAACGGCATCAATGACTGTGTCAGTTCTTCCACTGTTTCATTGAATGCTTCAGAAGGAGTATGACCGTTTTCACGCAATACTTCGTACTGTGCCAGCAACAAACCTTGGATAGCGCCCATCAATGAACCGCGTTCACCTGTCAAGTCAGAAGTAGCTTCACGTTGGAAAGTTGTTTCGAACAGATAACCGGAACCAATACCGATACCCAGTGCGATGGTTCTATCCATTGCTTTGCCTGTAGCATCCTGATAGATAGCATAAGAAGAGTTCAAGCCACGTCCTTCGAGGAACATTGTACGCAAAGAGGTACCCGAACCTTTAGGAGCAACCATGATAACGTCGATATCAGTAGGAGGAACTACACCTGTACGGTCGTTCCAAGTGATAGCAAAACCATGTGAGAAATAAAGAGCTTTTCCGGCAGTCAGGTAAGGCTTGATAGTAGGCCATACAGACATTACTGCTGCGTCAGACAACAAGCACATTACGATAGTACCTTTCTCGCAAGCTTCTTCAATGCCGAACAAAGTTTCGCCCGGAACCCATCCGTCTGCTACTGCTTTATCGTATGTTTTTCCTTCACGTTGACCAACGATTACATTGAAACCGTTATCACGCAAGTTCAGTGCCTGTCCAGGTCCCTGTACGCCATAACCGATTACAGCAATTGTTTCATTTTTCAATACTTCACGAGCTTTTTCCAATGGAAATTCGTCACGGATTACTACAGTTTCAGTAGTACCTCCAAAATTCAACTGTGCCATTTTCTTTTTGTTTTTAGTTTTTGATGACTTACGTCATCCGTTATTAATTAATTTTGTATTCTCACATTTATTCAAATATCACTTTCGAACGGCAAACAACTTCGCTGCCATTCTTCTTTACTTCTACGTGAAACTCGTTTGCATTCACTTCATCGCAGAAGAAAGAGAGCTCATCACCAAAATAACTTTCGGCTACGTACGCCATCTCGAAACGGCGGATACGTTTGGTCTTGTATAGCTCTATCGGGAACAAATCAAGGATATGCTCGATGTAACGGATGCTGTTCACATGACCGTTAATATCAATATCACTGTATTTTGCCGTCAGGGTAGCCATTGGCTGGTCGCTTGTCACTTTAATACGTGAAGGCTTTTCAATAGGACAAGGTTCGTCACAGACATAATCTACGATACTTCCTCCGTGCAAGGTCAGTAAATCGGCCGGTTTGCGGGTATTGAGATTAATCATCGCCCATACGGAACGCGCATAACCAATCTTTTTCCCATCCTTATCAATAATAGCGAAGTTACGGTCAGTAAACAAGCGGTAAACATTTTCCACCCATGTTTGAACTGAAAAATCCTCATATTGATAAGGCATTTCATCCAACTCAATGGCCAGACGCGAAAGTACCCAAGTGTAATTATCCTCGTTCAGTGTTGCAATACCAAAGCCACGGTCACTTGCGTGAAAACCGGCACAATTCAACAAATGATTTCCCAGTACGCCCATAGTCAGACGTCCGTTAAAGTCAACATGGAACGGTTCTGCCACAAACTGATAAGTTCCTATTTTATTTTCTTCACTCATTATTCTTGTTGGTTTTTACTCTGGTTATACATGGCTTCCCGTCCATCGAGAAACTCGTTCACCCGTTCAAAGCAACTGGTAGTAATCGCTACGCGTCCCGACCGAACAAACTGCAAAACACAATTTAAAGCCTTCAGTTCACCGTAGAGTGAGGTTATATCTTCGCTCATACCATTTTTCTCGACAATAGAAAATACCGGATTAACTTCAACTACACGGGCATTGTATCTGCGGATCAACTTGGATGCTTCCGGAGTTTCCTGAAAAGCAGGAGTAGATACCTTATATAGTGCAATCTCATGGAAGTATATTTCATCCTCGGTAAAATAATGTGCCTGAATCACATCGATCTTCTTTTCGATCTGTTTCACTACCTTCTCAATGGTGTCCTTATCCGTCAAAGCTGTAATCGTATACTTGTGTACACCTTTAATAGAAGAAGCAGATACATTCAGACTCTCGATGTTGATTTGCCGACGAGTAAATACAGCAGTTACCTGATTCAGCAATCCGGCTATATTTTCGGAATGAACTATTATCGTATATAATGTCTTGTCACTCATAATCCTAAATTTTAATTGCGAACTTTCAATCTTCCATTCTCAATATTCAACTTCTCCTAGCATTCCAACAGCATCTGATTGACCGAACCACCCGGAGGAGTCATTGGCAAAACATTGCCTTCTTCCACTACGCACGCTTCGAGCAGGAACGGACCATCTGTCGCCAGCATTTCTGCAATAGCTTCTTTCAGTTCTTCACGGGTGAAAGCACGTTTGGAAGGAATATCATAAGCCGAAGCAACCTTCATATAATCCGGATTCAACATCGGAGTAAACGAATAGCGGCGATTGAAGAACATAGCTTGCCACTGGCGTACGTTTCCGAGGTAATTATTATTCAGGCAGATAATTTTCACCGGAGCTTTCTGCTCCATAATCGTACCCAACTCCTGAATATTCATTTGCAGTCCACCATCTCCCATAAATACGCATACGGTACGTTCCGGTGCTCCAAAAGTTGCCCCGATAGCTGCGGGAAGACCGAAGCCCATAGTTCCAAGTCCTCCGGAAGTGATGATACTGCGTTCTTTCGTATATTTGAAGTAACGTGCAGATATCATCTGATTTTGACCTACATCTGTTACCAAAACTGCTTCATGTTGAGTGGCATTGCTTACCGCACGTACCACTTCTCCCATACTCAAAGAGTTTGTGGCAGGATGAAGTTCAGGACGGATTACTTTTTCCTCCTCTACTTTCTCATATTCTTTGAAGCTATCAATCCATTCGGTATGAGTGTTCTTTTTCAGGAGCTTCGTCACAGAAGCCAGTGTTTCCTTGCAATCTCCCAATACAGCTACATCTACCTTTACATTCTTATTAACTTCCGCAGGATCGATATCAAAATGAATCACTTTTGCCTGTTTGGCATAAGTAGCCAAATTACCGGTCACACGGTCGTCAAAACGCATACCGACAGCAATCAGCACATCGCATTTATTGGTATTGATATTCGGTCCCAGATTGCCATGCATACCCAACATACCTTTATTCAACGGATGTTCTGTCGGCAAAGCCGAAAGTCCGAGCAGCGTACAACCCGCAGGCATATCCGCTTTTTCGATAAACTCGCGCAATTCGCTCTGTGCATTTCCCAGTTCAACACCTTGTCCAACCAATACAAGCGGACGTTCAGCGTTATTAATCAGTTCGGCAGCAGCCTGTACAGTCTCCTCGTCCGTATCGGGAACAGGAACATAACTACGGATAAAATCGACTTTCGTTGGTTCGTATTTCGTTTTCTCCACTTGCGCATTTTTGGCAAAGTCCAGTACCACCGGCCCCGGACGACCACTACGGGCAATGTAAAACGCACGTGCTACCGCCCAGGCTACATCTTCCGCACGGCGAATCTGATAACTCCATTTAGTGATTGGCTGGGTAATACCTACCAAGTCAACTTCCTGAAAAGCATCGGTCCCAAGAAAGCCTGTTCCTACCTGTCCGGCAATCACCACGATAGGCGTACTATCGATCATCGCATCCGCAATGCCTGTTACCGTATTGGTTGCTCCGGGACCGCTCGTCACCAGGCAAACACCTACATCACCCGATACACGGGCATAACCTTGTGCGGCATGGGCGGCTCCCTGCTCGTGACGAACCAAGATATGGTTCAATATATTTTGATGATCGTACAAGGCATCGAATACCGGCATAATAGAACCACCGGGGTAACCAAAGATGGTAGTCACTCCCTGATGTTCCAAGGAGCGCATCAAAGCCTCTGCACCTGTTATTAAATCTTTCATATTAGTTGATAGTTGATAAATGATAAATGATAGTTGAGAAATGACAGTTGAAAATGAATGGTTTACAATCATTGCGCTAAGTGCTGCGCAGCTAACTATTACCTATCAACTATCACCAACTATATTATATAATTCTCACTGCTCCCTTATCGGCAGAGCTTACCATGCTGGCATACGCCTTCAGGCTCTTCGGTACATAACGGTCACGAGTGACAGGAGTCATCGGACGGGCCGCCAGTTCTTCATCCGTCAGTCGCACGTTAATCTTCCGGGCCGGAATATCGATTTCGATAATGTCTCCGTCTACAATTTTTCCGATATTGCCTCCAGCTGCCGCTTCAGGAGAAATATGTCCGATACTCAATCCGGAAGTTCCACCGCTGAAACGTCCGTCGGTAATCAAAGCACATTCTTTTCCGAGATGACGAGATTTGATATAAGAGGTAGGATAAAGCATTTCCTGCATACCGGGACCACCCTTCGGACCTTCGTGCGTAATGACGACTACATCGCCACTGACGACTCGGCCTCCGAGGATGCCTTCACAGGCTGCTTCTTGCGAATCAAATACTTTGGCAGGTCCGGTAAACTTCCAGATACTTTCGTCTACACCTGCTGTTTTTACCACACAACCGTCTTGGGCAATGTTGCCTTTCAATACGGCCAATCCACCGTCTTTGCTATAAGCATGTTCCAAATCACGGATACATCCGTTTGCACGGTCTTTATCCAGTTCCTTATAGTACATGCCCTGTGAACCAAGTACGAGATTGAATCTATTTCCGGCTGCACTCGAATATTTTTTAATTGCCTTTTCGCTTACATTCGGGCTGGTGATTGAATATTCATTAATAGCTTCCGCCAATGACATTCCGTCTACCCGTCGAACAGATGTATCTATCAGACCGCCTTTTGCCAGTTCATCCATGATAGCAATAATACCACCGGCACGGTTTACATCCTGAATATGATATTTCTGTGTATTGGGAGCCACCTTGCAGAGACAAGGAGCCTTGCGGGAAAGCATATCGATATCATCCATCTTGAAATCTACCTCTGCTTCATGAGCAATAGCCAACAGGTGAAGAACTGTATTAGTAGAACCACCCATTGCTATATCCAGCGTCATGGCATTCAAGAAAGCCTGACGGGTAGCAATGCTACGAGGAAGCACACTTTCGTCTCCTTCTTCATAATATAACTTTGCATTTTTTACGATCAGTTCTGCTGCATCTTTGAAAAGCTGCGTACGATTCTCGTGTGTAGCTACGATGGTTCCGTTTCCGGGAAGAGCCAGTCCGATTGCTTCATTCAGGCAGTTCATTGAATTGGCGGTAAACATACCGGAACAACATCCGCAAGTAGGACAAGCATTTTGCTCGATATTCGCTACTTCCTGATCGCTGACACTTTCATCAGCCGATTTAATCATCGCGTCGATCAAATCCAGGTGCTGACCATTCCATTCTCCGGCTTCCATCGGACCGCCCGATACAAATACGGCAGGAATATTCAAACGCATAGCCGCCATCAACATTCCGGGAGTAATCTTATCGCAATTGCTGATACATACCATTGCATCTGCCTTGTGCGCATTAACCATATATTCTACACTGTCTGCAATGATGTCACGTGAAGGAAGCGAGTAAAGCATACCATCATGTCCCATTGCTATACCGTCGTCAATAGCTATTGTATTGAATTCCGCAGCGAAGCATCCCAGCTTCTCAATCTCCGCCTTCACCAGCTGACCGATTTCATGCAGATGCACATGTCCCGGAACAAACTGTGTGAACGAATTGACGATAGCGATAATGGGTTTACCCATCTGGTTCTTCTTCATGCCGTTGGCTGCCCATAACGCACGGGCTCCCGCCATCCGACGGCCTTGTGTACTAAACGAACTGCGTAATTGCTTTTTCATTTCAATCTATCTTTTAATTAAAGAGCCTTCCTCACACAAGTGAGAAAGGCTCTAAATTCTATCTTTTATGGTACGAACACATACAACACAAAAACCTTTCTCACGCTCTTGATGGGACCACCACGACGCGAATAATATGCAGGACTGCTAGGTTAATAGATGTATGTAACATATTCATATCTTCTTTTCTTTATTTTCGTGCTGCAAAGGTAAGGGCTTTTTTATTATATCCAAACAAATCGAAGAAAAAAATCACTTAAAAGCGAATAATTGTAAGAAAAGAGAGGTATTATTTCTCTATTTTATCACTTAAAGGTTGAATTTACAACTATTATCTAAGTGCACACTCCACCTTCTTTTTCTGACAAAAGCACTTAATAATCTGAAATTTACCCTCCCTATACCGGAGGACAAGCAAATAATTCGTATCTTTGTCGCCCCGGATTACCGGGAATTATTAATCAGAAACAAAAAATATCAGATGGAAACAGTAGAAAACAAGTACATTACCGTTGCATACAAACTATATACAATGGAAGATGGTGAAAAAGAGTTGTTCGAAGAAGCAAAAGCAGAACATCCCTTTCAATTCATTTCAGGATTAGGAACAACACTCGAAGACTTCGAAAATCAAATAACTGCTCTTTCTAAAGGTGATAAATTTGACTTTACCATTCCGGCAGATAAGGCTTACGGACAATATGACGAACAACACGTCATTGACCTCCCCAAAAATATATTTGAAATAGATGGCAAATTTGACAGCGAACGTATTAAAGAAGGTAACATCGTACCTTTGATGACTGGTGACGGTCAACGCGTAAATGCCAGCGTAGTAGAAATCAAACCGGATATTGTAGTAGTTGACCTCAACCATCCGTTGGCTGGTGCCGACCTGATCTTTGAAGGTGAAATACTGGAAAGCCGTCCTGCTACGAACGAAGAAATTCAGGAACTTGTGAAAATGATGAGTGGTGGTGATGGCTGTGGTTGCGGATGCGACAGCTGCGGTGATGGCTGTGGCGACGACTGCGGTTGCGAAGGCGGACACTGTCACTAAATAAAGTATTAAATTATAAAGTATTAAGTATTAATTCCGTGCGGACACAGCCGGGCCTTAATACTTAATACTTTTTTTATGCCGTTATTTGAGCTAATACTTAATACCTGATACTTAATACTTGAAATCAGCATCCTTTATGCGTCATGATGTCAAGCACCATTTTATCCGTTTCGTTCATGGCTTGCGAGCCGATCCTTGTCAGGTTGCGGATACTTTGATCTACATCTTCGTCGATAATTCCCTCTACGGAAGTCACACAACGGTCTTCCATTGCCATCATTGCAGATAATACGGCTGTCGAAACTCCGGTAGTTACTTTCAATGCACAACTCGGTTTTGCACCGTCACAAATCATTCCTGTCAGATTAGCAATCATGTTTTGAACGGCGAAGGCAACCTGATTGTAGTTTCCCCCCATCAACCAGGTGATTCCACAACTGGATCCGGTAGCAGCTACCACGCAGCCACACAAAGCTGACAGACGTCCTAAACTTTGTTTGATATATATAACAGTGAGATGGCTTAACATTAAAGCACGGATAAGTTCTTCTTCGCTCTTTCCGTTCTCTTCGGCAAAGACAACGACAGGGAGTGTAGCGGATATCCCCTGATTACCACTGCCAGAATTACTCATGACAGGAATCATTGCACCCGCCATCCGGGCGTCGCAAGCAGCTGATGTATAAGAAAGAATATGAGAAAATACGCTGTCACCCATCACTTTATGTTCGTAAGTTCCCCGAAGCATTTTGCCTAAAGAATGTCCGTAGTTACCTTTAAAGGCTTGCTCGGCAGCAGCTTTATTCAAACGGGCTGTATCAAGAATGAAACGAATCTCATCCAACGGAGCAGTCAGTGCAAAGTCATAGACTTTACGCAAGTTTAATTCGAGCGAAGCATCTTCCTCTTCCTCGCTGACTGTATGTTGCTTGTCGAACAATGTCTGTTCATCTTTGGCTATATATATAAAGGTAGTATGCCCACCGGCAATGATAGCTTTAGCTGTTTTATCTCCCGCTTTACAAATCACTTCGATATAAAGCTTTTCCGTAATATCTTCTTTCAGAGAAATACAAATCCGTTTTTCTGCAATGAACCGTTTCCCCTGTTCCACTGCTTCCGGCGTACAGTCCCTCAACACCTCCAACTGATAGTCTGATTTGCCAATCAACGCACCTAAAGCCACAGCTATGGGAAGGCCTACCATACCCGTTCCCGGGATTCCGACTCCCATGGCATTCTTTAGTATATTAGCACTTAACAAGACGTCTATCTTTTCCGGTTTCACTCCCAACGTTTCAGCAGCTTTAGCTACACAAAGCGCTACTGCGATAGGTTCCGTACATCCAATAGCCGGAATGACTTCTTTCTTAATCAACTCTATAATTTGCCTTCTTTCTGATTCAGTCATGGACTTATAAGTTTTGGTTCCACAAAAATAGGAAAATCTTTCTTTTCCAACATTCTATAATGAACAAATAAAATCTCATATTGTTATAAAATCTCCCATACACCAAACTTTAACAGAAAGAATTGATAGAAAAATGAAAGCAAAACACGTGATTCTCTATTTGCTACTGGCTATTGTTTCCTCTTCATGTATCCGCGAAGAAGCTCTCAATGCAGAAGCAGACATATTAAGTTGCGCACTACCAGGAGTAGCCATGACAACCAGTCCTATTATTAACAATAATTCCATCACTATCTTCGTCGGTCCGGGAACTGATATTTCAGAACTTACACCTGAATTTACATTGACTCCGGGAGCTACAATTAATCCTCTTAGCGGTACGGAACGAAATTTCAATACTCCACAAGAATATACTGTTACAGCTGCCGATGGTGTTTGGAAGAAAACGTATATCATATCCGTTATCGACACGGAACTTGCCACGAACTATAATTTCGAAGATACGCTTGGCGGAAAGAAGTACTACATATTTGTAGAACGCGAAGGAGGTAAAGTCGTTATGGAATGGGCCAGCGGAAATGCGGGCTATGCCATGACCGGCGTAGCCAAAACTGCTGATGACTATCCCACTTTCCAAATAACGGACGGAAAAGCCGGCAAATGCCTTTCTTTAGTGACACGCAGTACCGGATTCTTTGGACAAATAGCAGGAATGCCTATCGCGGCAGGAAATCTGTTTATCGGTTCCTTTGATGTAAGCAATGCAATGAGTAATCCGCTTAAAGCAACTAAATTCGGTCTTCCTTTCCGGCATGTACCTACTTATCTGGCTGGCTATTATAAGTACAAAGCGGGAGATCAGTTTACAGAAGGAGGCAAACCTGTAAATGGGAAACGGGATATCTGTGACATATATGCCATCATGTACGAAACCAGCGAATCTGTTCCAACCCTTGACGGAACGAACGCATTTACCAGCCCAAACCTGATTTCAACAGCACGGATTAATAATGCCAAAGAAACGAACGAATGGACTTACTTTAAGCTTCCTTTCACCACTCTCCCCGGCAAATTCATAGATAAGGAAAAGCTAATGGATGGAAAATACAATATAGCCATAGTGTTCACCTCAAGTCTGGAAGGAGATCATTTTAACGGAGCAATCGGAAGTACGTTGCTCATTGACGAGGCCGAGTTAATCTATCACTCGGAAGATTAGTGGAACTAAATAACTTTATAACAACAAAAACGATGAAAATCTATCCGTATATATTCAGTTTACTAACCTGTATAGGAATAGCCCTCCCCGGCTATGCACAGGTTGATCGAAATGAAACACTGATCCGTTCCGCCCTTCACGGACTGGAATATGAGATAAAAGCAGGTTTCAGCATTGGCGGCACAGCCCCGCTTCCTCTTCCGGTGGAAATCCGTTCCATTGACGGATATAACCCGACATTAGCTATCAGTATAGGAGGTGAAGTGACCAAATGGATTGCCGTTCAGAACAAGCTCGGAATTATAGTCGGATTGCGACTTGAAAACAAAGCAATGACTACCGAAGCCACCGTGAAGAATTACAATATGGAGATTCTCGGGCAGGGAGGTGAAAGAATCAGCGGAGTATGGACAGGCGGAGTAAAAACCAAAGTACATACTGCCGGACTGACAATACCTCTAATGGCTACCTACAAACTAACCAACCGGTGGAACATCAAAGCCGGGCCTTATTTCTCCTATCTACTTTCAAGAGAATTTTCAGGTCACGTATACGAAGGATATTTGCGGGAAGATAATCCCACCGGTCCGAAGGTTGAGTTTACCGACGGTAAAATTGCAACATACGATTTCTCGGACGACTTGAGACATTTCCAGTGGGGATTACAGATAGGAGCCGGATGGCGAGCCTTCAAGCACCTCAATGTGTATGCCGATCTTACCTGGGGATTGAATGATATATTTAAAAACGATTTTAATACAGTCACTTTTGCCATGTACCCCATCTACTTGAATATAGGTTTCGGGTATGCTTTTTAAGTCCCACTAGGCTCTGCCACCTGCTTCACTCCGGAGTAGGTTACTTTCACCGTCTGTTGCAATACAGGCACTTTCACATTAATAGTCATGTCTGCATTTCCACCTTCTACAGTTCCCGTAACTGTTACAGGACAATTACCCAAAGAGGCAGCATCTCCTTCAAATGTAAGATCTTGCTGTCCGGTGAATGTAGACATACCTTCCCCCTTTTTCACTTCACATTTATCAATGACAATATCTCCAAATTTTAATATCTGCTGGTTGATGAACAATTCAAAATCCTTCAGTTCAATCTTCACTTCCGTATTGCTGACCTGCGAAAGCGTGATAAACTTCTCTATTCCGTCGCCGATGACAATTTCCTGATCGGAGCCATCCGGTATCATGGATATATCCAGATTTCCCCAATACGTTCCGATTACATCCGGAGCCGTTATCACAGCTTCCTCTTCGGGAGGATTCTCATTATTCTTGTTATCACTATCGTCGTCATCACTGCTACAAGCAGCAAAGAGAGTAAGAGAACATACCAATGCCCATAAATACAATAGATTCTTTTTCATACGTCTTTGGTTTAGTTATTACAATAAATTCGTCCTTTATAAACTAAAAAGAAGAAAAAAGGTTCAATATGCTTCCTTTTTCGAAGTTATTTCGAGTTCGCAACTTTCTTACCGAAAACTTTGTTATATTTGCATATAGTAATTTTAAAAAAGCCACAACTATGTTTAATTCATTTGGCAATATCTTTCGACTCACAAGTTTCGGTGAGTCTCATGGAAAAGGAATTGGAGGAGTGATTGACGGATTCCCATCAGGAATTACCATCGACGAAGAATTTGTACAACAAGAACTAAATCGCCGTCGTCCGGGACAATCAATCCTTACCACCCCACGCAAAGAAGCTGATAAAGTAGAGTTTCTTTCAGGTATTTTTGAGGGGAAATCAACCGGGTGTCCTATCGGTTTTATCGTTTGGAATGAAAACCAACACCCCAATGACTACAACAATCTGAAAAATGTATATCGTCCTTCACACGCTGATTACACATACACGGTGAAGTATGGAATCCGTGACCATCGCGGCGGCGGACGTTCCTCTGCACGCGAAACGATTTCGCGCGTTGTAGCCGGTGCATTGGCTAAGCTGGCACTCCGCCAACTGGGAGTCAATATCACTGCCTATACCTCACAGGTAGGTCCTATCAAGCTTGAGGGTACTTACTCGGACTATAATTTCGACCTGATAGAAACCAACGATGTACGTTGTCCGGACCCTGAAAAAGCAAAAGAAATGGCAGACCTTATATATAAGGTAAAAGGTGAAGGCGATACCATCGGAGGTACACTGACCTGTGTCATTAAGGGATGCCCCATCGGATTGGGACAACCTGTTTTCGGTAAACTTCATGCTGCCCTGGGTAACGCCATGTTAAGCATCAACGCTGCCAAAGCATTCGAATACGGTGAAGGATTCAAGGGTTTGAAAATGAAAGGTTCCGAACAGAACGATGTTTTCTATAACAATAACGGACGGATCGAGACGCATACCAATCACTCCGGAGGTATTCAGGGGGGATTGAGTAATGGTCAGGATATTTATTTCCGTGTAGTGTTCAAACCGATTGCCACGCTGCTGATGGAACAGGAAACTGTCAACATTGATGGCGTCGACACCACTCTGAAAGCACGCGGACGTCATGACGCTTGTGTATTACCTCGTGCCGTACCTATCGTAGAAGCAATGGCCGCCATGACTATACTCGATTATTACTTACTGGATAAAACGACGCAACTCTAATGAACGAGATTCAGAAATACATAGCGGCACACGAACCAAAGATGATGGATGACTTGTTCAGCCTTATTCGCATTCCCAGTATCAGTGCTCTGCCGGAGCACCACGACGATATGCTGGCTTGTGCGGAACGCTGGGCACAACTGTTATTGGAAGCAGGTGTGGACGAAGCATTGGTAATGCCCTCACAGGGCAATCCGGTTGTTTTCGCTCAAAAGATCGTGAACCCGGATGCAAAGACTGTATTAATCTACGCTCATTACGATGTGATGCCGGCCGAACCATTGGAACTCTGGAAAAGCGAACCGTTTGAACCGGAAATACGTGACGGACATATCTGGGCACGTGGAGCGGATGATGACAAAGGACAATCGTTCATTCAGGTGAAAGCATTTGAATATCTCGTCAAAAACGGATTACTGAAGAATAATGTGAAGTTCATCTTCGAGGGTGAAGAAGAAATAGGTTCACCCAGTCTGGAAGCTTTCTGCGAAGAACATAAAGAATTGCTGAAAGCAGACGTTATTCTGGTGTCGGATACGAGTATGCTAGGAGCTGAACTGCCCTCATTGACTACTGGTCTGCGCGGGCTGGCTTATTGGGAAATAGAAGTGACGGGACCGAATCGTGACTTGCATTCCGGACATTTCGGGGGTGCGGTAGCCAATCCGATCAACGCGCTTTGCCAGATTATTAGCAAAGTAACGGATGCCGACGGACGTATCACTGTTCCCGGATTCTACGATGATGTGGAAGAAGTGCCGCAAACCGAACGGGAAATGATAGCCTATATTCCTTTTGACGAAAAGAAATACAAAGAAGCAATCGGTGTAAAAGAGCTTTTCGGAGAAAAAGGATATAGCACATTGGAACGTAACAGTTGCCGTCCGTCTTTTGACGTATGTGGTATTTGGGGCGGATATACAGGAGAAGGTTCTAAAACCGTACTGCCTTCAAAGGCTTATGCTAAAGTATCTTGCCGGTTAGTACCGCATCAGGATCACCATAAGATTTCGCAAATGTTCGCAGATTATATTCTTAGTATCACTCCTGATACAGTACAAGTGAAAGTGACTCCCATGCACGGGGGACAAGGATATGTGTGCCCGATTTCACTTCCTGCCTATCAGGCAGCAGAGAAAGGTTTCGAGATCGCTTTCGGGAAAAAGCCGTTGGCGGTACGCCGTGGCGGAAGTATTCCCATCATCTCTACTTTCGAACAGGTATTGGGAATCAAAACCGTATTGATGGGATTTGGACTCGAATCGAATGCGATCCATTCTCCGAACGAGAACTGCTCATTGGATATCTTCCGGAAAGGGATAGAGGCAGTCATAGAGTTTCATCAGGAATATGCCAGACGATAAAGCGGATAAATAACAATCAAGTTATAAACGATACATATAAAAAAGTGGTGGACAAGCTTGATTACAAGCATTTGTCCACCACTCTTTTATATATCTATCACACTGACAAATTACATGACCGGAGTCTCGAAAAGGAAGGTAAATGATTGGCTGTCTTTTAAATCCTTCACTGCATCACCTGCATAAATTTCGCCCTTTGTCAGAGACAGTTTCTTAATGCCGGCTTTCGGACTAAAATCAATTTTCTTCAAATCCAGCCAAAACAAATTCGGAGTCAGGGTAGATTCGAAATAATATACCTTATTCTTCTGATCGGATACGGAACGCCAACGGGTAGAAGATATATAAGGCTTCTCCGGTGTATTAATACCAAATGGCACGGAAACATTACGCATCACACTCAACACGCTGGGAACTGCAATCTTTGCATCCGCAATTTGGGGAATGGCATGAATGTAGAATGAAGCCCGTACAAAACGGTCGCTTGCCCGATTGGTTCCGGGTAACATCTGTAAGCCACCGATTTCTTTCCAGTAATCATTAATGGCCAACTGCTGTTCATATCGAGGAGAATTTGTCATCACCCGGTATTCTTTTCCTTCGTGAATACTTAATTTCCCATCCAGATATTCCAATACAGCCGTATTGCCTGTTTCATCGGTTATGGCCAGATGTAAGGTAGACTCCGGTCCTCCATTCGGCATACGGGGAGCATCAATGCGGAAAGTCTCCTTTTTCAATTCATCCACCGCTTCGCGTACCGTGGCAAAGTTATCAAGCACATACTGTGTCCAAATGCTGATGCCCATTGCCGGACGGGTATCGCCGGGAAGAGAGTAAATGGATTCCGGCAAGAAAAGCAGGCTAGCCACTAATCCTTTCTCGTTCATTCCGTCACAAGTACCTATATCATATCCTGTAGCAATCACACTTCCATATTTGGAAGTCCAGTTCACAGTTTTCTCTTTGTTATGTCCCATACGTTGGATGCCACGCGGAAATACATAGATATTCGTCATGATATCTTCCTTCCAGTCCATTGTACGTCCTGTTACCACCATCTGGTCAGGGCCTATATACACTGCACGCGTACATGCTTCTACAGGCTGTATACTCATCAAAGAGACGACAGCCAACACCAATGCAACTCCTGCTAATTTTTTCTTCATGTTCATTCTATTTAAATAATTGATCTTCTTATTTATAAATAACAAACGCGCCACGATTATTGCCTAAAAGAAAGAGGATTTTAATGAAAAAAAGGCATTTATTCAATGCAGGAAGAAATTTTGGGTTTTCAACGTATGAGGGTTACCATCACAGAGATCACTTCTTAGCGAAAAATATTAAATAAATTTAAGTGTTACTATTGCAGTCATTACTACTTTAGTTCGTCCAATAAATAAACATACAATTATCATGATAAAAGAGTACACCAAACAAACTATAATCATTTGCTTTCTATTACAAGGAATCGCATTATCAAGCAGAGCGCAAGAACAACAAGTGTGGCAACGATACTACGATAAATGTCGAAGAGAAGCAAGTATTATTGACACTCTCCCCTCCAAATTGGAAAAAGCCTTGCACTGGTCGCCAACAATAAATAAAGAACAAAAAGAGGTTATACGCTATATACTATGGAATATGGTTTATGTGGAAGGTGGTACAGCCAATCTCGGAGACAACAACAACTATCCCGTGGATGTAGCCTCTTTTTTCATCAACCGATATGAAGTTAGTCAGGATGAATGGTATGTCATTATGGGAGAAAATCCTTCTAACCAACACAGACGTAACTATCCGGTAGACCAAGTCAATTGGTTCAACGCTCAACGATTTACCCAAAAACTTTCTCAATTAAGCGGTCTACCCTTCCGTCTCCCCTTCGAAGCAGAATGGGAATATGCAGCACGTGGGGGACTAAAAACCAAGAATTTCATCTATGCCGGCAGCAATAATGCAGAACAGGTTGCCGCCTGGTTTAGAGAAAAATATTACAATACTTACGTATCCAAAGAAACAGGAACGAAGAAGCCCAACGAACTGGGACTTTATGACATGAGTGGAAACGTATATGAATGGTGTATGGACTGGTATGACAGAAAGGTTCCTTTTACCGGAAACATCGCTCCGGTTATAAGCGAAAAAGATACGCATAAAGTGTTGCGTGGAGGTAGTTATTATACCTTCGAGAAATATTGTAAAGTCACCAGCCGCTACGGAGTTAACCCGCAACGATGGGATATTGATTATGGATTACGGCTGGTAGTGTCACTGCCAGATTAAAAGTACACAATCTTTGTATAGTGCTTACTTCATTTTCTATTCATTAGTTTGTACTTTTCCTCTAGTTGTTGTAACGCCTGCTTAAGCTGAATCGCTTTTTCTTGAGATACACTGCCTCCCTCTTTTTCATACCACTCCAACTGCTGTTTAATGAGCCTACGGGTAGTTTGCAATGACTGTTGCAATGAATCACGTTGCGCCATTTTGTTACTAAATTGTTCCACAATACCCGATGCTTCATAGATGTGTATAGCACCATCAATGTCTCCCTTCTCTACCAATGCCATAGCTTGTCGCTCCATGGCCGACAGCTCGTCCTTGTTGATACGTGCAAACTTATCGGCATAGTAATCCAGCAACTTCATACGCTTATCATACTCCTGACTGAGTTGTGACATCTCTTGTTCAAAAGTAGCAATATCTGCCTGCTGCAACTCACGTGTCACACGGAGTTCCTGCAATTTGCGTTCATACTCCCGCTGATAGTAACTCTTGCCTATGTTGTAGAATTTGCGCCTGCTCTGCTCAATATACCCTTTCGGACAGAGTACTACTTTATAGAGTATATCTCCACTTGCCACCCATTGCTCTACCTCTTTGAGATTAACGATCTCCATACCCTGTTTGCTGATACGGATATCAAAAAGAAGGTCGCCCGATTCCATGTGAGGTAGTTTCAGTATAAAAGTACCCGCGCCATCAGTGAGAGTAGGCACACCACCTTGTACAACAACCTCTACTCCTGCTACAGGAGTAAAATCAGAGTTCATTTTCACAGCCACTCCTTTGAGTGTAACTTGAGCCTGAATACCAAGAACACATAGCCCACAAAAAACTGATGACAACAAATATTTTCTCATGACAACAACTGAATGAGTAGATTTAGTGTAGGTTGATAGTCTTGACCTATGCGATCCTTCATCTGTTTACTGTAAAGCAATAAAACCGGAGCATAAAACTCTTCACTTTTATACAACTTACGAGTTTTGAGATGAGCCACCAGTTCTTTACCCGCTTGGACATCGGTATGTAAAACATGAAGTGCTAGTATGAAGGCCTGCTGAATGATCCCCTGACGGGCTGTTCCCATCTGTCGCATGGTTTGCTCTGCTTTATAAAAATCATTATCTAGCAGTAATGTCGACACCCAGTCATACATATAGGTATAACATTGCACTTTTGAGTTTGCATGATATTCATAAAATAAAGAGATAGTACTTTCATATATATCGAGAGCCTTCTGATAGTGGTGAGTGAAGTAAGCCAAATCTCCGCATTTGTTCAGGAACTGTATTTGCATATAAACGCCTCGAATAGGAGATTCCTCGGTCAAATTATTCATAACATCAGCTAATTTGGCAGTAATCTCTGAAGCCTGTTTGTATTGTTTATTCTGCATAGCATAGTAGAGGCATACAAAATAGTAGTCTGCCATCAGTTCGTGGTACATGAAGAGACTGGAGCGGCGCGCATCCTCTGCCTCGGTCATGAAACGATCAAAATAGGGCTTTGCCTCCTGTTTAGTGTGTATACATAGCACAGCCTGGGCCAATAGCGCACGGGCACGTCCGACAGCAGCATCTTGAGGTGGCATCTGATTCATGAGTTGAGAGATACGATTAGCTTCGTTCCACTGCCCCAGCATCATATAGGCCATCATTTGAATATACTTTAGCTGTGCAAAACTGTCGTTATCTCCCTCCCTTTTCTTCAATTCAGTTTCTATGGCAGGAGCATCTGCTACGACTTCCTGTGCCCGATGACCTGTGAGATTAAGCGACAGACGATTGAGTTTATTATAAGCCAACATACGGACATGTCCGTGCTGGGTAGCACACTTATCACTAAGATCATAAAAATAAAGAGCTGTATCTACATGCCCAGTATTGAAAAAAAGTGCTCCTAAAAAGGCATAACAAGCATTGACCTGCGAATAAACAGCCTTGTTGTCCTGACATGCTTTCAGGGTCTCAATAATCTCTTCACTATATTTCAAGATTTCATAACGCCCCAAATTGTAGGCGGCGTTGAGCGCTGTGAACCATATATTTATAGCATATTCTGACGCCTCGGTCTTCAGGAAAGGATGAATCTTTTCGATAGCATCGTATGCCTCATTATGCTGTTGGGTGTAATAGTAGCATTGATAGAGATTGTAATAGAGGTTATAATAAAGTTCGCGTTGTGTACTCTGCTCCTCGTCGGGGAGAGTGTTGAAAATAGCCAAGCCTTCTTCATCAGCATCCACCGCTTCGACATAGCGATCCAGCTCATAATAGGCAGCAGCTAACAACTGATAGATAGTAATACGCTCTATTTTATATTGAGAAGGATTGTTACGATACAATTTCTCTATGATCTCATCAGCTTTCAGATAGGCAGCTAACATCTCGTCATATTTCTTTTTATAATTGGCATTGTTTCCTTTCGCCACCCAATACTCTACCTGCGTATCAGCTTTAGCATCAGTCATATTAAGTTTAGCAATGTCCGCCTGGGCTTGTTCCAGCCCTTTCTTGTCGCCCATCACCCCATAGATAGTAGTCATGTTTTGATAACAGACCATAAGCTTAGATTCGTAGTCTGGTGCCTGTGTGGGACCTAAAGCTAATAGTATCTTCACAGCCTCTTTGAGCGAATTGAGCGCTATTCGGCAACCTTTCAATTTTGTTTCGGGAGTACCCTTACGTACCATTTTAAAGAGTACAGTCGATAAGTTGATATCAAGGTTTACAGTAAGTTCGGCTGTAGCCAGTATGTTCCGCGGTAACTTTTCGAGCAATTGTTGTGCTTTGTCAAAGTAGCCGATACTCTCATCCAAACGGTTCATATCATCATAGATAAGGCCTAGTTTCGTATACCAATCAGCCAAATCATAAGGTGTTTTGCTGTGCTCTATGGCTTTCTTGTAGTAAGTCTCTGCATCTGTAAAATTCCGTTGATGATAAGCAAAGTTTGCGTAATCGGCATTACGGTCCATGTGTGTGGGACTACTGTCAGCTATCTTCTTGAATAAATCTCCTGCCTTCCGGTAACTCTCCTCACCACCTTGTAACACCAATGTTTGTGCATAGCGTTCAACAGTGGGTATCATACTTTCGATATCTTCATCCCACTGTTTCTTTAAGCCAAGGTCATGAGCCAATCTTTTTTCCAATTGTAATCCTTCGTATAGTCCGATAGCCTCATCCAGCTTTCCCTGCGTCACTAGTTGTTGTGCCTGTTTTTCTATAGGTTCCAAATAGTCTGTATTGATAGCTACCAGCAAAGGTACATAACAGTCTAACATCTCTTGTGCAGTGTTCAGAGCCGCTTGTATCTCTTTCCGGCGTTGCATATAGCGGTCGCTATTCACTTTACCTTCCTCTTTGAGTTGTTTGAGTTGAGCCATGGCACTGGTATACTTAGCCTTCGCATTGGTTTTACCTATCTGGTAGAATTGCTCAACTCTAGCCGTATACTCCTCTTTAGCACACATATCTACCCGATAGTTTTTGGTAGGTGCATATACCCATTGGTTCACCATATATTGATTAACCACCACCCAGTCACGATAGGCTATCTGTTGTATAAGTAGCCGCTGTCCCTCTATATGATTGGGTAGTTGTACCTCAAAACAGCCCCGCGCATCACTGGTAGTGGGTGTAGCCCCCTCTATCACTATATTTACTTACGGCAAGGCTTTTTTACCAGAATTTTGTATCATTACAGTGCCGCGTTGGCTCTGTGCACGTATAACCCAAAAAGTAGCTGCACATAGCGCAACTGTAAGTAGGAGTTTTTTCATGAGTACACTGTTGTTTGAAGGTTATACTATTTTTTGCGCAAGGCTATGCGCATCTGCTCGGTAGGCGACGGAGCTACCCCATTATAATCCCAGATTTCGAAACCTGCTTTCATCACTGTGAGACGATAGCTAGTGGCTTGCTGCGATAATGGTACCTCTATCAAGAAGGAGCCATCGGCCCCAGTTTGTGCAGAATAGCCCAGCACTTGTACACGAGCATCAGCCACGGGTTGTCGTTCTTCGTCGGTCACAACACCTTGTAGCACACCAGCATCATTATTACGACAGATGCTTAGAAAACAAGTATTGGTGTAACTTAGTGTAGTATCTACAGGCATATACCCCTTAGCTTTGAAACTTAGCGTGAAGTCGTCGAGCCAAGCATACTTGCGGTTGATGCCTTCAAATTCCACCACCTCTTGCAACGTAGCCAGTTCACGGGTTTCCACTACATCGGCATACTTCAGTGTGAGCGTAGCTCCCCGAAAGGGCAGTGTGGTAGATATATTCTCCTTCAGTTCGACCCTAAACGTCACAGGTTGCCATAACTGATAGGCCAGCAAGAAGAAAGCCACTATCACCACAGGCAGCAAACAAAGCAGTACAAAACGTCTAGTACGCGGTAAGTCTACAGGATTGGGACGTATGAAACCTTCATTTTCCAGTTGCGTTAACTGATAGTCAAAGTGATGAAACAGCTCATTGTAGTCGGCATAAGTATCACAGAAGTGTCCATATTCTTGCTCACTGTATTGTTTTAGTTTCTCCAGTAGTGCCGCGCCATGCTCGTCGCGTTTAGCATAAATGTAAATTTTTGGACGTTTACCACCACTCGCTTTCACTTGTTCAAAAGCGACTTGCAGTTCGCGTAGCGTATATTGCCCCAAACGAGTATGGAAAAGAAAAATCACAATATCACATTGGCGAATGTAATCATCGTATCTATTCTGCAGATGCTCCTCAGAAAGGTAGCTGGGAAAATCACGCCAGGTACGCTGTTCGAAGCAGATGGCACGTTTCCTATATCCCTTATTCTTCTGCGAAAAGTAGAGGTCCATCTGCAATTTATCTTCATCAAGTTCTGCCGACGAAGCAATAAAGACTTTCACGTTTTTCATGTATCTAAATGTTGTGCCGTTATATACGAATGTTATATGGATCTATTGATCGGCCAATCTATAAAGTTCATATCCTCCCAATGCCAATATGTAGGGCAAATTATAAATAACATCAGCATCCTTCTCTACCTCCTCGGGATGCCTTTGTAGTAGTTCGCTGAAAGGCATAATAAGAGGATGTAGCAAAAACACCTTATCCTTCACCTTAGCACGTTTCCAGCCGGCCACCGTACGCTCGGCATTCCATCGGTACTTCTCCATGCGCACTAACAGATACAAAACTTGGGCTGGCAGTTCTTCATTGAACATAGATTTGGATATGTGTGTCGGTGAGCAGTTACTCCGTCTGATGCCATAGCCCAGTGTGCGACAAAATACACTATAGGCATCTAGTTGATAGCGGTTAGCCCAGCGCAGCGGCTCGCTTAATTTATTCCATAGATATTGCGCCTGGTGGTTCATCAAAATAAAGTCGGCAGAGTGGTTGCCATAGGATTCATACATTTTCTTCAATACCTCTTTTTGTTTGAGGCTTTCATCAGCATAACAACAATCGTATAAGTAGTTCACATACAAAGCCAGTTTGTCTTGTAAGATGTTTTTCTTTATTCCCCTGTCTACCATGCCAAACACTTTGACATAGCGATAACGTCCCTTCTCATCGTCCACCATTGACGACAAATCATTATTAAATTCCTGACGGATAAGCACACGACACTGATATTGATAAACTTCATGCGGCAAGTTTAGTCCTAATGAAAGGCTCAAATCGGGATCATGCACACAAATAGCCACTGTAAGCATACAATGCTTATTTTGTGCCCACTGCTGCAGGCGGGTACGCATAGCGGTACTACAAATGTCGTCATGGCAATATTCCACCTCAATATCATCTATTTGATTCTCTATATAGGGAAATTGAGCTTTGAAGTAGTCTTCCTGTGCCTCCATCTCGCGATCTACTAAAGTGATGCGGGTACGTATACGTTCATCTGCAGGCAGGCGGTCATCATAATTGGCATAATGGCAGATACGTAGTGCTTCGAGTAGCAACGAGCGTCCCACTCGGTTGAATCCCACAATAACCAAATGCACATAGTCTTGACTGGTAGCGCTCCAACTTCCATCAGGTTGTTGCGTTATGCTTATGGGACGATAATCCAGCGAATCATAACGCCTTTCACAATCGGCTGCATAAAGGCTCCATAGCTGCCGGGCCAAGTTTTCGTGGAGATTAAAGGGGCGAAAGAAAATATTAGGCTTGCCTTCTATACAAAAGACTTCGGGCGGCAGATTCATTTTCTGTATGTTGGAATATGAAGGGATGCTGTCGAACTGTACATACACAGGCATCATCTTGCCATCAGAACATTTACCACGCAGAGCACTCACCAAATGCACAATAGCGATATTTTTAGCATCGCGCCCGTAACGTTCTTCATCACCCAACACATACACTTCAATAGCACTCTCTATGTTCAACCGCTGGAGTTCCTCAATCGACTCAATGTTGCCAAAGTAAACAAGCACTTGTCTCTCTATCTCGATGGGTAGGGCCGACTGTATACGATGGCGCACTGTCGCCGCCTCTATACCGCTCATCAGCAAGATGCGTGCTGAAGGACATTCGTCATACAGTTCGCGTATCATATTGATAGACAATTCATTGAATCCTATTAGCACATAATGATTTTTTATATTACGGTAGGTCATTCGCCCTGTGTATACCACCCCCACACGCCGCTCTATAATATTAGAGATGGTAGAGATGAGCACACCGCCCAGTAAAACGGATCCCGAAATGCTGATAAGTCCCACTAATATCCTGTTAGGCCAGGCAGTCTCTTCTATTTGGTTACCGGGATCGACAAAGTTATTGTACACCACCCAAAGTCTTTCTCCCCATTCCTCGTGTCCATGCAGTTGGATGGAAAAGAGCATCGCGATAATAAAAAAGATAGTCAGCACCGTAGCAATGGTAACGAGTAGCAAGGTGAGCTGTGACTTGATACCTCCCGAAATGGTGCGATCCATGTACTCTTGTGAGAATATCTTCTTGTAGTAGTTAATAAAGCGGTTCATCTGAATAATTTATTGATAGTCGTATTTTATAAGTAGAACATTTAGAGTTGTGTACAAATATAGTGTTTTTTAATAAACTATGTAGTTTTTCACATAACTATTTTCTACAATGCACTTTACCTTGTTATTGTGAGGCATATAATATGAAATTAGGTAAGATACACTATTTCTATGCAGGTAATGTCTCTATTATTTAAAGTTTTTCAGTGCATAGATTTAAGATTTTCAGTGCAGGAATTTATTATCTTTTATGCACTCGGGTAGTTGTCCCATTACAATGGGACAATAGTCACCTTATAGAATGACTAATGTCACTTTATAAGGTGACAGGGCAGAAGCATTATATTTTTTACTATATTCTCGTTTGTAATTTCCTTACTATAT
>NZ_QTMW01000129.1:0-796 GCF_003604005.1 Bacteroides sp. OF03-11BH | reverse complement strand
CAATACGGGCAGCAGTACATGGAACAGATTGAAAACGCCCAAAAAGTAAGATTATGACAAAGGCGTTTTTAATCGTATCGGTTGCTTGCAACGTGTGGTTTCTGTTTCTGCTGTTCTATGACCGCATCATGGACACGAAGCTCATCCGTTTCTTCAGACATATTGCCGGGCTGTGGCGGTCATTGGACAGTACGGTGGCAGAGCAAGGAAAGGATAAGGAAATACCTCACGCAGACACCTCGGACATCATTGGCAAGAGCCGTTTCAAGATGGCATCGACCCGGACAACCGCTGCCATACCGACGCAAGAAGCCGCCACTTCGGAAAAAGGCATTGAGCTGTCGGAGGAAGAGGCTACTTTTGACGACGGAAACACGGAAACCGTCTCACGCCCGACACAAGTACCGGAGGACAAACTCGATGAAACCTTCACGAGCATCCCGCCCTCGGAACTGGAGTACGGAGAAGATGAACCGGAGGATGAAGAACCAGACAAAAAGCAGGCTTCGGGAAGTAGCTTCGAGGATATTGACATGGCAGTACACACCATACGGAAGGAATCACCATCCGATGAGGAAATGCGACACGCCGGAAAGGTCATGACGGAACTGGACGGGACAGAGCTTTTCACAAGAATAACGGAACGCCTGACCGATGAAGCAATGAGCGAGAGGATTGCAAAGGCGATGGCAGTTTTCGTGGACACGGTGAACATGACCGTGACACAACAAAAGGAAAAGGTGTTCGTGATTCCCGACAACATCGAGGAGTTCGACTTCCGAAACTATGTATAACA
>NZ_QTMW01000128.1:0-833 GCF_003604005.1 Bacteroides sp. OF03-11BH | reverse complement strand
ATGACAAAAAAGAAATTGCCCGTTCGTTTTACGGGTCAGCACTTTACTATTGATAAAGTGCTAATAAAAGATGCAATAAGACAAGCAAATATAAGTAATCAGGATACGGTTTTAGATATTGGGGCAGGCAAGGGGTTTCTTACTGTTCATTTATTAAAAATCGCCAACAATGTTGTTGCTATTGAAAACGACACAGCTTTGGTTGAACATTTACGAAAATTATTTTCTGATGCCCGAAATGTTCAAGTTGTCGGTTGTGATTTTAGGAATTTTGCAGTTCCGAAATTTCCTTTCAAAGTGGTGTCAAATATTCCTTATGGCATTACTTCCGATATTTTCAAAATCCTGATGTTTGAGAGTCTTGGAAATTTTCTGGGAGGTTCCATTGTCCTTCAGTTAGAACCTACACAAAAGTTATTTTCGAGGAAGCTTTACAATCCATATACCGTTTTCTATCATACTTTTTTTGATTTGAAACTTGTCTATGAGGTAGGTCCTGAAAGTTTCTTTCCACCGCCAACTGTCAAATCAGCCCTGTTAAACATTAAAAGAAAACAGTTATTTTTTGATTTTAAGTTTAAAGCCAAATACTTAGCATTTATTTCCTGTCTGTTAGAGAAACCTGATTTATCTGTAAAAACAGCTTTAAAGTCGATTTTCAGGAAAAGTCAGGTCAGGTCAATTTCGGAAAAATTCGGTTTAAACCTTAATGCTCAAATTGTTTGTTTGTCTCCAAGTCAATGGGTAAACTGTTTTTTGGAAATGCTGGAAGTTGTCCTTGAAAAATTTCATCCTTCGTAGTTCAAAGTCGGGTGGTTGTCAAGATGATTTTT
>NZ_QTMW01000127.1:362-871 GCF_003604005.1 Bacteroides sp. OF03-11BH | reverse complement strand
ATCGTCTTGCGTTTACGGGCAATCATGTGTCGTTCCCAGCTTTCCTTTCCCTGCAAGTTCTTTAGTTTCCTTACATGGTGCATAACAAGGTCGTCTGTCGCTCCACATAATTCACACTCACGGGCTTTCAGCCTTTCAACAAGGCTTGTCCGCCCCGCAGTATAAATTGTTCGTGGCATAATGTCACATTCCGATTTATAGGTGGGCTTCTTTCGTTTGAAGCCACCGTCGTAAAAGTATCTTTCCTTTACACCAGTTTTAGTCATGTGCGTTACGATAAACCTACCGTTCTTACGATATTTCTTGTTTACCTTACGTGTTCGGCACTTATATTTGCCTGCAAACGTTTTGTACATGCTGTATTCCATGATGTACTTGAAATTATTCAAGGCATGGGCGCAGTTGTTGGCTATGGAGTAGTAATTATAGAACCCCACGATTTCCCGATTATAACTATCAAGGATTTCAAGGTCGTCATTGAATATCAGTCCCGATTTACATTTCGGTTT
>NZ_QTMW01000127.1:0-352 GCF_003604005.1 Bacteroides sp. OF03-11BH | reverse complement strand
CAGTCCCGATTTACATTTCGGTTTCCATATTTCCTTTCCGTTACGGTTTGTCAGTTCCAAGACTCCCCAATCGAAAAGTTTTTTACGGACTGTTTCCGTACTGACATTCAAGCAGACCCTTTTACCATAGGTTCTTCTCAATCTACCCCGTTTATCCCGTCTTTGGTCATTGGACTTTCTTACAGTGATTTCATATCCGAGAAACTTGGCCGGTCTTTCCGTGTGAGTGACAAGTGTCTTTTCATCGGACAGCTCCAATGCCAGTCTGTCAGCAAGGAAGTTTTTAATATCTTCTTTTATCTGTTGCGCATCCTGCTTGCTTCCGATAATTCCCACAAGAAAATCATCTGCA
>NZ_QTMW01000126.1:0-929 GCF_003604005.1 Bacteroides sp. OF03-11BH | reverse complement strand
TGGTCTATCCACTCGCGGTTGATGCTGTTGCTCCGGCTGTATCGGGATAGCGACTGCATATTCCTTGCGGACTTCTCGAACTTCTGCAAATTTTCCTCGCTGTTGTCGATAATCACATACTGGTTATAGATGTGGTTGCAGGAAAGCAGCAGCCCCACGGGGGAGGCGAAGGAGAGGCGACAGTCCGAGCGGTCGGTGGAGAGTTTCTCGTAGCGGATGTCGGTAGCCACCTTTCCTGGCATATCCTCCGCGTCGGAGAGGGTGTGCAGGCACAGGCGGTTGTCACCGATACGCATTTCTTTTGCCGAGAGGTCGATGTCCTGCAAGGTCGTGTCGCCTTCGGGCATGAGCGAGAAGTAACGCTCTATCAGCCCGGCGGACTTCTCCGTCCCGACAATCTCGTCGGTGGAGAGGCGGCGCAGCCTCACAAAGCCGCTGTCGTTCATGATGCGCTCGAACTGTTCGGCGGCCTCCATGAACTTCCCGGCGGTTTCCTTGTCCAGCTCCTTCGGGATGATATGTCCCCGGCACAGCGTACTGAAGTTGCTCTGCATACGGTTACGTTCTTTCGTCGTCTTGGTCAAGTAGAGATAGCAGGAGTGTTTCAGGTAC
Source organism: Bacteroides sp. OF03-11BH (assembly GCF_003604005.1). Taxonomy (NCBI): domain Bacteria; kingdom Pseudomonadati; phylum Bacteroidota; class Bacteroidia; order Bacteroidales; family Bacteroidaceae; genus Bacteroides; species Bacteroides sp. OF03-11BH. Next base: position 317 of record NZ_QTMW01000126.1, on the reverse strand, counting down.
GGACGCTCGTTGAAGTGGCGTTCAAAGGAACGGCTCAAGAAACTCATGTCGTCCTTCTGTAACTCCGGCATATATTTCTCCTTGATGAACCAATCCTGCTTATGCACGACGCAGAAGTACGGCAGCACCTTGATAGCCTTGCACCAGCAGCCGTGTATCGCCTCGTACTCTGCGCCCGTCACGGTGTAAAGCTCCGGCAGTTCCACCTCAAAAGCCACCGTGATGTCGGCGTCTTTGGAGATGATGCAGCCATGCTCCACCGCCAGCAGGGGGAACTTGTTTTCCAGTGTTGTCATTTTGGATGTATTTCTCATGTC
>NZ_QTMW01000125.1:579-934 GCF_003604005.1 Bacteroides sp. OF03-11BH | reverse complement strand
GAAATTACAAACGAGAATATAGTAAAAAATATAATGCGTCTGCCCTGATACCTATGGAATAGTCAACCGTTAGACCGCTTAGAAAAAGTATTCTGACGGTTGATTCTAAATCCTCTTGCTTTTTTCTAATATCTATTTTCTTGTAGTTTTCTTTTTCGTCTTTTTCTTTTCATTCTCTTTTCACGCCTTCACTCGCCCGCGTGTGATATAATAATGTGTATCCCTCTCGTCGTTTCCGCGCACAATTTTCCTATACATAAAAAATATGTTCTCCAACATCGTTATGCGTCAGCACTTTAGCAAATGTATTCAAAAATAATTAGAAAAAATAGTTTGATATATTTGGAGTATATAT
>NZ_QTMW01000125.1:0-569 GCF_003604005.1 Bacteroides sp. OF03-11BH | reverse complement strand
TAATTAGAAAAAATAGTTTGATATATTTGGAGTATATATCAAAAGGGCGTACTTTTGCACCCGCTTTCCAAGAGAAGAAAGCCTTGACAAATTGACTTAGTGAAAAAGTGGAATCCCACTTAAAGAAAAGAACAAAAAACTTCCGAAAAAGTTTGGATTATAATAAATAAAGTTCTTATCTTTGCAGTCCGATTCGCAAAGAAAATTGGCAAGAGTTATTCTTTCATACCTTCTTTCCCCTTTCGCATAGAGAGCCAGAGAAACCAGCGTAAAAAGAAAAACTAAAAAAAACTTCCGAAAAAGTTTGGTAGTTAAAAATAAAGCCCTTACCTTTGCACCCGCTTTTAAAACGAAAGCAACAAGTTCTTTGAAATATTGATAAACAATACAAGTAGTACAAGTAAAAAAATAGAACCGTCAATACTTGTCTTATTCAGTAGCGATACAGTTAAGACTAATAGGTATTTGAATAAGGTCAATAAAATTACGGCGTCCTGAACAGAGCAAAAAGTCATCCTAAGGGATGATAAAAAATACTTTTACAATGAAGAGTTTGATCCTGGCTCAGG
>NZ_QTMW01000124.1:0-962 GCF_003604005.1 Bacteroides sp. OF03-11BH | reverse complement strand
GTTTCCGCCACCTCGCGGTCGAACATATCGCCCAGTTCCTGCATGGCGCGGCTGCGGTTCTCCTGCCGTTCCTCCATTGCTCCCTGTTCGTAGGCTTTCGCCTTGTCGCCGATGATCTGGCGGTTCGCCTTGTCAGCGTCGGGCATTTCGATGTTGTAACCACCCGTTCCCGGTTGCTGCTCCTTGTCGGAAGACGGGGCGAATATCAGCCACATAGCACCGATGAATACCAGCACTATAGCGGGCAGCACTATCATTTTCTGACGTTTCAGCCTTTGGGCTTCGGTCAGCGGCTTGCGCTCCTTCTTCGGTTTCCCGTTGTCGGGAGCCGCCTTGTTCTCGTTTTTAGGTTCATTCTTCGTCTGTTCCATATAAATAAGGTATTACATTATGATTGTTGTCCGGCTTTATGGACAGTTCCACCTGTCCGGCATGGTCTGTTACCATCCGGCTGCCGTCATTCCTGCCGATTTCATAGACGGCTTTGCCGAAGGTGTAGAGGGCAAGCACCGCAAAGGCGGCGAGCATCGCCAGCACGATGCGCCTGCGTGTCTTCGGGGGCAAACCGTCCAGATAGCCTTTGAGCCTTGCCACCAGCATTTTCTTTTTGTCGTGGAGTTTCCAGTACGCACGCCAAAATGATTTCCTGATTTTCTTCATGTCCGTTACCTTTTGATGGTTTGTAAATCCTTGTTCTCGATGATGGTGAATCCCTCGATGGTGAAACCGTTGGGATTGTCGTCCGAACGGGACGAGTTCAAGAGGCGGCACGTAGTCACGAGGCTGCGCTCGGTGACGTTGCTCTGCCGGATGATCTTCTGCGTGGCGTAGGTCACGGCACGGTAGGGATAGCCGTTGAAATCGCACACCACGCTGTCCACCTTCAACACCTGATTGATGTTCCCGGCGATGATGCGGTTGTAGTACCCCTTCTCGGCAAAGTCCGAATAGTAGTTGTACAC
>NZ_QTMW01000123.1:0-1028 GCF_003604005.1 Bacteroides sp. OF03-11BH | reverse complement strand
ACCTGTTGGCGGAATTAATTTAGTGCATACTTAATTCTGCCAATGGGCTTGTCGTTAATGAAGTTTACGTATTGCAGAATGGTAAGTGCACTAATTTTGCCAATGATTCTGGCAAACAAACCATTCGTTATTTTCGCGTAGTTCCTGATGACCAAGAACTGGTCTGTAAGTTGTGAGAATATTGTCTCAATCCTCTTTCTTGCCTTTGCAAACGGAATGAATGTCGGTTTCCAATCCTTTTGGTTGAGCCGATACGGACACTCCAGTCTTATGTGTGCGGTTTCGAACAAGTCAAGCTGTACGTCAGCTCCAATATACCCTTTGTCACCATAGATGCTACAGTCGTGATAAGTATGTTTTACATCCTTCATATAATGGAGGTCAGCCACACTTGCCTTTGACAGATCATAGGAATGGATAACTCCACTTAACCCACAGAGAGCGTGTAACTTATAACCAAAATAATACGTGTTCTGCGAAGCACAGAAGCCGAAGTCGGGAGCTTGCGAGAAATTGCCGGCACGCCCCATCTTGCAACGTTTTCCTCTTGCAACCCTACAGACCTCTATCGGCTTGGAGTCAACAAAGAATTGTTCCTCTCCGCCATCCATTTCCATGGCAATCCGCTTGCGCAGTTCCTCACACAGGCCTGACGTTTTCTTCCTGCGGTCATTGAACTGTCTCCTTGATATGAGATTGGGAATGCTGTCCTTGTATTCTTGCAATTTATAGTCGAACAACCACTTCTCACTATCAATGCTCTCGGTCTCTGCCGTCAGGGATAGCGCCACCACTTCCAAATCCGAAAACTTGGGAACAGGACCACGACGTGGAACATTACCCGAATCATTGACGAGATTTTCAGAGAATTGCTTGCATATCTCAAGTATTTTGACGAATTTTGCATAAAGGTTGTACATACGATGGTTTGAACTTAATGTTTTAATCACCACTAAGTTACTAAAAATCAGCGACATGTACAACTTTTTACTCATATTTATCAACTTAAATTAATTCCGCCAACGGGT
>NZ_QTMW01000122.1:396-1165 GCF_003604005.1 Bacteroides sp. OF03-11BH | reverse complement strand
GTCACAACTTTTACAGGAAAATAATTTTTAATGCGTCTGCCCTGTGGTAGGAAGAAATAACAATGATTAGGGAAAAACATAAAGGTATAAGGTGAATAACATACAGGAAAGTAGTAAATAGCAAGAAGTTGCTTAATAAAACCGAAGAAGGAAAGGAGTAATCGTAAATCCGGCAAAAGTCCGGAAAAACTACAATTATACTGTATGAGAAATGAGTAAAATGTATAGACGGAGTATGAGAATAAGATGAGAAATAGTTTAAACCCTATGAGAAATGCTCGATTTTACGGACTAAATCACGGAAAAGCTATGAGAAATGCCCTTTTGTATTTTATTTCTCATGGTGTTATCTGTTTGATTCACAGCTGATTATTGTGTATATTATGAGAACATGAGAAATGAAAAAGAAAAATCCTTTTCAGTAAAGTGAAGATTCTACGTATCATTCTCATACAAGTATCATATTAATGAATCAAACTAAGGAATGGAATCCACTATAAAACCACTATCTCTTATATCTATCTTTCTTTCCTCTTATTTTAATGAACTGATTCTTTAATTGCTCCCTAACGCAAACTGATTCCCGGCGCACCTACGCGCCCGCGTGTGATATAATAATGTGTAGCCCTCTCGTCGTTTCCGCACACAATTTCCCTATACATAAAAATATGTTCTACAACATCGTTATGCATCAGCACTTTAGCAAATGTATTCAAAAATACTTAGAAAAAATAGTTTGATATATTTGGAGTGTATACCAAAAGGGCGT
>NZ_QTMW01000122.1:0-386 GCF_003604005.1 Bacteroides sp. OF03-11BH | reverse complement strand
TATATTTGGAGTGTATACCAAAAGGGCGTACTTTTGCACCCGCTTTCCAAGAGAAGAAAGCCTTGACAAATTGACTTAGTGAAAAAGTGGAATCCCACTTAAAGAAAAGAACAAAAAACTTCCGAAAAAGTTTGGATTATAATAAATAAAGTTCTTATCTTTGCAGTCCGATTCGCAAAGGAAATTGGCAAGAGTTATTCTTTCATACATTCTTTCCCTTTCGCATAGAGAGCCAGAGAAATCGAGTAAAAAGAAAAACTAAAAAAAACTTCCGAAAAAGTTTGGTAGTTAAAAATAAAGCCCTTACCTTTGCACCCGCTTTTAAAACGAAAGTAACAAGTTCTTTGAAATATTGATAAACAATACAAGTAGTACAAGTAAAAAAA
>NZ_QTMW01000121.1:0-1171 GCF_003604005.1 Bacteroides sp. OF03-11BH | reverse complement strand
GAATGCAAAAGGCTCGAAATCCATCGCCCGGATGTGCATGGCGGAAACATGGCTGATGTCGCTGTTCCCCTTGTCCTTTTCCACCAGCAGGACTGTTTCCGCCTTGTTGTTCAGTTCCGTACCAATGTGCCCTCTTGCGTTCTCATCCCCCTTGTTCTGATGCAGTATCGTATGGATATGAATCTGCCTGTCGTCCGTCCACTGCATCAGCTTGGATATGATGCGGGTGGATTCACCGGGGCTGTTGATGTCGTACACCATATCCCGGATGCCGTCTATGATGACCAGCCCAATATCCGGTGAGTGGTAGATAGCCTGTTCTACAATGCTGATGCGCTGTTCCGGGGTGTATTTTCTCAAAGCGAGAAACTCCAGATAACCGCTGTCCCTGTCATCGGGCAATCCTGCCATCCGCAGGATCCGCTTCATCACTTTCAGGCAGTGGTAGGGGCTTTGCTCCGTATCTATATAAAGCACTTTCCGCTTTTCCTCGGGCAGTTCAGCCGCATATCGTAACACGGTACCGTTCTTCAATGCAGCGGCTACGATAGCCGATACATTGAAGGTTTTCTTGCTCTTGGCTTTGCCGATGGATGCGCTGAAATTGCCCAGCGTCCCGATGACAGAGCCGTGTACTTTCAGAATTTCGGGGGCTTTTTCGTAGCATCTTGACAGACTTAGCCGGGATTCCTGCCAGAGGATAACGGCTTGTTCGGGTGATATTTCTTTTATATAGTCCATAATCACCTCCTTTATCTGCGTCCTCCGGTTTTCTTGCCAGCCAGTTCCAGCGCCAGTTCCGCATCCACGATAATCTTGCGTCCAATCTGGGTAATGGCTTTGTCTATCTTTCCGCTTTTCTTGATGCGGTTGGCTGTGGGCAGGCTGCACCCGAAAAGCTTGGCTATGCCGAGTATGCCGTACACGTACTTTCTTTCCGTGTCGGTGGTCGGCTGCGGTTGCGCCTCTGCCTGTACCGAAGCGTGTCTGCTTAGAAAAAGGAACTCTTCGCCTGTCATCTGCCAGACGGGTTTCACTAACAGTTCTTTGAGGTTGTTCATCGTCCGTATGATTACTTGTTTGACAATAGCCCTGCGCACAGGCTGTTTTTTTCTGTTCTCGAACGATGCAAAATTAGGTAGGGTTTTGAGTGGTAAGTATGTGGATGATA
>NZ_QTMW01000120.1:0-1302 GCF_003604005.1 Bacteroides sp. OF03-11BH | reverse complement strand
ATTATTTGGTCACTCATATTCTTTTTAGTTTGTAAAGTTGCTAATGTTTGGCGGCTAACCGATTTTCGGAAGTTTGCTGATTGTTATCAACTAAATTCTATAATGATTATAACTTTATTGTATGCCCTTTCAAAGTAATCCCGTCAGTGAAAACTTGCTTTAAGGATAGTTTAATACTACTTTCCACATAATCTGTCATATCATTAAATTGAGCATAATCAACGGGGATTATTGTCACGCCCTTGTCTGATTTTCTTTTAGCATATTCATTGAAACGGTGTTTTTTATCAATACCCCAACTTATTTCTTCTTTTATTGGTAAAGATATATTGATGCCTATGATCTTTTCCTTATCTTTCAAATAAGTGATACCTCGTTTCCAAATACAAATTTCCTTTTCTCCAATTGCTCCGCCAAGAGAAATTTCAATAGATAAAGTCCAATTAGTTATTGAATCATCCACTTTAATTTGTCCTGTCAAATCTTGAAAATAAGTTTCAATAGCATTATAATCAAAGCAACTCATTTCCGGATAACCACTTGAATAATCAAAATTCATATGTTTTTGATATTGATTCTGACAATAAAGTCCCGATCTAACCTTTATTTTAAATTTCATATTTCACTATTTGCACTGTTGATAATGTTTGTCAGCGTTCTGCTTTAAGCGGTAGTGCTGTTTGTTAGTGATTCATTTATGTTCTCAATTTCCATATCAAGAAAGGTTACATACCATTCTATAAATGATATTCTTTGCCCATCTTTTAATTTCGGTACAAGTCCACTATAATCAGCTCGTCCATCAAACCAAATATGTCCTTTTTCATTTCCATTCACCACCAATAGAAATGTACATCCATGTCCGAAATGACTTATTTGCAGACAGCCTGCAATATGTGCGGTACTAATATACGCATTAACAATTTCCGTTTCCGGGTATCCCTCGTTCCAATTAAAGGAGGTTATCCATTCTTCATTCCAACTATCTTGATATGGGAATTTTTCATTCAAGGAAATATTAGGTTTGTCTCTTAATTTGAAATCAACAATAGCTTTATCAAGAGGCAATAATCCATATCCCGGTCCAAAACCTCCATTTCCTATTTCAGAAATAAAAGTTCTGTAATCATCAGGAAGAGTTATACAATGTTTATGCTCAAACTCCTTAATATCTTCTTCAGATAGACAAGGATTATAAGATACCTCTTGTTCCTTTACTCCAAAAGATGCAAATTCTTTATGGCGTCTTATGAAAGCCAATTTTTCTAATATTTCCTTTTTTTGATTCATAATCACTAATGT
>NZ_QTMW01000012.1:0-162672 GCF_003604005.1 Bacteroides sp. OF03-11BH | reverse complement strand
ATTCATTTTGAGTCAAGGGGCTTCTGTCATTTGGTACTTTGCGAAAATTATCAATCTTCAGTCTTCCGGTAAGTCATTGTCGAATAGATCTCCCCGAAGTTTTAGTTTTCTATGAATTTGGTGAAATACCGATAGCTTTTGTTATTTAATCTTGTATTAGTATCCTGTTTGTCGTTTTAAGTATATACATATTTCCAAATGTCTTTTAGATTCCTTATATTTGTTTACCGGCTTGAAAGATTCGGTAAATCTGTCATTTAGTAATAAAAAAGGGGAAAAAGCGGAATAAAATAGGTGTAGGACTGTGATTTTTTTGCAAACAAATCTTTTTCTTTTCTTCTTTCTCTTTTTTATCAAATTGATTTTTGTAAATTTGGCGAGAATCTGACAAAGGACACATAGTTAATATAGTAATAATACTAAATACTCCTGTTAATATGGAAAACAAAATTCAAGAGTTGACCGATAAGATTTATCGTGAAGGCGTGGAAAAAGGAAACGAGGAAGCGCAGAGACTTATCGCGAATGCTCAGGAAGAAGCTAAGAAAATCATTGAGGATGCCCGAAAAGAGGCAGAATCAATTGTAAACTCCTCTCGTAAATCTGCTGATGAGTTAGTAGAAAATACTAAATCAGAGTTAAAACTATTCGCCGGTCAGGCTGTGAATGCGCTCAAATCAGAAATCGCTACAATGGTAACTGATAAGTTGATAACCGCTTCCGTGAAAGATTTCGCTCAGGATAAAGATTACCTGAATGCGTTTATCGTAGCATTGGCATCCAAATGGAGCATAGATGAACCTATCGTCATCTCAACAGCCGATGCGGAATCACTGAAAAAGTATTTTGCAGCTCATGCAAAAGCTTTATTAGACAAGGGGGTGACCATTCAGCAAGTAAATGGTATCAAAACTCTGTTCACTGTTTCTCCGGCGGACGGTTCGTATAAGGTGAACTTCGGAGAAGAAGAATTCATGAATTACTTCAAAGCGTTCTTGCGTCCTCAATTAGTAGAAATGCTATTTTAAAAGAAGCGACTATGAGTAGTAAGTACTATTACTTGGTAGCAGGTTTGCCGGAACTTTCGCTGGAAGACAGCAAACTGAGCTATACAGTAGCCGATTTTAAAACTGAAATCTACGATGGATTGTCTGCTTCAGACCAGAAGTTGATTGACTTGTTTTATCTGAAGTTTGATAATGCAAATGTGCTGAAACTTCTCAAAGATAAAGAAGCGGAAATCGACAAACGGGGAAACTACTCTGCTGATGAACTCTCTGAATATATTTCTATTCTGAGAGAAGGCGGAGAAATCAGTCCTAAAGAATTTCCGGTCTATCTATCCACTTTTATTACTGATTATCTGAATACTCCGGCTGAAAGTACGGTTTTACACGAGGATCATCTGGCTGCTCTATATTATGAGTATGCGATGAACTGTGGGAATAAGTTCGTTTCTGCCTGGTTTGAATTCAACCTGAACATCAATAATATTCTTGTTGCATTTACTAGCCGTAAATTCAAATGGGATATTGCTTCCAACGTTGTGGGAAATACGGAAGTATGCGAAGCATTGCGTACATCGAGTGCCCGCGATTTCGGATTGTCCGGTGAGGTGGATGTGTTTGAATCGTTAGTGAAAATCAGTGAGATTACAGAACTGGTGGAGCGTGAGAAGAAGTTGGATGCTTTGCGGTGGAATTGGATGGAGGATGCTATTTTCTTCGACTATTTCACTATCGAACGTATTTTCGCTTTCCTGCTGAAGCTGGAAATGATTGAACGGTGGATTTCACTGGATAAGGAAAGAGGTAATCAGTTGTTCAGAAGCATTATCGAATCGCTGAAGAACGAAGTGCAGATTCCTGCAGAATTCAGATAATAAAATAAAAAAAATATATGGCAACAAAAGGAACTGTTAGTGGCGTTATTGCCAACATGGTGACCCTCGTCGTTGACGGACCGGTAGCTCAGAATGAGATTTGTTATATCTCGACCGGTGGTGATAAGTTGATGGCGGAGGTGATTAAGGTTGTAGGTTCACATGTATATGTCCAGGTGTTTGAAAGCACACGTGGACTGAAAGTGGGCGCCGAAGCCGAATTTACAGGACACATGCTTGAGGTGACATTAGGCCCGGGTATGCTATCGAAAAACTATGATGGTCTGCAAAATGACCTCGACAAGATGGATGGAGTTTTCCTGAAAAGAGGACAATATACATATCCGTTGGATAAAGAACGTGTATGGCACTTCGTACCCTTAGCGAATGTAGGTGACAAAGTGCAGGCTTCTGCATGGTTGGGACAGGTGGATGAAAACTTCCAGCCGCTGAAAATTATGGCCCCGTTCACTATGAAAGGAACGGCTACCGTAAAAACAATCATGCCGGAAGGTGATTATAAGATAGAAGATACAATTGCCATCCTGACAGACGAAGAAGGAAATGATATTCCTGTGACTATGATTCAGAGATGGCCCGTGAAACGTGCGATGACGAATTATAAGGAGAAACCGCGTCCTTTCAAATTATTGGAGACTGGTGTACGTGTGATTGATACGCTGAATCCGATTGTGGAAGGTGGTACGGGATTTATCCCCGGTCCGTTCGGTACTGGTAAAACAGTGCTTCAGCACGCTATCTCTAAACAGGCGGAAGCGGATATCGTTATCATTGCGGCTTGTGGTGAACGTGCCAATGAGGTGGTGGAAATCTTTACCGAGTTCCCCGAACTGGTAGACCCGCATACGGGACGTAAGTTGATGGAACGTACTATCATCATTGCGAATACTTCCAACATGCCGGTAGCTGCCCGTGAAGCATCTGTATATACAGCAATGACACTGGCGGAATATTACCGTTCCATGGGATTGAAAGTCTTGTTGATGGCAGATTCTACTTCCCGTTGGGCACAGGCTTTGCGTGAGATGTCCAACCGTATGGAAGAATTGCCTGGGCCGGATGCTTTCCCGATGGATATTTCGGCTATTATCTCCAACTTCTACGGTCGTGCGGGATATGTAAAACTAAGTAATGACGAAACGGGTTCTATTACGTTTATCGGTACGGTATCTCCTGCGGGTGGTAACTTGAAGGAGCCGGTGACTGAAAATACGAAGAAAGTAGCCCGTTGTTTTTATGCTTTGGAACAGGATCGTGCGGATAAGAAACGTTATCCGGCAGTGAATCCGATTGATTCTTATTCAAAATATATCGAATACCCGGAATTTGAGGAGTATATCAAAGGTCATATCAACGATGAATGGATTGGAAAGGTAAACGAACTGAAAACCCGTTTACAGCGCGGTAAGGAAATTGCCGAACAGATCAATATCCTCGGTGATGATGGTGTACCGGTAGAATATCATGTGATTTTCTGGAAATCAGAATTGATTGACTTTGTTATTCTGCAACAGGATGCTTTTGATGAAATTGATGCGGTAACTCCGATGGAACGTCAGGAAGATATTCTGAACATGATAATCGACATCTGTCATACGGAATTTGACTTTGATAACTTCAACGAAGTAATGGATTACTTCAAGAAGATGATTAATGTCTGTAAGCAGATGAACTACTCGAAGTTCAAATCGGAACAGTATGAAGGATTCCAGAAACAACTGAAGGAATTGATTGCCGAAAGAAGTGTCAATTCATAATCTTTAATTTATAATTTTAATTATCAAAGATGGCAACAAAAGCTTTTCAAAAGATATATACCAAGATTACTCAGATTACCAAGGCTACTTGTTCGCTGAAAGCGACAGGAGTAGGGTATGACGAGCTTGCCACTGTGGACGGTAAACTGGCACAGGTGGTTAAGATTGCCGGTGACGATGTCACTTTGCAGGTATTTGAAGGTACGGAGGGTATTCCGACCAATGCCGAAGTAGTATTCCTCGGCAAATCGCCTACATTGAAAGTGAGTGAGCAGCTGGCCGGACGTTTCTTCAACGCTTTCGGTGATCCGATTGATGGAGGTCCGGACATTGAAGGACAGGAAGTGGAAATTGGCGGTCCGTCTGTGAACCCGGTTCGACGTAAACAGCCGTCGGAACTGATTGCAACGGGTATTGCCGGTATCGACTTGAACAATACACTGGTATCGGGTCAGAAGATTCCGTTCTTTGCCGACCCCGACCAGCCTTTTAATCAGGTAATGGCAAACGTAGCCTTACGTGCTGAAACGGATAAGATTATCCTTGGAGGTATGGGTATGACAAATGACGACTACCTGTACTTTAAGAATGTGTTCTCTAATGCAGGTGCGCTGGACCGTATCGTGAGTTTCATGAATACGACCGAAAATCCTCCGGTAGAACGTTTGTTGATTCCGGACATGGCATTGACTGCTGCAGAGTATTTTGCAGTAAATAATAATGAGAAAGTGCTGGTGCTATTGACGGATATGACGAGCTATGCGGATGCGTTGGCAATCGTATCTAACCGTATGGACCAGATTCCTTCGAAAGACTCTATGCCGGGATCGCTTTATTCGGATTTGGCAAAGATTTACGAAAAGGCGGTGCAGTTCCCTTCCGGTGGTTCAATCACTATTATTGCGGTGACTACTTTGTCTGGTGGAGATATTACGCATGCTGTACCTGATAATACGGGTTACATCACTGAAGGTCAGTTGTTCCTGCGTCGTGATAGTGATATCGGTAAGGTAATTGTTGACCCGTTCCGTTCATTGTCTCGTTTGAAACAGCTGGTAACCGGTAAGAAGACACGTAAGGACCATCCGCAAGTGATGAATGCCGCTGTACGTCTGTATGCCGATGCCGCTAACGCTAAGACGAAGATGGAAAATGGTTTCGACCTGACCAACTACGACGAACGTACGTTGGCTTTTGCGAAGGACTATTCCAATCAGTTGTTGGCTATTGATGTCAATCTTGATACTACTGAAATGCTGGACGTTGCCTGGGGCTTGTTCGGTAAATATTTCCGTCCGGAAGAAGTGAATATCAAGAAAGACTTGGTGGATCAATACTGGCCGAAACAAAATAATTAGACAATTAGACGATTTGCTATTAGGATGATAGTGGACGGATTATATATGTTTATAAGAAGTAATTTCAATCGTCTGGTCGTAAATTGTTAAATTAGTAAATCAACGAGATGGCTATAAAGTTTCAATATAACAAAACCTCTCTTCAGCAGCTCGAAAAGCAACTGAAAGTGCGGGTGCGTACGCTTCCTATCATTAAGAATAAGGAAAGCGCCCTCCGCATGGAAGTGAAACGCTGTAAAACGGAAGCTGCCGATCTGGAGGATAGGCTCGAACAACAAATTCAAGCCTATGAAGCCATGTTCGCCCTTTGGAATGAGTTTGACGCTTCATTAATAAAGGTGAATGATGTTCATCTTGGCGTGAAAAAGATTGCGGGTGTGCGCGTACCGTTGCTCGAGAATGTAGAATTCGAGATACGTCCGTACAGTATGTTTAATGCTCCCAAATGGTATGCCGACGGTATCCATCTATTGGAAGAGCTGGCTCATACGGCAATTGAACGTGAATTTATGCTCGCCAAGCTGAACTTGTTAGAACATGCAAGGAAAAAGACCACTCAAAAGGTGAACCTTTTTGAGAAGGTGCAGATACCGGGTTATCAGGATGCATTGCGAAAGATCAAACGATTCATGGAAGATGAAGAAAACTTGTCGAAATCTTCGCAAAAGATCATGAAGTCCCATCAAGAAAAAAGGAAGGAGGTAGAGGCATGATTACAAAAATGAAGAAACTCACATTCCTGGTTTATCACAAAGAGTATGAAGAATTCCTGAACAGTCTGCGTGAACTTGGGGTAGTCCATATTGTGGAGAAACAACAGGGGGCTGCTGATAACACGGAGTTGCAGGAGAATATTCGTCTTTCCAATCGCTTGGCGGCTACCTTGAAGTTGCTTCAGAATCAGAAGCATGAAAAGAATGCTGTAATTGCTACGGAAGGTGGAACGGCTGCCCGTGGTATGCAAGTGCTGGACGAAGTGGATGCCCTGCAAACAGAGCATGGAAAGCTGTCGCAGCAGTTGCAAAGCTATGCCAAAGAGAAAGAAGCGCTGGAAGCCTGGGGTAACTTTGAACCGGATAATGTTCAGAAGCTGAAAAATGCCGGTTATGTAATCGGTTTTTATAGCTGTTCGGAAGGAAATTACAAGGAAGAGTGGGAAACGGAATACAATGCAATGATTGTGAACCGTATCTCTTCTAAAGTATTCTTCGTGACTCTGACGAAAGGCGGGCAGGAAGTGGATTTGGATGTAGAACAGGCGAAATTACCTGCATACTCTTTGGCACACCTTGAAACGCTTTACAATACGACCGAACAGGCCGTTGAAGAGAATGAAAAGAAGCTGGTTACGTTTTCCGAAACAGAAATTCCTTCCTTGAAGGCTGCTCTGAAAGAGTTGCAAAGCCAGATTGAGTTCTCTAAGGTGGTGTTAAGTTCCGAACAGACTGCCGGTGACAAACTGATGTTAATTGAAGGATGGGCACCTGCATTCAGTCAAGTGGAAATAGAGGCTTACTTGAATGACGCACATGTATATTATGAGATTACCGATCCGATGCCGGGCGATAATGTTCCTATTCGATTGAATAATAAGGGATTCTTTGCCTGGTTCGAACCGATCTGTAAGTTGTATATGCTTCCGAAGTATAATGAATTGGACTTGACTCCGTTCTTTGCCCCGTTCTTTATGGTCTTTTTCGGACTTTGTCTGGGAGATTCCGGATATGGGGTGTTCCTGTTCCTGGGAGCTACGGCCTATCGGTTGATGGCGAAGAAAGTGACTCCATCGATGAAGTCGATCATTTCATTGATACAGGTATTGGCTGCTTCAACATTCTTCTGCGGTTTGCTGACAGGTACGTTCTTCGGAGCGAATATCTACGATTTGAACTGGCCGATTGTTCAACGTCTGAAACATGCCGTCTTGATGGATAACAATGATATGTTCCAATTATCGTTGATATTGGGAGCTATTCAGATACTATTCGGTATGGTGTTGAAGGCGGTGAATCAGACTATTCAGTTTGGTTTCAAATATGCAGTGGCAACTATCGGATGGATCATCCTGCTGGTTTCCATGGCAGTTTCGGCTTTGTTGCCGGAGGTAATGCCGATGGGAAGTACAGTGCATTTGGTTATTCTGGGTGTTTCGGCTGCTATGATCTTCCTTTATAACAGTCCGGGAAAGAATGTTTTCCTGAATATCGGACTGGGATTATGGGATTCATATAATATGGTCACCGGTTTGCTTGGCGATGTATTGTCTTACGTTCGTCTGTTTGCCCTCGGACTTTCCGGAGGTATTTTGGCGGGAGTATTCAACAGCCTGGCAGTAGGTATGAGTCCGGATAATGTAATAGCAGGCCCGATTGTTATGGTACTGATTTTCGTTATCGGTCATGCCATCAATATCTTTATGAATGTGCTGGGTGCAATGGTTCACCCGATGCGTCTGACGTTCGTTGAGTTCTTCAAGAACTCCGGATATGAAGGAGGCGGTAAAGAGTACAAACCGTTCAGAAATTGAAAATTTGAAGATTAAGAATTAGAAATTGAGAATTAATATTTTAAGAATTAAACAATAAAAAATAGAATAAGATTATGGAAATGAATTTGTTTATCGCCTACATTGGCATCGCGATTATGGTTGGTTTGTCGGGCATCGGTAGTGCTTACGGAGTAACTATTGCAGGTAATGCTGCTATCGGAGCATTGAAGAAGAATGATAGTGCATTCGGTAACTTCCTGGTATTGACAGCTCTTCCGGGTACACAGGGTCTTTATGGTTTTGCAGGTTATTTCATGTTTCAGACAATCTTCGGTATTTTGACTCCTGAAATTACACCTATCCAGGCATCAGCAGTGCTTGGTGCAGGTATTGCTCTGGGATTGGTTGCTTTATTCTCCGCTATCCGTCAGGGACAAGTTTGTGCAAACGGTATCGCAGCAATCGGACAGGGACACAATGTATTTAGCAATACGTTGATTCTTGCCGTATTCCCCGAACTCTATGCAATCGTTGCTTTGGCTGCAACCTTCTTGATTGGTAGCGCACTCGTTGCATAATTTTTAGCAAGAATATTTCCTATAAAGGACTTTCAATCCCCTTGTACATGCTGCTTTGCATGTGCAAGGAGATATTCTTTTTTCATTGTTAGACAACGTTTCTTTCCTCTTCTTAACTCATATTTTTTGTATAAAGTATTATTTTTCAAAGAATAATGTGTACTTTTGCACTCGCATACTAAAAAGAGTTTTAATATATTATATGGTAAAAGATTTATTAACCCCCGATTATATCTTCGAGTCCAGCTGGGAAGTATGTAATAAAGTGGGAGGGATATATACCGTCTTGTCGACACGGGCAAATACATTACAGGAAAAATTCCGCGACAGAATTTTCTTCATAGGTCCTGATGTGTGGCAAGGAAAGGAGAACCCTCTATTCATCGAGTCGGATAACCTATGTGCTGCCTGGAAAGAGCATGCGCTTGAGAAAGACGAACTTTCTGTCCGTGTGGGACGATGGAATATCCCCGGTGAACCCATAGTCATTCTTGTTGATTTCCAACCTTTTTTTGAAAAGAAAGACGATATATACACAGAAATGTGGAATCGTTATCAAGTAGATTCGTTGCACGCCTATGGCGATTACGACGAGGCTTCTATGTTTTCCTATGCCGCAGGAAGAGTGGTGGAGAGTTTCTATCGCTACAACCTGACGGAAACGGATAAGGTGGTATATCAGGCACATGAATGGATGACTGGAATGGGAGCACTTTATGTACAGGAAGCTGTGCCGGAGGTTGCTACTATTTTTACGACCCATGCTACGTCTATCGGTCGTTCCATTGCCGGCAATAATAAGCCGTTGTATGACTATCTGTTTGCTTATAATGGCGACCAGATGGCGCAGGAACTGAACATGCAATCGAAACACTCGATTGAGAAACAGACTGCACATTATGTAGACTGTTTTACTACGGTGAGTGAAATAACCAATAATGAATGCAAGGAATTACTGGATAAACCGGCAGATGTTGTTCTGATGAACGGTTTTGAAGATGATTTTGTGCCGAAAGGAAGCACGTTTACCGGCAAGCGTAAGCGCGCACGTACCTTGATGCTTAGTGTTGCCAATAAATTATTGGGAACAAATCTGGGTGATGATACGTTAATTGTCGGAACCAGTGGGCGATATGAGTTTAAGAATAAAGGTATTGATGTTTTTTTGGAATCATTAAACCGCTTGAACAGGGATAAGAAACTGCATAAGAATGTGTTGGCATTCATCAATGTACCCGGTTGGGTGGGAGAGCCTCGCGAGGATTTGCAGGCACGTTTGAAGAGCAAAGATAAGTTCGACACTCCCCTCGAAGTACCGTTTATCACTCATTGGCTGCATAATATGACTCATGACCAGGTGTTGGACATGTTGAAATATCTGGGAATAGGCAATCGTCCGGAAGATAAGGTAAAGGTGATTTTTGTTCCTTGTTATCTGGATGGTCGTGATGGTATCATGAATAAAGAATATTATGATATATTGCTGGGGCAGGATTTGAGTGTCTATGCTTCTTATTACGAACCGTGGGGATATACTCCGCTGGAAAGTGTAGCTTTCCATGTGCCGACAATCACTACGGATCTGGCAGGATTCGGACTTTGGGTAAACAGCCTGAAGAACCAGCATGGCATTAATGATGGAGTGGAAGTGCTGCATCGTTCGGACTATAATTATTCGGAAGTGGCGGATGGTATCAAAGATACGATTACGTTGTTTGCGGATAAGACTGATAAAGAGGTGAAGGAAATCCGTAAGCGTGCTGCTGAAGTTGCAGAGCAGGCTTTATGGAAGCACTTTATACAATATTATTATGAAGCTTATGATATCGCTTTGCGTAAGGCAAGGATACGTCAGTTGAGTTAAGAAAGAAATTATTTATCAATAAGTAAACGAAAACATTATGAAAATCAAAGTTAGTAATGTGAATACTCCCAACTGGAAAGAGGTTACTGTGAAATCACGTATACCGGAAGAGTTGGAGAAGTTGTCTGAAATCGCACGCAACATTTGGTGGGCATGGAATTTTGAAGCGACTGAACTGTTTAGAGATCTAGATCCGGAACTTTGGAAAGAATGTGGACAGAATCCAGTACTGTTGTTGGAACGTATGAGCTATGAGAAGCTGGAAGCGCTGGCAAAAGACAAGGTGATTCTAAGAAGAATGAATGAAGTTTATACGAAATTCAGAGATTACATGGATGTGAAGCCGGATGAGCAACGCCCATCTATAGCTTATTTCAGCATGGAATATGGCTTGAGCAGCGTCCTGAAAATATATTCCGGTGGTCTGGGCGTATTGGCTGGTGACTATCTGAAAGAGGCTTCCGACAGCAATGTTGATTTGTGTGCGGTAGGTTTCTTGTATCGTTACGGCTACTTTACTCAAACGTTGTCTATGGATGGACAGCAGATTGCCAACTACGAGGCACAGAACTTCGGTCAACTTCCTATTGAACGCGTAATGGATGCCAATGGTCAGCCGTTGATAGTTGACGTTCCTTATCTTGATTATTTTGTTCATGCAAACGTATGGCGTGTGAATGTTGGACGTATTTCTTTGTATCTGCTTGATACGGATAATGAAATGAACAGCGAATTCGACCGTCCTATCACTCACCAGCTTTATGGTGGTGACTGGGAAAACCGTTTGAAACAGGAAATCTTGTTGGGTATCGGTGGTATCCTGACTCTGAAAGCTCTGGGTATCAAGAAAGATGTTTATCACTGTAATGAAGGACATGCTGCATTGATTAATGTTCAGCGTATCTGCGACTATGTAGCTACTGGATTGACTTTCGACCAGGCTATTGAGTTGGTTCGCGCTTCTTCTCTTTATACTGTTCATACTCCGGTGCCTGCAGGTCATGACTATTTTGACGAAGGTTTGTTCGGCAAATATATGGGTGGTTATCCTTCCAGAATGGGTATCTCATGGGATGACTTGATGGATCTAGGACGTAACAATCCGGGCGACAAGGGCGAACGTTTCTGTATGTCTGTTTTTGCTTGTAACACTTCACAGGAAGTGAACGGTGTAAGCTGGCTGCACGGAAAAGTTTCTCAAGAAATGTTCTCTTCTATCTGGAAAGGTTATTTCCCGGAAGAAAGCCACGTAGGATATGTAACGAATGGTGTTCACTTCCCAACTTGGAGTGCAACAGAATGGAAAGAATTATACTTTAAATATTTCAACGAAAACTTCTGGTTCGATCAGTCTAATCCTAAGATTTGGGAAGCTATCTACAATGTGCCCGATGAAGAGATTTGGAAGACTCGTATGACTATGAAGAATAAGTTGGTTGACTATATCCGTAAGTCATTCCGCGATACATGGTTGAAGAACCAGGGAGATCCTTCTCGTATCGTTTCACTGATGGATAAGATCAATCCGAACGCATTGCTGATTGGTTTCGGCCGTCGTTTTGCTACTTACAAACGTGCACACTTGCTGTTCACCGACTTGGATCGTCTTTCTAAGATCGTGAACAATCCTGATTATCCGGTACAATTCCTGTTTACAGGTAAAGCTCACCCGCACGATGGAGCAGGCCAGGGCTTGATTAAGCGTATCATTGAAATCTCTCGTCGTCCGGAATTCCTGGGTAAGATTATCTTCCTCGAGAATTACGATATGCAACTGGCTCGTCGTCTGGTTTCCGGCGTTGATATCTGGTTGAATACTCCGACTCGTCCGTTGGAAGCATCCGGTACATCTGGTGAAAAAGCTTTGATGAACGGTGTTGTCAATTTCTCCGTATTAGACGGATGGTGGCTGGAAGGTTACCGTGAAGGTGCAGGTTGGGCGTTGACTGAAAAACGTACTTACCAGAATCAGGAACATCAGGATCAGCTGGATGCTGCTACTATTTACAGTATTCTTGAAACTGAAATCCTTCCGTTGTATTATGCACGTAATAAGAAGGGATATTCTGAAGGCTGGATCAAAGTGGTGAAGAATTCTATCGCACAGATTGCTCCTCATTATACCATGAAGCGTCAGTTGGATGATTACTATAGCAAGTTCTATTGCAAACTGGCAAAACGTTTCCAGACTTTGGCTGCTAACGATAATGCAAAAGCAAAAGAAATCGCAGCTTGGAAAGAAGATGTGGTTGCTAAATGGGATTCTATTGAAATCGTATCTTGTGACAAGGTAGAAGAGCTGAAGAATGGTGATATCGAAAGCGGAAAAGAATATACTATTACTTACGTTATCGATGAAAAAGGCTTGAATGATGCAGTGGGACTTGAATTGGTTACTACTTACACAACTGCAGACGGAAAACAACATGTTTATTCTGTAGAACCGTTCAGTGTAGTCAAGAAAGAAGGCGACTTGTATACATTCCAGGTTAAACACAGCTTGTCAAATGCAGGTAGTTTCAAGGTGTCTTACCGTATGTTCCCGAAGAATCCGGAACTTCCACACCGTCAGGACTTCTGCTACGTACGTTGGTTTATCTAATTGCTTGAGTAAAAGTAGGGGAGTATATCTCCCTCACTTTCATACATACATTCAGCCCCTGTATTCTTTGAGAATGACAGGGGCTGAATTTTTTATCTGTTTGGAGAGTGGGGCGTAAAGTCTCGCAAATAAAAAAGACTGTCTCATTTTCTATTTGAGACAGTCTTGTATAAATTTCAAGGCCTTTGGAAAAGCCTTTCTTTGGATCTGTTATTTAACAGCTTCTGCAATTTTAGCTTGAAGTTCTTCTCCGTGCAGACCGCGAGCAATAATCTTACCGCTACCATCGATCAATACAGTGTGAGGAATGCTGTTTACAGCATAAAGCTGTGCACCTTCACTTTGCCAGAATTTCAGGTCGGACATTTGCGGCCAAGTCATGTCTAGCTTCTTGATTGCTTCTTTCCATGCAGCACCATCCTGATCGAGAGATACACCTACGATTTCGAAGTTTTTGCCTTTGTACTTAGCGTATGTTTCTACTAGGTTAGGCATTTCGCGACGGCAAGGACCGCACCAGCTAGCCCAGAAGTCAACCAATACCACTTTTCCTTTGCCTACATAATCAGACAACTTCACTGTCTTTCCTTCCGGAGTCTGCATTTCGAAATCAACAAATTGAGTACCTACAGCAGTCTTTTTCTGCTTGTCAGTCATCTCTTTGATTCTTACGATTGTTTCGTCATTCTGGAAATTCGCAGGAATTTGTTGCAACAAAGCTTCATTTTCGTCCGTAGAGTTATTGTAGAAAGTTTGTTTAAACAAGAATACTCCAACCGGGTTGGTGATATTCTTTTGTACGCCTTCTTTGATTGCTTTGTCATATTGTTCTTCCAGCTGAGCACCTTCTTTTTGTTTGGCCTCTTTTTGCTCATCACTTAAAGATGTATTACCCATTGCCTCATAAATGGCATTCATTTTTTTGCTGATGTCATTGATTTGAGCTCTGATTTCCTGGTATGCATCGTTGTTGGGAGTACCGGTAACAGCGTCATTATCCTTGGTCAGGGCAACGTTGATTTTTCCGTTTTCCAGGAAGAAGTCGATCATCAACGGTTCTCCGTTCACTTCACAAGTGACATAACGGCTAACCACAGAATCTTGTGTGCCTTCAAAGGTAAAAGTACCTTTGGTGATAACGGCTGTATCTAGTTTGGTCAGATTTCTACCATTGGCTTCCTGAAGATAAACGGTGTCACCATCGCTTGCACCTTCTACTGTACCTGTAATAGTGTATCCGGCTTTGTTTCCGCCAGTACAAGCTACCATGCTTAACGCTGCCGTTGCAATAACTAAATAAGTAAACTTTTTCATGCTTTTGTAAAATTGGTGAATAAATATTTATGCAAAGATAGATTTTTTTTCTGTCGGGCATCGAAAAACACTGTTATATTAGATTAACACGTAGGTGGAAACCGCAGAAATGTGTACCTTTGCAGCCCAAACTTTAGTATGAATATGCAAGAAGATAAATCCATCATTGAGGTGAGCCATGTATCGAAGTACTTTGGCGATAAAACAGCATTGGATGATGTGACTCTGAACGTGAAAAAGGGCGAGTTTGTGACTATCCTTGGTCCTTCCGGTTGCGGTAAAACCACGTTGTTGCGTCTCATTGCTGGTTTTCAGACAGCTTCGGAAGGCGAAATCCGAATTTCGGGGATGGAAATAACACAAACTCCTCCCCATAAGCGTCCGGTGAATACGGTATTCCAGAAATATGCCTTGTTCCCGCACTTGAATGTGTATGATAACATCGCTTTCGGCCTGAAACTGAAAAAAACACCGAAACAGACCATTGAGAAGAAGGTGAAAGCTGCTTTGAAAATGGTAGGCATGACGGATTATGAATACCGCGATGTGGATTCTCTTTCCGGTGGTCAGCAACAACGTGTAGCTATTGCCCGCGCCATCGTGAATGAGCCGGAAGTGTTGTTGTTGGATGAACCGCTGGCAGCGCTCGATCTGAAAATGCGTAAGGATATGCAAATGGAGCTCAAAGAAATGCATAAATCTTTGGGAATCACGTTTGTGTACGTCACTCACGATCAGGAGGAGGCACTTACGTTAAGTGACACGATTGTCGTAATGAGTGAAGGAAAGATTCAGCAGATCGGTACGCCGATTGATATTTATAATGAACCTATCAATGCTTTTGTTGCGGACTTTATCGGAGAAAGCAATATCCTCAACGGTACCATGATTCATGATAAACTCGTACGTTTTTGCGGTACGGAGTTTGAATGTGTGGATGAAGGATTTGGCGAGAATGTTCCGGTGGACGTAGTCATTCGTCCGGAGGATCTTTATATTTTCCCCGTTTCGGAAATGGCACAGTTAGTAGGAGTGGTAGAGACTTCTATTTTTAAAGGAGTACATTATGAAATGACGGTGTTGTGCGGCGGATATGAATTCTTGGTGCAGGATTACCATCATTTTGAAGTAGGGGCTGAAGTCGGTCTGTTGGTGAAGCCTTTCGATATTCATATTATGAAGAAAGAGCGTGTTTGCAATACATTCGAAGGAAAATTGCTGGATGCTACTCATGTGGAATTCCTGGGCTGTAACTTTGAATGTGTTCCGGTGGAAGGAATTGCTTTCGATACGAATGTCAAAGTGGAAGTAGACTTTGAAAAAGTGATTCTTCAGGATAATGAAGAAGACGGAACGCTGACGGGTGAGGTGAAATTCATCCTTTACAAGGGTGACCATTATCATCTGACTGTATTGTCAGATTGGGACGAGAATGTATTTGTAGATACGAACGATGTATGGGATGACGGTGACCGTGTAGGTATTACCATCCCTCCAGATGCTATTCGTATAGTTAAAATAACCGATTAACAGGAAAGGAAGTGAATAAGAGGTTTATAGTCTTTTTGTCATCACGTAAGAGTTGGACTCTCCCTTACATTATTTTTTCGGCGATCTTTGTGATTATACCGTTGTTCTTAATTGTCGTATATGCCTTTACCGATGATAGCGGCCATTTGACACTCGCCAATTTTCAGAAGTTCTTCGAACATCCCGAAGCAATCAATACCTTTGTCTATTCGATTGGTATTGCCATTATTACCACCCTTGTTTGTATTTTACTGGGTTATCCTGCTGCCTGGATATTGAGTAACAGCAAGCTGAACCGTTCCAAGACGATGGTCGTACTGTTTATTTTGCCGATGTGGGTAAATATTCTGGTGCGTACCCTTGCTACTGTTGCCTTATTCGACTTTTTCAGTGTGCCGTTGGGCGAGGGAGCGTTGATATTCGGTATGGTATACAACTTTATCCCTTTCATGATTTATCCTATCTACAATACTTTGCAGAAGATGGATCATAGCTATATCGAGGCGGCGCAAGACTTGGGAGCCAATCCTGTGCAAGTCTTTCTGAAAGCAGTCCTTCCGCTTTCCATGCCGGGGGTGATGAGTGGTATCATGATGGTGTTCATGCCGACTATATCGACATTTGCCATTGCCGAGTTGCTGACGATGAATAACATCAAACTCTTTGGTACGACGATTCAGGAAAATATCAATAACAGTATGTGGAACTATGGAGCGGCACTTTCGCTCATTATGTTGCTATTGATAGCTGCTACTTCCCTGTTCAGCACCGATGATAAGGAAAACTCAAATGAAGGAGGCGGGCTATGGTAAAGAAGATATTTGCACAGACTTATTTGTGGATATTGCTGCTCTTGCTTTATTCTCCGATCGTGATTATTGTGATCTACTCATTTACAGAGGCGAAAGTGTTGGGTAACTGGACGGGATTTTCTACCAAACTTTATTCTTCGTTATTCACTACCGGTGCTCATCATTCTTTGATGAATGCATTGATTAATACGATCACTATCGCTCTACTGGCTGCAACAGCATCTACGTTATTAGGAAGCATCGCTGCTATCGGTATATTCAATCTGAAAGCCCGTTCACGCAAAGCGATCGGATTTGTGAACAGCATTCCTATTCTGAATGGTGATATTATCACCGGTATATCCTTGTTCCTTTTGTTTGTATCTCTGGGGATCACACAAGGCTACACAACCGTAGTGCTTGCTCATATTACTTTTTGTACCCCGTACGTTGTTTTAAGTGTATTGCCCCGTTTGAAGCAGATGAATCCGAATATTTATGAAGCTGCCCTCGACTTGGGAGCTACTCCTATGCAGGCCTTGTGGAAAGTCATAATTCCGGAGATTCGTCCGGGAATGATTAGCGGCTTTATGCTTGCACTGACACTATCCATTGATGATTTTGCCGTAACTGTATTCACTATCGGTAATCAAGGTTTGGAAACGCTTTCTACTTATATCTACGCCGATGCCCGCAAGGGAGGTTTGACCCCGGAACTTCGCCCGCTTTCGGCTATCATTTTTGTCGTGGTACTGGCGTTATTGGTTGTAATCAATTACCGGGCAGGAAAAACGAAGAAAAAAGATTAATAGACTATCAAATGTGCTACTACGTAAATAATATGAAAAGAATAATTCCTGCTATCCTGCTCTTATTGGCTTTGACCGGGTGTTATAATTCCGGTGAACCTCGTGAGCGGGTTCTTAAAATCTACAACTGGGCGGATTACATCGGCGAAGGTGTACTTGAGGATTTCCAGGCATATTATAAAGAACAGACCGGTGAGAATATCCGTATCGTTTACCAGACATTCGATATCAACGAAATCATGTTGACGAAAATTGAAAAGGGGCATGAAGATTTTGATGTTGTTTGTCCTTCGGAATACATCATCGAGCGTATGCTGAAGAAGCATTTGTTGCTACCTATCGACACGAATTTCGCACATTCTCCCAATTACATGAATAATGTGGCTCCATTTATTCGTAAGCAGATTAATAAATTGAGTCAGCCGGGTGAAAAAGCCAGCCGCTATGCTGTATGTTATATGTGGGGGACGGCAGGTATTCTGTATAACCGGGCTTATGTGCCCGATTCGGTAGCCCTGTCCTGGGATTGCCTTTGGAATAAAAAGTATGCCGGAAAGATCCTGATGAAGGATAGTTATCGTGATGCTTATGGAACAGCCGTGATTTATGCGCATGCAAAGGAACTGAAGGAGGGAACGGTAACAGTGGAAGAGTTGATGAACGACTATTCTCCACGTGCGATGGAGTTGGCTGAAAAATACTTAAAAGCCTTGAAACCGAACATTGCTGGCTGGGAAGCGGACTTTGGCAAGGAAATGATGACGAAAAATAAAGCTTGGCTGAATATGACTTGGAGCGGTGATGCAATCTGGGCGATTGAAGAGGCCAATGCGGTAGGAGTGGATTTGGATTATGAAGTTCCCGAAGAAGGAAGTAATATTTGGTATGACGGTTGGGTGATCCCGAAATATGCCAGGAATCCGGAAGCAGCCAGTTATTTTATCAACTTTATGTGTCGTCCGGATATAGCCTTGCGGAATATGGATTTCTGCGGATATGTAAGTTCCATAGCTACTCCCGAAATACTGGAAGAGAAGATAGACACCACTCTTCATTATTATTCCGATTTAAGTTACTTTTTCGGACCGGGTGCAGACAGCGTGCAGATTGATAAAATACAATATCCGGATCGTAAGGTGGTGGAACGATGTGCCATGATTCGTGATTTTGGCGATAAGACAAAAGAAGTTCTTGATATTTGGTCGCGTATTAAAGGAGATAATTTGGGAGTGGGTATTACTATTCTTATTTTCGTCGTTGTTGCATTGATGAGTGGTTGGATGATTTATAAGAAGTGGCAGCGTTATAATCGTCAGAAACAACAAAGACGTAGAAGCAGAAGGAAAAAGGTCAGGAGGAATTAGTGTTTCTCCGGATTGCAAACAAAAAATAAATTAGGTGGAAAATAAAAGCGGTATCTACGGTAAGAAATAAGAAGCACGGTGAACAGAATGCTGATGGCAGGATGTTCGCCGTGCTTGGTATTTATCGTCTTTTCATTTCTCGGAGAATGTCCTTGGTGTCCTTATCTACCCGGAATGACTCAATTGTTTTTTGCAGTGCCTTGTTGTAAGTCCAGTTATCCAGTGTGCTATGTTTCAGATACTCCATTGTCTTTTGGGGAAATTTGATAAAACACAATGATATCATCCATGCCATAGCCATGCGTGCATAATAGGCATCATGATTGAATGAGTCGGCATATTTCAGTAACGAATCGATATGCGCGTCATCTACATAATGGAAAAGCATCACAATTCCGAAACGTATTTCAAATTCTTTAGAGGATTTCAGATAGGGTTGGATAAATTGCCATACGTTTTCTTTTCCTTTTTTCACAGAAGTTTTCAGTTCACTGCAGAATATGTCGCATACAGCCCAATTATCTATACGGGGAATGAACATCGTTACGTATTTCATTTGTTCTTCAAGTTCCATTTTTGCCAGTCCGATAATCATTCCCTGAAGCATTGTTTCTTCATAATAAATCGTATCGGTTGATTCGACAAATGTACGCCAGTCTTCTTTCTTAATAATTTCTTTGGCCATTGTCCGCAGTTGGGGGATGCGTACGCCGAGAATGTTGTTTGCTCCCGGGAGGAGGGAAGAATGAAATTCCTGATATTTGGAATCTGCTAATGTTTGTAATTCTTTCCGGATATTTTCAGTTGTAGTCATTTTCATATCGTTGGTTATTTCACAAAGGTATAAAAAAAGAGTATGCGCGCTGTGTGCAGGCATACTCTTTTTGGAGGTAATTCCCATCATAATGAAAATACGTTGGGAAAGTTTATCCGATCAGTTACTTTTTGACCATGTCGAAACTGAATGTGGTAACCGAAAAGTTTTCAAGCGGCTCTCCTTCTACTTCCACTTGGGTGGCTTTGATTACAAAGGTGAGTTTTTTATCTTTATATGTATATTGACCCTTTTCTTCCGCTTCTATAGTTACTTTTACAGTAATTTGAGGAGCTTCCTCTCCCTCTGTTTGTACTTGGGTAGGGATCGTGTATTTTATTTCCAAAGGTTCAGGTTTTAATTGAAGTAGAATGGAGCCTTTGCTATCATCATTAAAGGCTGCAGTATAAGGAATGTTGTAATTGATATCACCCAAAGTCTCAATGATAATTTCGCCTATTTCTTCACCGACAATACTTTTAATCAGATCGTCAACCGGAAGTTTTTTTATCATAATCTGATTGTCTTTTACTTCAGCGGTAACTGTGGCTCCTTGCGGCTGTTCTTCTTTGAAGGAATAGTTTTGTGGATTGACGGATGGAGCAGTTTCTGTCAGCATATTACCGGAATAATTACCTTCCACATCTTTAAGTGAATATACGGGAATATCAGAATCGTTATCACTACTACATGCTGTAAAAGTGGCTATCAGGCCTAATGACATTACTAAGAAAGCAAAACGATTAAAACAACAAGCTTTTTTTATTTCAGTTATAATTTTCATACTGTTTTAAATTAGATTATTAATTTCAAAATTAAGGTGTACGTACATAAAGTAAATGCCGGTACTTGTGAAATACTGCATAAGGAAATAAAAATAGAATATTTTTTTTATATGAGTATTGCCATGAAGATCCCTGTTCATGGGATCTTCAATTATAAAATATTCTTTTTATTTTATAGCTTTTTCGTAATGGACTTGCTTGGAGTTATCCCGAAATACTCTTTGTATTTATGGCGGAAATTCTTAAGATTTTTCAATCCAATCATTTCAGGAATAACCTGGACAGAGTATTTTCCACTCTCCAATAACTCACGTGCTTTTTCCATACGAATACGATAAATAAAATACTTCGGTGCTTCTCCCGTCAGTGCTTTCCATTTATTAAAGAAAGCAGTTCTGCTCATATACAGTTCAGAGGCAATTTCATCTATCGTCAGATTTTCCTTATCTATATTTTTTAGAATAAATTCTTTTACTTGATTGATGAATGTGTAATTACTATCATCTAAAACTTTCTCTTCTTCCTTTTCCAAGAACTGCTTTCCGAAAACTGTCTGCAAGAATGATCTTCTTAGAGAACGGTTGTTTTTGATAAGTACATTCATTTCTATCTTTAAATCTTCGATGTGGAAAGGCACATATAAAAAGATGTCGGCCAGAGAACTTTCTCTTTTGTTGCGTTGTCCTATATCTATACGTGAACCGTAAAGGATGATAGGAATAACGGATGTTTCTCCTGATGTCTTTAGTCTTGATGACAGTTCATAGCCATACATTCCATGCAGCATAAGGTCGCAAATCACTAAATCAGGATATTTCTCTTTTATACATTCTAAAGCTTCAGAGCCATTCCCGAAACTTTTCACATCAAAATCCTTTGATAAACATTCTTCCAAATAAGACTTGAATTCTTCATTACTGTCAGCGAGAACAACAGTAGGCTTGATTGAACTTTTTTTATGAGCAATCTTACCCAATGAAGTATCAGTCTTTCTTTCTTCCGACTTTTTTGCGGAGTGTATGATATTATATCCGGATACCTTTCTTTCTGAATTTGTTGTAGGAAATCTTAGTGAGACAGTGTGGGTTGAATGATTGATAAGAATATTCCCATCACATAGTTTCATTAATTTTTTGCAGAGTACACTTTTGGCAAATGCATATTTGAACTCTGATTTATGTTTAGGTTTAATCAAGTGATACTTTTGGCGCCTATAACATGTTAGCAATTTGCCCTTGTTGGCATCGAACGTTTTAAGTTCCCAGTGTTCGGAATTAGAAGAAATTGAAAAGATAATCCTTTTATCTTCAGGTTTCGAATGTTCTATTGCGTTTTTTATGAATTTATCAATGATGGGAGAGATTTTACTTTGATCGAACCAAACGCTGGCATAATTAAACTCTGTTTTTATTTCTAACTTAATCCGCTTGTCCGTAGCGAAATTTTTCAATGAATGGACTCTGTTATTAATGAAGTTTCCCAGTTCATATTCGGCAATATCCATCTGTTTGGAGTAGATAAGCAGATGTCGCAGATTCATTAATTTGGTTAGGTGTTCATCAAGACAGTCTATATTACGAATGACTAGTGATAACATTTTCTTTATGTCTTCGGGGCAACTATCATCACAAGCAGCTCTTAGAGGGGTATGAACGAGTGTGATAGGGTTGCGAATGCTTTGAAAAGAATCCATGAAATATTGGTGCTCTTCTTTTAAGATTTTGATTTCCTTATGGAGGGTAAGAAAATGAGATAAGAGCCAATATAATGAAATTCCTCCGGCTGTAAGTAGTAAGAAGAAGTGAGACTGGTGAAAGATATTTGCATCTATAATAGAGACAAATAGTGACGTTATCATTAAGTATTTCATATTTATTTTTTGTTGAGGTCACTTGGACTGTATACCTCTGTTCCTTTTTAGTTGAGGGGGGATGAGAAAATGCACAACGAGTGTGATTTAGGGCATTACTAAACTCAAACAGTCTAATCTCAAAATTATTTGTTCTTTGAAGGTCAATATTAAGAAAGCGAGTTCCGTATGCAGATTTAAATCCTTACGTCTTGAATCATTCTTTAAGGAATATCTATTTCCTCCAAGTGACAATAATTAATAGATCATTTTTTCTGAATATATAATACTAAATAGAGATTCTTTGACGGTGGTGGGCGTATCTTGTATTTGATACTGTAATCTTTTGGGGCTATCAGTATCACAATATGCTTTTTCATATGTAATTCCTAAGGTAAAGTAAACATATTTTCTTTATTGAAATATAGTTTGTTTTTGCGGAGTAAAAGTAATGATTTGGTATAATAAATAAATGATGAGTTATTGGCAAATGGTGTATTGTTATTGTTTGGTGTTGTTTTGTAGGTGATAAGTGTTGTGTTTTTGTATTATTTTAATTGATGATATTTGGTGGAAATAGTGAAACCGGAACTTTAACCAAATAGATGGTTAAAATTCCGGTTATATTATTTTACTGATAATAGGCGCATAAGCTCCTGTTAGTAAGGAAAGGATTTGTTTTTCCTCCCCTGTTTAATTGATAATTCTACATCTCGTAATAGTTTTTATCCCCTTTCATATCCTTGTATTTACCATTATGCAAATAGTTGATGTCCGGTTCATATTTATGGCCTCCTTCCACTCTATAAAAGGCTGCTGCCCCTGCATTTATGTTAGCATGATATGGTGTTGCTTCCAGTGCGTCCGACCAGAAAGGGATATTACGCATTATGTAAAGTTTGCCAAGACCTTTGTCATATAACTTTTCTCGTAACGTTTCCGGATACGATTCGTCATTTTCATAATCGAACGTATATTCGTCGGTGCTGAAACCGCCATATTGAGATTTGTCCAGTCCTGCTATTGGTTTTTCGATCGAGCTATCCTCCCATGGATTCATAATTTTGGTATTTATCCATGTCCAGGCATAATCAATATATTCACCTGCTCTGATACCCGCAGCCTCGGAGGCTAGTGAACCGGCCGGATCACCCGTTATGGTAACTGTAATCAGTTTGGTCTTGCCTAAAGATTCCCGTAGTGCTTTGATGAGCTTCGGATACGAGGTCGCATTGGCAGCCGGATGTCCGTTTATCCCATATTCGGCACCTTCGTCCATGAGATTAATGCCATCTACACGGTAGTTGGCGAGCTTCTTGACTTCCGCTACAAAGGCTGTAATCTGCTCATCTGTCAGGTTGCAGAATCCCAAGCCGGTCCCTTCTGCTTTAAGGGTGACGCAACGCTTTATACCATAGCTGGAGAGTGACGACATATTGCTTAACTGCTTTTTGAAATTGGCTGATTGGTTCAGAGTCACTTTTCCATTCGCATATCCCAGTGTTGCGGCATTCACATTAATGATGTCATATAAATAGGCATACCACGACGTTTCCCATAACTCATAATGTCCGGGACCGAATGTTTCATTATCATATAATACCATGATAAATTCTTTGGCAATGGAGGCGTTGACTTTTTCGCCATCAATAAACCCTACCATCTTGTACTTTTTCATATCAGCTTTCATCGGGCTCAACCACGGATAAGTAGAGCGTTTATAATAAATCTTGTAATAGATTTCATTACTATCCCGTGACGGACGAATTCCGCTTTCTTCCGGTAGTTCTACGGTAATAGGGAGCAAAGAATAATCATGCAATGTGCCTAGCGGATTCAGGCGTACCATGATAGTATCCGACATTGTATCTCCTGCCTTAATAGTCATTGCACCATCGTTACTGATGCCCTCAATGCTGATAGTAGACATTTTCCGGTATTCCGTACCGTGTTCTTCATTGTATTTGTCTACTAAGTCGAGGTCGATTTTCATTGTGATTCGGGTGTCCTGTGCCACCGGCTTCACCGTTTGGTAGAAGAATGCAAAATCGGGAGTCTTGGTATTGGTCATGGTGATTTCCAGGTCACTGGTTGTCATATCACATTTTAGCATGCCAAAGTTATTGTCTAAAGCCGTCTCGTTAGGTAATTTACCTACGGGAGTGGCAATGGAATTATCTTCGCAGCCTCCTAGCATGCCGGTTACTAATGTAATGGCAGCCATGCAGAGAACATTTTTGAAGTTTATATTTCTTTTCATGTCCATGGTTATCTTTAAAGTGAATGATTACTTGTTGATTTGTGGAATTTCGATTCCCGTCGGCCACACAAGAGGTTCGGCAGATACTGCATCGAATCCGTGTTTCGAATGGTCCTTGACGATGTTTCCCTCACCTTCATTAAATTTCCAGTAAGCAAGCAGGCTTTCTTCGTTTTCAGGATCTTCCACTTTATACATATTCGTCCAGATTTCTTCTTTCGTACGGCAAGTGTTCCAGATACGTATCTCTGCGATGTTACCGTTGAGTTGCCGTAGCTCATCTTCATAAGAGCGTCCTATCTGGAATTCGCAATCCGGCGTTCCACAGATATCCACAGTAGCTCCTTTTCCATAAGAGATATCCTGACTTTGCAGTTGTCCGTTCACATAATAGGCAATAAAATGTTCCTTGGCGTTGTACACCAGCGCTATATGATACCATGTCATTGCATTCAGTGACTTAGCCCTGTCGGCGGCGGGGAATTTGACTCCGTCCGGTCCCTGCATCTGCAACTGTTGGCGTGGGAAACTTGTATCACCTATACGCATTAAGAAATGCTGTTCTACTCCCATGATCGTACTGATATCCGATGCACCGGCCGTATTGCTTGGTCCGCTGTATGTAAAGTCCTCTACATATACCAGTGCTTCCATGGTAATCTGACCTAATTCTTTCAGACAGGCATTTTTCTCTTCGTCGAGGAAAGTAGGCACTTCCAGATAATTGTCTTTCAGGTTGGCGGCTACCGTGATAGCGCTTGAACGGCGCACCAGATAGAACAATGTTTTCGAACCGTTCAATAGATGAACGCCACCCGACGTTTCAGAGATGGTGAGCGGAACCAGATAAGTTTTATCAATCTCCAGATCTAACAGGTTATTAAAATAGATCGTATCAATCAATGATTCACTCTTTTCGGCTTTGATAATCAGTTCGCTGTTCGACAGGCTATAATATTTACTATCCAGCATTCCATAATCAGTCCCGTGCCGGGCATTGAATTCGTTTATCAGCCCGGGATCCGCTTTCAGCTTCACTACGATGTCTTTTCCTGCCGGGTAAGTCAACTTGGCGCTGAAGGCACGTTTCTGTTCATTCAGCGTATTTCGGAAAGTCACTCTTTCTGAATTGCTGTTACTGGCTTCCTTGATATAGACCATGTTGTCGAATGGTGCTTTATTGCTGTAATCCGTATTGTCACAGGCAATCATCAGTCCGCAGATGATTGCAGCCAGAGAGATGATTATTTTATATCGTTTCATAGTTCCTCCTTTCATTAATTAATCGGTGATGGGTTCAGTTTTTGGATAGCATCACGTATACGGCGGTAGTTAGTCACCCCATCGGTGGCGAGATAATCTTCATTGGCATTGTAGATAGAAACTCCTGCCAGCGGACCATTGTTACCCAGTCCTGTGATGAAATGATTGATGATGTAGGCCATCCCTTCCGAGGTTTGTATAACATCCAAATCTTCCCGGCTGATGATACCGGTTTTACCGTCATCGGTCGGAGGAGTGGCTGTCGTTATCACTTTCTCTTTGGGCATTTTCCCATAGAAACCTACAGGTTGGCTCATATTCAGTTTTATTTCGAGTGAGCTTTCAAGCAACACAATTTGCCCATCCACGAAATAGTCTACCAAATCGATGAACGGCTCTTCGTATCTTCCGCTATAATCCACTGTAAATGTGACGATGCCATCAAAGAAAACCAACTTTCCATTATTAGCTTTCGGACCGCCGATAGCGGCAAGTTTTTCCCGGATAGCCGTCGTTACCTCATTGAAGAAATCGACATGCATCATACTTCCGGCACGACCAAACTGCACATAATAACCGTCAAATTCATCACTCTCCCCGTTTTTCAATGCCGCATTCATTTTCGTTTTGAATTCTTCCAGGTTTTCTGTTGCTTCGCATTGGTCGTAGAATTCGGATAAATTCTTGTAATAGAGAAATTTGGTGCCAGTCCGTTTGAGTTTGGATATGTCTTCCTTATCATAAACGGACAGATTATCAGCGTTGGTCAGCACCACAAAATCTACGCTATCGGGCAAGGAACGCAAGAAATCCTGTTCGCCCAATGTCGTACCCGGATTGTTGGCAAAACGTATTAACATTAACGTATGCTTCCGGTTTTTGTATTCTTTCAGACTTTGCTCGTATTTTTCATGCAAGCTGGGGTCTTGTTCGTCGGGAAATATAGGGTTGTAATCAACCGGTGTCGGTTCTGTCCAGTCGCTACAGGCAACGAACATCAGTGAGCAGGCTACGGTCAATATGACACTTATGAATGAATTCAGTTTCATTGTATCTTGGGTTTAAGTTCCACATTATTTTACATTCGGATTGCAGTCCCACCATAAGCGGGTAGCGCCGTTATCTTCTCCATTGAGCTTTCGCAGGGCACCGAGCATATTTTCCGCATTCAGCTGATATTCTTCAGCAGGATAGGAGAGACGTCGTATTCCCAGTGTCAGGTTAGTGATTCCCACTCCCTTGTTGTCCATTATCGGAAGGAATTTAGGATACCCTGTGCGGCGATGTTCGCACCAGGCTTCAATGCCCAGAGGAAACATGGCAATCCATTTTTGAGTAATGATACGTTCCAGGTTTTCTTCGAAACGGGTATTCTCCTTGTCCTCGTTCCAGGCAATGGTGATGCTGCTCGGAGATTGGGCGCTGTATGTACCTCTCGGGTCTTTGTAAGCCCCCGGCACCAATGCTTTATTCTGGGAGTATCCGCTTGCTCCGCTTGCGCCCCATTGCTCAAAGGAAAGGGTGATCGCCTTCTCATATAGCTGTTGGGCATCTCCGCTCATTGCCCATCCCCGCAGGGCACCTTCGGCGCGAAGGAACGTGACCTCGGCGGCAGTCATCCACATATACGTATCATTGGCAGTCATCAAACGGTTGGAATAGGTTTGTATCAACTCGTCGTCCGTCACTTTGGAAGGAAGAATACCAATGCGTAGCCCATAGTAATCGGTATCATCCTGATACTTTCCCTGGGTGAAGTATTTTTCCAAACGCGGATCGTTATATCCCTGCATATAGGAAACGATTTCCGCAGCTATCCGGTGATCCTTCCAATCATTGAAACAGAGAGCCGAACGATTCTCCTCCACATGCAGTTGCGCGTTGTCCTCATTGTTCTCTATCACACCTGCGGCTACGGCTTTCTCGGCTATTTCCCTGGCCAGTTCCGGTTTCACATAAACGATACGCATGGCCATGCGAAGCTGTAACGAGTGAAGGTATTTATACCATTTCCGCACATCTCCATAATAAAGATTATCCAGTTTCTTAAATCCTTCCGCACTTAGACCTAGATTCTCCTTCAGAGCTTCATCTGCTTCTTCCAATTCCTTGAACATAGCCACATAAACCTCCTCTTGAGAGTCATAAGGAGCACTAAGGCCGTCACCTTCCGTTTTATCTCCCAATACTTTGGTATAGGGAATCGGCCCGAACATATCCGTAGACCGGTGCATGATAGCGACTCGCAGAATCTTGGCGAATGCCAGTGCGACGGGGTATTGGTACGGTTGATAATATCCCGGTAGGAAGGATACATTTCCGAGATAGGATCGGAGAACGAAGCCTTCAGCCAGTCCGACTTGGGATTATAAGTCGAGTATTTTTCAGTCCAACCCACACGAGTCTCTCCAAAATAACGCCCGTAGGCTCCTCCGCACATCGCTTCCACAAATTGATAAAGATGCTCTTGTGTGGGGACCACCAATGCTTCCATGCTCTTTAGAGACGAGCCGATGATATGGTTTTCGCGCATCAGTTCATCCTGCGTTGTCTCGTAAGGATTACGATTGATATCCATATCGATACAACTTCCCGTCCATAGCATCAGCGTTAGCAGGTATGCCAGTCGGAGGGTTGCTTTTCTGTATTCTTTCATTTGAGTATTCATAGTTTTAGAAGTTAATCTTTACATTAAAACCAAAATTGCGTGTACTGGGCATCATGAAGTAGTCGATTCCCTGATAGAAATTGTTTGTTGTAGCAATCGCTTCCGGGTCGAAAGGTGCTTTGCAATAAATCATCCACAGGTTACGTCCCACTACAGAGACGTTGATGTCGCAGATATTACCCAACCATTTGCGGGGGATGGTGTATCCGATGTGCGCTTCCTGCAAACGCAGATTTGTGGCACTATACGTATAATATTGCGGCAGCCCGCTTGAGGTAGCTACAATCTCGTAATACTGCTGTGCGTTCACCCAGCTACGTCCGTTGACGAGTACTCCGCCACGGTCACGGGCGGCAGCAGATGCTTCGGATACGCCATATTGGTCGAGAGCAGCCTGTGTGGCTGAATAAACAATACCTCCCAGGCGGGCACTTAATTGGAATCCCACATAAATACCTTTGTAAGAAAAGCTGTTGTTCCATGCCAGGTTTGCTTTAGGAAATACGCTGCCTAATTTGATGTCAGGTAGATTATCCGTTTTGGCGACATCCCCATTTTTGTCTATCTGGATATATCCTTTATCGTCACGTATGAAGTCGGCATTCGTGTACAGGTCTCCCAGTGTGCCTCCTTCTTTCAGGATAAATTTGGTATATCCCAGTCCTTTTAGTTCAAGGCGGTCTTTGTTGACGATTTCTCCGGTTTCAGGATGCACATAGTCCTTAACCAACTCCACAATTTTGTTTTTATTCCAGGAGAAAGTGAAATTACTGTTCCATCCGAAGTCGCGCCATGTATGTCCGTAAGAGAGTAGCCCCTCGACACCGAGATTGCGTACATAACCGGTTTGCACATAAAGAGTCGAATAGCCGGAAGATACGGTGATTTTCGGGTCGAATGTCTGGTTATAGGTATTGGCATAGTAGAATGAACCACTGACTTTGAAATCCTTGAAGAAAGTTCCGTCCACACCTATTTCCCAAGAGTCGGTACGTTCCGGTTTCAGTTTGCCGATAGGATAATGGGTTTTGGCGTTCCAGTCCTGTTTGGTAGGGTCATAGCTGTAAGTCGGTTGTACCAGAAAACGCGGGTAGGGGGTACCCACAGCACTGAATGATCCGCGTACTTTCAGGTAATCAATCGCTTTGGGTAATGTCACCATTTCGCTGATTACTGCCGAAAGACCTACCGATGGATAGAAGAAAGAAGTAGGATTCGAGCCTTTCAACTGGGAAGCCCAGTCGTTACGTCCGGTCAACGTCAGGTACAGCATGCTTTTCCATCCTATTTCCGCACTGGCAAAAATAGACTGCGTCATTTCTTCCCAACCCTCCTGTGTTGCCCGTTTCTTGGCATTATCCAAATCAAATACATTGAATACGTTGGGCACTCCCGTGTCGCGAATCGGACCACCGTAACCCAGTAAATCACTGGAGTTGTCGCTCAATGAAGTACCGGCATTGACTACTACCGTGAAGTCGTCAATGCGTTTATTGATATTCACCATGAAGTCGGCATACGTCTGTGTCTCGTTCACCTTTTGGATGGTGTAATGTCCCTGGGTACTACCTTCGGTCAGTGTAGAGATCGTACTTGCGTATAGCTTTTGCTGATAAGTATTGTCGGTGTTATCCACGCGGATACGTGCCGATACATTCAGCCAGTCCAAAATGTCGTATGTCAGTCCGGCATTCAGCATATAACGCTTTTTCTCATTCGTGCGGACGTTTCGGTAAGCAATCCAGTAAGGATTCTGCATACGCAAATCCCCTTCACCTTGCGGCCAGTAAGCCACATTGATTTTACGTGCTTCGTCATAACGTTCGAAGGCTTTTACTAGAGAAAAGTCATCGCCGCGTGGAAACAGGTAAGCCGAAACCAATGGATTGGAATAAACTCCCTGATTGGTCATGTTGCGGTCATTTTGTATGATATAACTGGCTCCTACATCCAATTTCATCTTGTCATTCAGGAAATGAGTCGTATTGCGAAATGTGAAATTATATCGGTTGTACCTATTGTTCGGAATCATCCCTTCTGAATTGACTGCTGCGGCAGAAAAGAACGTTTGGTTCTTGTCCGTACCTGTCGAGAGGGTGATGGAGTTGCTGTAAGCCGCTCCCGTATCAAAGAAGTCGGTGGGTTCATATCCTGTTTGGTTGGCCGGATTCAGTTTAGGCCCCCAACTTAATATGGGAGAACCTTCCGCATCGCCCCGTGTACCGGTTCCATATCGATTCTGAAACTTGGGCAATACAAATGGGTTCATAAATTCCATGCTGCTTGAGAAAGTAGCCGGCAGTTTTCCTATCTGTCCCCGCTTGGTAGTCACTACAATAGCGCCGTTGGCAGCGTTGCTGCCATACATTGCGGCTGCTGCCGCACCTGTCAGGAAAGAGATGCTTTCAATATCGTCGGGATTAATATCCGCAATGGCTTCCGTAGCACCTTTGGAGTCAAATTCAGTACCGCCTCCACCGCCGAAGTTATACATCGGAATACCGTCAATGACGTATAGCGCATTACTGCTCTGCTCGATAGACTTTGTACCACGCATCACCACTTTACTGGCACCTCCCACACCGGAAGAAGAAGCATTAATGACAACGCCGGCAGCCTTTCCGCTCAAACTGTTGATAAAGTTGGCGTTTTTTATTTCCGGCATCTTGTCTGCTCTGATTTGCTGGACGTTGTAGCTCAATGCTTTTTGCTCGCGTTTGATGCCGAGAGCAGTTACTACAACTTCCGATAGCTGTTGCGTATCGGCTGTCAGTTGAATGCGGTAATTATTCTGGTTGGTGACTTTAATGCTTCCTGAAGTATAACCGATATAAGTAAATGTCAGTGTATTTCCGGTGGAAGCTTCGATCAGGAAGTTCCCGTCGATGTCTGTGAGATCCGGCGGCAGTGCCTTCCACTTTGATGTTCACTCCGATCAAGGGATCGTTGTTTTCATCAACTACCTTACCGGTGATCTTTTTGGTCGGGTTACTTTCTTTCTTTTGTTCCGGAATAATCATGATATATTTCTCTTTCAGTTGATAGGTGAAACCTGTACCTTTGAGAATTTGAGCGAGCGCATTTTCCAACGAAGCCGCCTCTATATTGAGGGTGATGGCCGGTTTGTTTTTCAGTTGGGAATCGTTGTAGCCTACGGACATACCGGATTGTTTTTCAACTTCTTTCAGTGCTTCAATCACAGATATACTATTCTTTTTAATAGTGATTTTAGCACCATTTTGTGCAAGGGAAACTGTTGTGGCGAGCATCAAACAGAAAAAAAGCATAAAACTTCTTCCCTTTGTCTTCTTGTCTACTATAAATTTATAAATTTGTAGCATTTTCTTAGTATTAGGTTATTGACTAAATTATTTCGAGGTAATTTGTAGAGTAAACTCTAATATTGGGAATTCAGATTTCATATCCGGGACGGAGTGAGGCCTCTGTTCCGGGTATTTTTTTGCATGGCATATAAGGTTAAAAAGTTATATTCTTGTCAGATAGCACTTGTCTTCTACTATTCTATAGTCCATTTGTCCGACCACGTTCACGATGATTTCCATCACTTCTTCGAGTGGTGCGTTGTCCTTGAAACGAAAACTGAACCTGTCGTTTTTGAGGTTCTTGATACTATATACAAAGGCATAAGGATATTTTCGCTCCAATACGTTGATGATGTCCGTCAGCGTCATCTTTTGCAGAACCAGTTCTCCGCGTTGCCAGGCTGTCACATCGTCCATATCCGGATTGGAGAGATCATATTTCTTATTGTTTCTGTTATAGGCAAACTGTTCGTTGGGATGGAGAATGACACTTGTTGTCAGATTGTTATAATCTACACGGATACTGCCTGAAATGAGGGTCGTTGCTATTTCCTGGCTTTCAGGGTAGGCAGATACATTAAATTCCGTACCTAAAGCAGTAATCTGTAAATCATTGGATTTCACGATAAACGGACGTTTCTTGTCCGGCTTAACCTTGAAGTTGGCTTCGCCTAACAGGAATACACTACGACTATCTCCGGTAAACTCCTGCGGATATAAAAGTGTACTTTTCGAGTTGAGTTGCACTTTTGTTCCGTCGGGCAGCGTCAAACTTCTCATTTCTGCTATCGGAATATATTGCTGTAACAAGTCGGTTTCCGCTTTTGTGCCTACAGTCGATAGATAGACCGAAGAGGCAAGCAGGAGGAATAAGATAGCGGCTGCGGATTGCCATATATGTATTGGGCGAATTCTTCTCTCTTTGGGTACGGTTGGAATACCTTCCTGTTTTTTCAGGCGCTCGTAAGACTTCTGCATTCCTTTCACGTTTTTTTGCCGTTGCGCTTTGTTCCATAGCTCTCTCAAAGCATCTTCTTTCTGGGATGCATGATCCTCATCTACCAGCCATTGATAGAATTCATTTTGGGTAGCTTCCGGATAGTTATTGCCGGTAAATAATATCAGTATTTTCTGAAAAAAGTTCCTCATTTGCGCTGTTCTTTTTAGTGGTTACACTATTAGCACAATCGAAAATGGGGGATTACTTAAAAGAAACACAAGAAAAATGCAATAAAAATAGTTTTTTTTATTTCGAGCAGGGTCAGATAGATTTGGTGTTCCACAGTTCGTACGGAAATATTGAGTGCTTGTGCTATCTCCATATTACTCATATTGTTGATGCGGCTCATTTCAAAAACTTTTCTGCGGCGTTCGGGAAGGCGGTCGAGAATTAGGCGGATGATTAATAGTGCTTCTTTATAATAGATAGGGTCGAGAGTATCTTCGGATTTTAGTAAGTCTTCGATTAGATATTTCTGCGATAATTGTTCCTGATAGGATTGTTCCAGTCTTTTGCGTTTGATGAAATTGAAAGTTGTGTTTTTAGTCATGGCGTAGATATACTGGCCTATGTCTTTGTTTTCCAGCCAGACCTCCGGTTGTGTCCATAATTTAGCGAACACATCCTGAATGATATCTTCTGCGTCCTCTTCAGATTTGAGCAAGTTTATAGCGAAATATTTAACAGCGGAATAGTGCGTGGTAAATATAATTTCGAATTGGCGGGCTAGATGAATAGGGTCTTGGTTTTGGCTCATAGGTTTATCAGGTCTGTTGGTATGAGACAAATGTATGTAAATAATTCAACAATACTAAGAAGCCAAGATTAGTATGCGAAAAAGGAAACTAAAAAAACGACTTCAAGTTCTGTGTTTTTATGAACTCTTAACTGTGAAAAGGAAAAAAATAGTGACGCTATCCAGTAGGGATGGCGTCACTATTCGAGTGAGATGGTGACGGTATACCAATGTGATACCGTCACTATTTTTAGATATGTATTTTACCAGTTTCTTTTCACTGTGCGGTAACCGTAGCCGATAATTACAAGAAAACAGATGAACGGAAGAATAAATGAAACATTGACAGCCGGTAACCACGCTATTTGTTCCAAATCAATGATGCTTGCCTGTAGCGGTGGAAGAACAGAACCTCCCAGGATAGCCATAATAAGGCCGGCAGCTCCGAACTTCGCATCATCTCCCATACCTTTCAAGGCAATACCGTAGATGGTAGGGAACATCAATGACATACAAGCCGATACTGCTACCAGACAATACATTCCGAAGATATTTTGAAGGAAGATTACACCTAAAGTGAAAATACCTCCAAAGATAGCAAGAATCATCAGCAATTTACCCGCATTGAGATAGCGCAGAATGAACGTACAGATAAAACGGCTAATACAGAATATCACCATTGCTATGATATTATATTGTTGAGATAGTACTTCCGCACTTTTCTCGTCCATACCTTGTGACATGAACAAGCGTGTTCCATACTGAATGATGAAAGTCCAGCACATAATTTGTGCACCTACATAGAAAAATTGGGCAATCACACCTTCACGATAACGCGTTTGGGTGAAAATACGTTTCAGTGTAGGGAAGAAGTCTATTCTATGATTCTGATCTCCATTCTTAGGCATCTTGACGAATCGTATCAGAAGCAACATGGCTACGATAATCAGTCCGATAATGAGATAAGGAGCAATCAGGACGCTAAGGTCGCTTTCTTTGATTGCTTGAAATTCGCTGTCGTTAAGCAATGCGCGGTCTTCGGTACACATCGGATGCAATTTCGCTTGAATGAACTGCATGGCTACATACATTCCGAGAAGTGACCCCATCGGGTTGAAAGACTGTGCAAGGTTCAATCGCCGGGTAGCTGTTTCTTCCGTTCCCATGGAAAGAATATACGGATTGCAGCTTGTTTCGAGGAAAGATAATCCGCAGGTCAGAATAAAATAAGCAATCAGAAACGGATAGTACTCACCCGTCATTTTGGCGGGGAAGAATAAGAAGGCTCCGAAAGCATACATACCCAGTCCTAACAAAACACCTGCTTTGTAGGAATATTTGCGGATGAAGATGGCAGCCGGGAAAGCCATTGCAAAGTAGCCTCCATAGAAGGCAACCTGTACCAATGCCCCGTCGGTGGCACTCATCCGGAAGATTTTAGAGAATGCCTTTACCATCGGATTGGTAATGTCATTGGCAAATCCCCATAACGCAAAACAGGAGGTAATGAGAATAAAAGGTATAAGATAACTGATGCCATCTTTCGAAATGATGGACTGCTTGGTGTGTTTCATGGTTGTTTCTGGTATTTTTTTAAGTATTATACAAATGGAACATTCTTTCCATCGGTTTCCATTTCTCGGCGGAACTCATTCCGGGTGCGGCTTGTTGGAAGATAGCCATATATTCTTCCCACTCCTGTTGGCGGGGAAGGGTGTTCAGGCGTTCCATTGCCTTGTCCCAGTCAAAATCAAGGGGAGTTTCGACGATCATAAACAGTCGGGTTCCCAGGATATAAATTTCCATTTCCAGGATGCCAACTTCCCGGATACCGGCAAGAATTTCCGGCCATGCTTCCGCCTGGCTATGTCTTTTCCGATATTCGGCGATTAGTTCCGGAGAATCGCGTAAATCAAGGGTTTGGCAATATCGTTTGACGGGAACGTCATAAGATTGAACCTGATAACCGGTTTTAGATGTTTCCATATACTTTTATTTTTTAGGATAATATACTTGTGGTGTAACGCTGCGAGTGACAATTTCCCGCAATTCACGAAGATCGGCAATTTCTCCTTTAGCCATTGCCTGCGTCAGGATGTTTCCCATTGCAGTGGCTTCCACCGGACCTGCATAAACAGGAATACCGAGTTCGTCAGCTGTCAGTTGGTTGAGCAACTTATTTTGTGATCCTCCTCCGATGATATTTAACTGACGGATTGGAGCGGGGAGGCAACGGTTGAGCTGTTCCACAGCCAGCCGATATCTGAAAGCTGATGACTGGAGCACACATCGTACAGTCTCTGCCTTGTTTTGGGGAATTTGCAAAGCATGATTCCGGCAATAATGAATAAGCGCGTTCTCCATATTTTCCGGATTCATGAATATGGTGTCGTCTACAGGGATGATTGTATCAATCTCGGCTTCGGCTGCTTGCGGGATGATTATATCATAATCTTGTTCCTCGCCACACGCTTTCCACTCGCTCATCAAGCGTTGCAGAATCCATAATCCTGTTATATTCTGGAGGAAACGGATTTTGCCGTCTACACCTCCTTCATTGGTGAATTGAGCTTTTCTTGCTTCTTCCGTTAATATGGGTTCGTCCACTTCAACTCCCAGTAACGACCAAGTGCCGGAACTAAGGAAAGCGATAGGACTTTCTGTGGCAGGAACTGCGGCTACGGCACTGGCTGTATCATGTGAACCTACGGCAATAACGTCTACGGCACCCAGTCCGGTTTCGCGTGCAATATCCTCTTTCAGAGTGCCTCTGATTGTTCCGGGAAGAATGATTTTACCGAACAGATGTTCGGGAAGACCTAAGCTATGTATGGTATCGAATGACCAGTTGCGTGATTTGGCGTTGAGTAATTCAGAGGTGGAGGCGATACAATATTCATTATTGGCTACCCCTGTCAGGAAATAACTGAAGAGATCGGGCATGAATAAAAGTTGCCGGGCAACTTCCAACTGTGCATCTTGATTTTGCTTCATGCTGTAAAGTTGAAACAGCGTATTGATAGGCATCACCTGAATACCGGTTTCGGCATAATGTCGATGTTCATCCATGCACTTGAATACTTCTGCCGGCATTCCCTCTGTTCTTGCATCCCG
The DNA here is from genome assembly GCF_003604005.1 of Bacteroides sp. OF03-11BH. Classification (NCBI taxonomy): domain Bacteria; kingdom Pseudomonadati; phylum Bacteroidota; class Bacteroidia; order Bacteroidales; family Bacteroidaceae; genus Bacteroides; species Bacteroides sp. OF03-11BH. The sequence goes on along the minus strand of NZ_QTMW01000012.1, from coordinate 126,502 downwards.
GTAACAGACTGGATTTCCTAATAGGTTTCCATGTTTGTCAATCAGTCCGAAATCCACTCCCCAAGTGTCAATACCAATACCTTTTACGGCATATCCTTTTTGTGCAGCCAGTTTTAGTCCGGTTTTCATATCTTCGAACAGAGCCGGGAAGTCCCAGTAAATATGATTGCCTAGTTTGACCTGCCGGTTGGAGAAGCGGTATATCTCTTCCAATTCCAGCCTGCCGTTAAGAAGAAAGCCGGCGATGATTCGCCCGCTGCCGCCTCCGAAGTCTGCTGCTAAATAAGTGTGTTTGATGGTATCTTTCATGGTAATATGCCTGGATATTAGTTGGTTTTCTTTCCTAATACGTAGATTTCCAGGTCTTCAATTTCTGCCGGTGTGAGCACTGAATAATCACCGCCGGATTGAACAATGATGCGACAAGCCATTTCGAAAAAAGTAGCCCGTTCATATACTTGGTCGAAGTCTTTTCCGCACACCACTTGTCCGTGGTTGGTCAGTAAAACCGAGTTATGCTTTTGCATGGCTTCTACCACGGCTTTCGCCAGTTCCGGTGAGCCGGGACGATAATACGGAATCACAGGTATTTCTGAACCTACATGGCAAGGAATTTCTGCTGTTACGTTGAAATTTGCCGGCTTGTTCTTCATGCAGGAGACAGCGGTGGCATATTCCGATTGGAAATGGAGAACGACATTGACGTCCGGACGTTCACGGAGAATACCCAAATGGAATGTACTTTCCATAGAGGGTTTTACACCATTAGCAGGAATGCCGCTGGCAATATGGCAGATTGAAACCTTTTCTTTGCCAAGTGTGGGAACCCAGGAACCCGTACCGGAAATCAATGCTTCTTCGCCGATTCTCCAGGAAAGGTTACCGCTGCTGCAAAGCATTAACTTTGCATCCCCGTAACGATGTGCTTGTGCAATGAACTGTTCAATATGTTCGTTAGTAATCATAGTCTTACTTATTTAAGTCGCTGTAGGGGGCGGGGCTATCCCGACATTTGTTATGTGTCGGGTGGGGGACCCGTCCCTACGAACGGCAAAGTTAAAATATTTATTTATACAGGACGAAAAAAACTTGTTTATTTATAAATAGGACCATAAGTTGCACAAGCTCTGTAATCTGATCCTTCTTTGTCCATGCCGAAAGCATTCCAGGCAGCCGGGCGGAACATCTGATCTTCTTCTACATTGTGCATGCATACCGGGATGCGGAGCATGGAAGCAAGAGTGATTAAGTCCTGGCCGATGTGTCCATAGCTGATGGCGCCATGATTGGCTCCCCAGTTATTCATGACTGAATATACGTCTTTGAAAGCCGGTTTATCACACAAACGGGGCACAAACCAGGTGGTAGGCCATGTCGGGTCTGTACGCATATTGAGTTTCTGATGGATTTCCGGATCAATTTCCACTGTCCAACCTTCTGCGATTTGCAGGACAGGGCCTAAGCCTTTAATCAGGTTGAGGCGCATCATGGTAACAGGCATTCCGCCTTTTGACAGGAAGTTGGACGAGAAGCCACCCCCACGGAAGTAGTCACGGTCTGCCGGATACCAGGTCGTTGCTTTGAGACAGTTCTCTACATCAGCGTCCGTCAGGTTCCATGGTTCTTTCATAACCGGATTGCCTGCTGCGTCTAATGATTGGCCGGAACCGTCGAGAGTCGTTGCACCGGAATTGATAAGATGGATGATACCGTTTGCTGCCAATCCGCTCAACTCTTTGCCGGTTACACGTTTCACGGCTTCAGGACTCCAGTAAGTACGTACGTCGGAGAATATTTGTGCACGGTTGGTCAATAGATGTCCGAACAACATGGCTACACCGTTGCAGGTATCGTTCTCGGTAGCTACGACAAATGCTTCACGAATACCGTTCCAGTCAAAAGAGGTATTGAGTAAAGCTTCCGGATAGTCACCGTTAGGATAGAAGTCTGTCCATTGGCGTTGTCCCTGGAAACCGGCTGCAATGGCATTGTGTCCCAAAGCCTCTTCCTTGAATCCCATTTCTTTCAATTTGGGATTTCCGGTCATCAAGTCGCGCATGATAATCGTCATCTTTACAATGAATTCCCAATCAGCATCTTTCTGTTCACGGGTTTTACGTTTTTCAGGACGGTTCTTGAAGTCTTCACCTTCGTTTGTCTTGCAATTTTTTTCAGTCCAGGCCATGGCTTTGGCGTAGTCTTCGTGGTCATAGATGCCTTCGTCCATTCGACGGATGATTTCTGTGAGGTCTATTGACTCATTACGCATTCCCAGATACTCCTGGAAGAAATCAGGATTAACGATAGAACCGGCGATCCCCATAGATACACTACCCATTGACAGGTAAGATTTGCCTCTCATCGTAGCTACTGCCTGTGCAGCGCGTGCAAAACGAAGAATCTTTTCCGATACATCTTCAGGGATTGTATTATCGTCCAGATCCTGAACATCACGTCCGTAGATACCGAATGCAGGAAGACCTTTTTGTGCATGTCCTGCCAATACCGCTGCCAAATATACAGCTCCCGGACGTTCTGTACCGTTAAATCCCCAAACAGCTTTCGGATAATGAGGATTCATATCCATTGTTTCTGCGCCGTAGCACCAACAGGAAGTAACGGTAATGGTAGAACCGACCCCTTCTCTTTCAAACTTCTCCGCACAAGCAGCGCTTTCGGCTACGCGTCCGATCGTGCTATCGGCAATGACACACTCCACCGGACTTCCATCACCGTTTTTCAGGTTGTTGCTGATTAGCTCGGCTACTGCTTTTGCCAAATTCATTGTTTTTTCTTCAAGGCTTTCGCGAACGCCACCTTGGCGACCATCAATTGTGGGACGAATCCCGATTTTCGGATACTTTTTCATGGTTTCTATCTATTAAAGGATTAATTAATATCTGTGCTGAACTGTGCTGATATATTCGCAAAAAAAATTAAAGTGACTTTCGAAGCCTTACTTCCGTTGGTAAGAACTTCTGAACCGGTACATTATTAAGAACGAAATTGGCCGCTTCGTTTCCCATCATTTCCCAATCAATACTCAATGAGGTTATTCCTTCGTCAATCACTTCGTAGGAAGGAATATCATTATACGCTAACAGACCGAAATCTTTTCCGCATTTCAGCCCTTCCAATCTTCCTTGTTTCACCACTTTTACTACATCTTGTTGCTTGATGGCGATATAGGCAACTCCCTTACGTACGATCAGATTCTCAATATCCTCCTGTATTTCACAGAGGAATCCTTGCTCCTGACAGAAACGGGTAAAATAGACCTTACTGCTTTGGGGATGTTTCAGGCTTTTGGGAAACAAAAAAACGAGCTGGTGATAGTTCTTCAATCTTTCCTTGAGCAGATTCAATGCCTGATAGAAAAATTCATCAAAATCCTGGCAGATATATGAATACTTTTCTTTTTCGAATTTGCCGAAATCAAGGAGTAGTAATCTTGAAGGATTAATTTTATTGAGAACAGTGCTGAATTTTTCGTTATCGAAATTCATCACGATGTATTTGTTGTATTTTCCGATAGATTCCCGGAGGATCGTATTGAACAATCGTTCGTTGTATTGATGAAACAATAAGTCCACCTTATAGTTAATGGGCAGATGTCTGACGAAACTATTGTATAAAGCTTCTTTGAAAGGAGTATATTGGTCGAGCAGTAGTAAGACATTGGTCACCTGGCTCGTCACATAATAGCCCTTGCCGGGAGTGGAGTCGATCAAGCCTCGTTCGCGTAAATCAAGGAAAGCCTTGAAAACGGTGTCGCGTGATACTCCGTATTGAGCACTCAACTGATTGATGGAAGGCAAAGAATCTCCTTCAAGAAATTCTTTTCTGGAAATCGCCTGGCTAAGTGCGTCCGCTAGTTGCGTAACCTTGCTTGCCTGTTGTCCGAATGTTGCCTTTTTATCAATTCGTTTCATATTCGAAAAATAAATAACACTATGCTGAACTATGCTGATGCAAAGAAAGGCATTTTATTCTGAACGGAATAAATAATTTGATATGTTTTATAGCAGAAAACAATAAAAAAATCCCCTCCGGCGGACCGGAGAGGATTTATAGCTTTTCCTGATTTCTTGTTCGGAATCTGCTGAAATTTATTCAGCAGCAGCTTCTGTTGCAGGAGCTTCTTCAGCCGGAGCTGCAGCTTCCTCTGCAGGTGCTTCAGCAGCAGCTTTTTCAGCAGCTTCAGCAGCTTTCTTTTCAGCGAGTGCTTTTGCTTTCACTTCGTTGATCTTCTTTTCTGCTTCCAGACGTGCTTTTGCTTCAGCTTTCTTAGCTTCGTCTTGTTTAGCCTTCAAAGTAGCCAAACCTGACTGTTTGTTGTTTTTCCAAGCTTCGAATTTAGCTTCAGCTTCTGCTTCTCCGAATGCGCCTTTTGCTACACCGCCCAGAAGATGTTTCTTCATGTAAACTCCTTCACGAGAAAGAATGTTACGTACAGTGTCACTTGGTTGTGCACCTTTCAGTACCCATGCCAATGCAGCGTCGAAATTCAAATCTACTGTAGCAGGATTGGTGTTAGGGTTGTAAGTACCAATCTTCTCAATAAATTTACCATCACGTGGTGCTCTGCTGTCTGCAATTACAATTGAATAGAACGCGTAACTTTTACGTCCGTGTCTCTGCAATCTGATTCTAGTTGCCATTTTTAATAATTGTTTTTAATGATTGATTTGAATTATGCTATTATCTCGTAATAGCGGGCACAAAGATACGGCTTTTCTTTTGATTGACAAATATTTCGCCTCTTTTTTACGAATACCGTTTCGGATAGCGGAACAAGATTGCGAGCAGGGCGCATGCTCCCATTGTAAATGGATAATAGAGATTGCCGATGATACTGATAGGGGAGATGCTGGCAAGTCCCGCTGCAATCAGCATCTGTGCTCCATAAGGGATAATTCCTTGTATCAGGCAGGAGAAAGTATCGAGGATACTGGCTGTTTTTCTCCGGTCGAGATGGAATTTTATGGCAATATCTTTGGCAATCGGTCCGGTTGTGATAATGGCAATCGTGTTGTTGGCTGTACATAAGTTGGCGATACTTACCAGGGCGGCAATGCTTAGTTCGGCTCCTCTTTTACCATTGACGTGGCGGGTGAGTTTCCGGATAATGAAATCGATACCACCGTTATAACGGATGGTTTCGAGCATCCCTCCGGCCAATAGAGTGATAATAATCAGTTCTCCCATTCCTGTAATTCCCATTCCCATGGCACCAAACCAGTCGAAAATTCCAAAGCTGCCGGTCGCGATGCCAATGATGCCACTTGTCAATATACCTATTATGAGTACGAGCATCACGTTCATTCCGGCGATGGCTGTTCCTAATACTATTATATAAGGTATAACTTTGATCCATTCAATGGTCTGTGTTTGGGCGGGAGCGGTAATGGATAGTCCCTGAAATATGTAAATTCCCAACACAATGATGGCTGCCGGTACGACAATCATAGAATTTACCCGGAATTTATCGCGCATTACACATTCCTGGGTTTTTGTCGAAGCGATGGTGGTGTCGGAGATAAAAGATAAGTTGTCTCCGAAAAAAGAACCGCCTACTACGACGGCTACCATAAAGGGGAGAGCTATTTCTGTCTTTTCTGCCAGTCCTACGGCAACGGGAGTAAGGGCGACGATAGTTCCTACGCTGGTTCCGATGGATAAAGAGATGAAACAGGCGGCAATGAAGATGCCTGCCAGTAACAGGTTATCCGGCAGAATATGCAGTGTCAGATTGACAGTGGCATCGATTGCTCCCATTTGTTTCGCACTATGAGCAAAGGCTCCGGCAAGAATGAATATCCATATCATCAGGAGGATATTTTTATTGGCAGCTCCCACGGAGAACTGATAGATGCGTTGGTCTAGTTTCAATCCTTTGGTAATAGCAATGGCGTAGCAGGAAGAAACAAGGAAAGCCACCGTGATAGGCACTTTATAAAAGTCGTTGGCAAGAATGGAAGTTACCAGGTAAAGGCATAAGAATACGAGCAACGGACTTAATGCCCACCAACTTCCGGTGCGGTTTTTATGTATTTTTTCTTCAGTCATAAATGGAATATGTAGATATTCGTTTTTTGCTTTTGGTTCTCTGTCTCTTAAAGTAAAATAATACGCTTCTGCATGATTTCCGTCAGTTGTGCTTTCAACAGGCGGGCATTGATCGGTTTAGGCATATAACCGTCAAAACCGCTTTCCATCACCCGTTGTTCATCCGAAGCATAGGCAAAAGCCGTAATGGCGATAATAGGTACCTTGGCAGAATATTTGCGTATTTCTTTAGTTGCCTCGTAACCGTCCATGACCGGCATATTGATGTCCATCAATATAATCTGCGGATTATATTGCTTGAACATTTCCACCGCCTCTTGTCCATCCCAGGCATGAATTAATTGATACTCTCCCTTTAGTATGGATGCGAACAGTTTGTAGTTACTTTCATTATCCTCGGCAATCAGAATGGTAAACTTGTTTTTTTCTATACTTATCGGCTGAATTTCCTCTTTTTTTATGCTTTCTTCTACGGCTATTGCGGCTTTATATGGCAGCGTGAACCAGAATGTTGAACCTTTGCCCTCTTCCGAGTCTACTCCGATGGTACCTCCCATGTGTTCTACCAGAGTCTGGCAGATAGAAAGTCCCAGGCCGGTGCCTTGTTCGAAACTATTTAATTTGACGAAGCGTCCGAAAATGCTCTTTTGCTTGTCTTTGGGAATGCCACAGCCAGTATCGCTGACATAAAAATAGATCTCTTTGCCGCGGAGTTCATAACCAAAACGAATGTATCCTTCAGTGGTGAATTTGATGGCATTGCTTATCAGGTTGATGAGCAATTGTGACAGCCTGTTCTTCTCTGTATGGATAAAGCAGTTTTTCTCTGCCAGATGGCAGGTTAACTGTACTTTTTCAGATTTTATTTTTAATTGTAATGAGCTCGTTAACTCGTTCAGCATTTTGTTCAAGTCTATGTTGGAATATTGAAATTCCAATGTTCCGGCTTCAATCTTTGATAAATCAAGAATGTCACTGATTAATTGCAATAACAAGGTATTATTGTTTTCAATGATGCTCACATATTCCTGCTTTTCCTCTTCCTCGTCTGTTGAAGCCAATATGCCGGAGAAACCGACAATAGCGTTGAGGGGAGTACGGATTTCATGGCTCATATTGGCGAGGAAGGCAGACTTCAGACGATTGGATTCTTCTGCCCGGTCTCTGGCTGTGGTCAATTCCATTTCCATCTTTTTCCGTGTGGTGATGACTAGTGAAGAACCGACCAGGGTGAGCGGCTTGCCGTTTTCGTCACGGGTCTCTACAGCGGCTTGAGCTTCCACCCATTCGATCCTGTGAATGTTATTCTGTACATTGATAACCCGGTATTCTTCCTTGACTTTATCCGATCGACCTTCTATCAGGTCATCGTAGGCTTTTTCTACCCGTTTGCGGTCTTCTTTGAATATCTTTGAGAAATATTGTGAATCGGGCACTGCCAATTGTTCCTCATTCACGTCTTTATCGTTTGTGCTAAGCTCAATAGGTCTATTGATGTCGCAAAGTATGGTTTTGCTTCGCAAATCCCATTTCCAGGGCACAATATTGGCTACGTCCAGTGCCATTGCCAGTTTATTGTTAGTAGCGCTTAGCTTTTGTTGGGCTTTGTGCAGTTCGGTGCTATCCAGGCAGAAAATATCGACAATATTGTTGTGGTGAGTTCCTTTCAGTACTACATCATAAAATGTATCTACCCGTTTGAAATAGTATGGGAAAGTGATAGCCCTGTTTTCCGCAAGTGACATTTTTGTGAAATGCAGGAACTCCGGCATGGATTCAGGGAATATTTCACTGGCTTTCTTGCCTACTACATCTTCTTTACGGAAAAAACTTTTCTCGAAATGAGCGTTGACATTCCGGTATACAAGTTCTATAGGGGTACCTTCTTCATTCATGATTAACTCTTCTTGCATATACAATATAGGCATATTGTTAATCAGGTTTTTGTAAGAAGTCATTGTGTCAATCTCTTTCTGTTGTATTTTCTTGAGCTTATTCAGATGACTGATGCGGTATTGGAAGAATAGGGCAAGCAGTATGAAGCAGACTATGGTTCCTAAAATAAAGTATCCGTACTGTTCCCAAAACGTAGGCGGCTTGTTAAAGAAAATAGTGCCCGGGGGACATAAGTATGGCGACATTCCTTTACGTAGCAAAACATTGTAGTTGATAGTCGGAGCGGCATCTGAAGGCTCGTAAAAAGGTATCTCGGATGCTTGTTTGCCATTCAATATTGATCGGATCGTTTGTATGATTTTCTGGCTGTATGCATGTTGATCGTAGATGTATCCGCCAATTATTCCTCCTGCGTTGTCCTTGATTGTCATCATCCCAAGGCTGAACAGAGGTGCGGAAGTCGTTGAGACTAACAGGTGTGAATTTGTAACTAGCGAGGTGTTGCCGGCAAAGGTGTGTTTGTAAAACCATGAAGAGAAAAGTATTCCTGTTGTTTTAGGATCAACGGTGTAAAGGGTGTCCAGCAAATGATTGGTTTGCATCTTCCGGGGCGATATGAATTGATAATTGATGTCGGGATGGCTCTTTTTCAATTCTTGTTTGATAACCATATTGTAAGTCTGGTTGTTTTGCCGTTCATCACCGATAAATATGAAATTTTTAATATCGGGAGTCATTCGGCAAATCAGGTCTATATTTTCTTTAATATAGAAATTGGAATGTAGGAAAGTGAGATTGTAAGGCTGCGCCATATCTGCAATCGGGGTTCTTGCAGTCAACTCAACAGGCTTCTTTTGGAGATAAAATTCCTTCGGGCCGATGTAATCTTCTTCAGCACATAGTATAATCGGAATATTTCCCCACATCTTTCTGAAGTCGTCCCGTAATATCATGCTGGAGTTTCCGAGTAATATCAACATACGTGGGGAATGCTGCTTGTATTTTTCCAGAACTGTCTGTCTGAATTCATTTAAAGTGGAGTCTGTGTCCATCATTAGCATGTTCATGTGTTCGGTATAGAGTGCTAATTGAGGCGAATTCTGGGCATATTCGGTAATGGCTGAAATCATTCTGAAGCTCCAGGGAGCTGCTTCTGTATATGAATTAATGATTAAAAGATAATTTGACGAGTTCACTGAATCTTTTTGAGCTAGAATCGGTGATATGTAGGAAAAAGCTAATAGACAGAAAGACAAAAATAATTTTATTATATATGAGTTAATTATTTGGGTTTGAAAAAGAGTTGTCATTTTTAATTTAATTTTCTGGTGGCTTATTAAGTTTATGCATTGGCAAAAGTATTAATAATAAATGAATTAAACTTGATTCTGACCATAAAAAATGAATGAAAAAAAGACTTCAGGTCTTTTTCTGATTAACGGGCTTTTTATTCAATTTTATAGGGATACGCTTTTGTAGGGATGAGTAAACCAAAAACGCGAGCCGGTTCCCATCTCGGATTCCACTCCAATAGTGCCGCCGAGATGTTCGATAATGCTCCTGCAAATAGACAGCCCTAAGCCTGTGCCTTTTGAGAATGAATTGAGTTTCACAAAGCGGTCGAATACCCGGTCTACTTTGTCCGGTTCAATCCCCATTCCTGTATCAGCTACGGAAAATTCAATTTCACAGGTATCTTCTTTCAGATGATATTCAAGAAGAATCTGTCCCTTATTTGTAAATTTGAGGGCATTGTTGATAAAGTTTGTGATAACCTGCATCAGACGTTTCTTGTCAGTATAGATATAAAAAATGGGTAGGGTGGGGGCTAGTAATACAGGTACCGGCTTATCTTCTTTTATATCATAATTGCGTATGATATCTTCACAGAAGCTCTTGATGTCCAGATAATCCATGGTGAAGTCGAGTGTTCCGGCTTCTATTTTTGATAAGTCGAGAATGTCGGATATCAGTTGTAAAAGAAGTTCGGTGTTTTCTTGCATGATATCGACATAATCCTGGCGTTCCTTTTTGTCATCCGATTCGACCAGTAAACTGGCAAAGCCGACAATCGCATTGAGCGGAGTACGGATTTCATGACTCATATTGGCGAGGAAGGCTGATTTTAAGCGGTCCAGGTTTTCCGCTTTTTCTTTGGCTATCCTTAGTTCTTCTTCTATTGTTTTTTGGTGGTCAATATCAACGCTGGTAATCACATGTGCCATCTGTCCGTCTATCCAGGCAAATGCTGCACTGAATACCCGGAACCAACATTTGTCGAACGGGCGTTGGTAATCCCAGGAATATACCTTGGTTGGCAGCCCGTTTTCATCTATCAAATGTTTCTTAGGGCAAAACTCACATTCTCCGGTTTTATCTTTATATAGAGCCTGCCAGCATTTTTTTCCTTCAAAGTGTTCGATACCTCCATAAGGAGCGGCCATAGATTCATTGGCATATAGCATATCATGGGAATCAAAAGAGTTTACGTAGATGTCAACCCCCATATTATTCATGATGCTGCTTAACGTCTTGCTCGCCCGTACTTCTCTTTCTTTATATTCCCGCACTGCTATTTCCTTGGAGAGGGAGCCTAAAATGAGATGAATCATTTGCAGTTCTTCATCGGTGAAAGATATTGCATGTTCTCTGTCTCCAAATCCGATGAATCCGATAATTTTTCCTTCGGAGTCTTGAATTTGCCGGATTAGTAATGAATCGACTTTATAGAAATCCACGATGTCTACATCATCCCAAGAAGTATTTTGGTTTCTGCAAGCATAAAAAGGTTTGTTCTTTCCATTTGCACGGACAACATGTTGATTGGTCATTTCGCTGATTTCAAAACGTTGTCGCAAAACGTTGTCGTTATTTCCGACAGTTTCCTTTAGATAGAAGTAGCGAAATCCGTCAGTTTGATAAATGAATCCTCTTTTAAAGCCATAGTATTCGCAAATATCCGTAAGTGATTCTGTGATTTTTTTCTCAATAGAGTCACAGCTATTCAGTCTTTCTAAAAAATGAAGTAAAAATGCATTGTAATTCTCTCTTTCTCTAATCATATTGTTTTAGGCATCTTGTTTGGTTATTTAAACTCGGAAGGAGTATGCTGTTTATCTCTTTCAAGTCTTCAAGCTGCTAATATACGGACTTTTAAAAAATGATGAACGCTGTTTCAGATTTTTTGTAATGTTCCGTTTTTCTTTTTCTTGGTACGAAAAGAGAATGTGATATATGATATTTCCCTTGGATTTTAGTTAACTAACAATAATCATTTGAGAAATAAAGGAGTGAACACTTGTGCGGATTTATTGAATTGAATAATGATTGGGGAAGTTAGTCGGTCTTTGAATTTTTTGAATCTGTAAGTGATTGATTATTAATGCGCAATAAATGTACATTTTTCCTTTAAAACCAACGGGTCGTTCCTTTAAAAGAAACGACCCGTTGTACACCGAGAAACACACTGTTGCTTTTAAAGGAACGTGCTTTTTCATCTTCGGATGCGTAGATTAATATAATAATGTTTATATTTATTGTTTTATATCTACGTTGCAAACATTATTTTAATGCTTCGATAACCTGTGGCATCATTGTCCAAATGGTGTTTTCATCTTGAGCAGTAAAAAAGTTGCCATCTATCTCTGATTTCTTATCGGTAGCTGTTCCGTTTTGAATAGCTGGTTTAGCTAATGGGTGAACTGCTACTTTCTTCCCTTTGGTAATTCCGGTAAAGTCAAACATCATTGCACCGGCACAATGTCCGATCATCATTTTCCCTTTAGCTCCGAAAGTTTTAATGACTTGCATCAAATCTACGTTATAGGGTTTATCGGCATTCTGCTGAAATACAGGTACTGCATCCCCACAAGAGAAAACGAGTGCATCGAATTCATCTTCGTGTCCCTTCAAATTAGCGATCACATCGTCTGCTGTCAGGCTGATTCCTGAATTTGTTTTAATCTCCTTCGTATCCGATACGGCAAATACTTTATATGAAATGCCATTCTCGAAAAACGCTTCCAAATATTGGAATAATCCACAACCATTTACCGGATTCACTGCTAAAACTGCAACTTTCTTTGCCATAATCATAATTATTTAAATGAAACAATAGTTATTATTAGTAAGTTTATTACTTTTGTGATGCAAATGTATCTTTCTAGTTTGAGAAATGCAATAACGTACTTGAAAATAAGGAAGTTACATAGAGGTAACTATTGTTGGAACTCAATAAAATACAAAACGTTAAAGAATGAAAAACTTTCATCCGATAGGAAATTGTCCGATAAGAGATGTGCTTAGCCGCTTGGGAGACAAGTGGTCGATGCTGGTGCTTATTACGCTGAACGCAAACGGCACCATGCGTTTTAGTGATATTCATAAAACGATAGAAGATGTTTCACAAAGAATGTTGACTGTAACATTGCGTACTCTGGAATCAGATGGATTGGTTGAACGGAAAGTATATGCTGAAGTACCTCCCCGTGTGGAGTATTGTCTGACAGATACGGGTGGCACTTTGATTCCTCATATTGAAGGACTGGTGGGATGGGCTTTGGAGAATATGGATACTATTTTGGACCATAGACAAATGAGTCGGTAACATTTTTATTTTATGATAAAATAGATAATATGGAGATAAAGCTAGTAACTTCAGATAAAAAAGAATTTCTCGAATTATTACTCTTGGCTGATGAACAGGAAAGTATGATTGACCGGTATTTGGAGCGCGGCGATATGTTCGTTCTTTATGATAACGGATTGAAAGCTCTTTGTGTAGTGACTCGTGAAGGGGAAGGTATTTATGAAATCAAGAATATTGCTACCGTTCCTTTCTTTCAACGGCAGGGGTACGGAAAACGTTTAATCGAATTTTTATTTGAATATTATCAGGGAAAGTGTTCTGAAATGTTAGTGGGTACAGGCGATGTACCTTCTTCCAGATCTTTTTATGAACACTGTGGTTTCACGGTTTCTCACCGGATAAAGAATTTCTTTACTGACAACTACGATCATCCGATGTATGAGGATGGTGTGCAGTTGGTGGATATGATATATTTGAAGAAAACATTTTAGTGTGTAGTGAGTGAAGGAAGTTCAATCGTTTGGATGAAATAAAGAATTTTGTTTGTTTATGTTACTGTATGAATGAACGGCTTATTTATAACCTCCTATTGTATGAAAACGTGTTTGTCAATTTTTACAATTAAAGACTACGTTCTTAATAAACGTACTTTCGGTTTATAATAAACTTTTTGATAGTTTATTATAAACGGTATCAGAGTTTATTAAAAACTATTTTGAGCATTTTTAGAGATTCTATAGAATGAGTTAAGTAAAAATATAAACAAAATAGGGCAATGATCGTTAGATCATTGCCCTATGATATATCTGTATTAATACTAAAATGTATCAGTTTAAAGGTCCTTTATGTCTCTATTTTTCCTAGATTTTTCATTTCTCTTATTGCTTTTGTTTTCTCAAAGATACAAAATAAAAAGCCATTTGTCAAGCGTTTCAATAGAAAAGCCGATTATTCATTAAACCAGTCTATTTTCTTTGAAAAATACATCACTATTGCCAGAATGATAAACAGTCCTAAGCTGCCTGCCAATAATGCGAAAGTCTCTAGTTGGATAAGAACAAATATATAAATATAGAGTATACCTAACAATCCGGACATGATTAATGACGGTTTCTTTTTCTTGGTGATTCCGAACATATATCCGCCTACCAGTGTAATGGTCAGTGCGGAAGATAATAAATAGGCAGGGTTGAAGCCGATGTGTTCGGAGAAGGAGAGGAGCAAACTGTAGAATAGACAGAGTGCCAGTCCTACCAATAAATACTGCAAAGCATGAATACGAGTCTTATTCATTATTTCGGTGAAGAAGATCACTCCGAAAGTCAGTAAGATAATCAGGATTGCATATTTTGCAGAACGCATGGACTGCTGGTACTGTTCCACCGGAATTTTGAAATTCACACCGAAACTGGAGTTTTCAATATCTTTGATGTTCAAGGTGTTGTAGTCAGCCATCACCTGCGAATAATTCCGATTCAAGTTTAAAACCTGCCATTGCGCGGAAAATTCCTTCTCCGTAATATTCCGGTTGTTAGGCAGATAGTTTCCGGTAAAGCTCGGTGTATTCCAGTTGGCTTTCAGATCTACACGGGTTGTTTTACCCAACGGAATAAAGTTGAGTGACTGTGAACCTTTCAGTTTGATTTTTATTTCATAAGGGAGTTTTTTATTCTGCTTCAATTCCGACAAATTAGCGATCGCATGAACTCCGGTATTATCTATGCCTCTGTTGTCCATACCCGGCTCGAAGATGTAAACTGAATCTCCCAAAGTGATGCTGATTTGTTCGCTGATGCCACGCATATCGGTCAGATTCAGGCAAATAGCTGCCCTGTCAAACTGCAGCTGTTCCATATCTATTCTGCTCTTTTTCAATTCTTCCGAACTGAATGACCCTTTCAATGTCAGTTCCGATTGATATACATTGACCTCATAGATACTTCTTTTCAGGATTTCAGTCTTCAGTTGCCCGTTGACCATAAGCTCGTCAGGAAAAAGTATCAGGTCTTTGATGGAAACTTTCTTCTCGCCGTTGTTTTCAGTGACAACCGGATACTGGAGATTCAGGTAAGGGCCAGTGATGGTCTGTGCAAGACTCCATTTTTCACTTACCTCGTCGATAGCTTCTTCCTGGGTTCGTCCCCGTTCGGAAATAAGATTCTCAATCATGAACATGGGGATCATCAAGAGAAGGATTAATAATCCGATGATGACAACCTTGATTGTTTTGGAGAAACGGTGGAGACATCCCATAGGTTGCTGCGCCTGTTGCTCATTTGAATTTTCATTGAAAGCGTCCATAAGCCAGTAGTGTTTTGATGAATTATTTATTTTGATTTTAGAAATTTCTCTAAAGCTTCAATATGAGATTTGAAAGCTTCTCTGCCTTGCGGGGTTGCTTGAAAAACAGTTCGTGGCTTTCGTCCGACAAAACTTTTGTTACATACGATATATCCCAGTTCTTCCAGGGAACGGGTATGGCTGGCAAGATTGCCGTCTGTCAGAGAGAGCTGCTCTTTCAGAAAATTGAAGTCGGCTTCCTCATTTACCATCAGAATAGCCATGATACCGAGCCGGACCTTGCTTTCGAATGCTTTATTAATATATTGGAATGCTTCTATCATTTATGATCTCTTTCTTTCGTAGTGTAAATAGAACAATATGCCATAAAGAATATGGAAACCGCCGAAACCGATGGTCCAGAACAGCAGTGAATGACCTTCCCAAAAACAATCTACGACTCCCAGGCAAATGAAAGCATATCCTAACCATACGATACTGGAGTAAGTGAACTTGGATACGTTGACCAGTGCCAGTCCGTAAAATAAAAGCATGACGGAAGCCAGGATGTCATAATACTCATGCATCATGATGGAGATGCATAAAACACCTCCGGTCAGCATCGGAAGAGAAAAGTTCCACAATGCCCGGTAGGTGAGGCGGCTGAAAAATTTCTGTCCTGTCTTCTTGGATTTATAATAGGACAGGATGCAGGCGGTGACCGCAGCTGCTACCAATACGAGCGAAGCTATAATAGCCATTAGTTCGAGAGCAACAATTAAATGTGTGCCCGGGGTAATAACTTGTGTAGCGATGTATGCGCCAGCTAATGCGTAAATGCCCGCCATGATTGCAGCGAGACCACTTAGAGAGATAAACTTGGACGACTTTTCCATCAACTCTTTTATCTCATTTACCGATTCTAATGCTTTATCTTTATCCATATAAAAAGTACTTTGTGATACAAAGTAAAATAAAAGATTTCAGATGAACAAACTTTTTGCCTGAATATTTTAATGATAAATATTTGAATGGTATGATAAGGCGTTAATATACAGTTGTTTAATGGGTGAATGAACGAATAGTCAGAAATTATATAAAGAGGGTTTGAAAATGAAATTAGTCAAACGTTTGACTAATTCGGAGGAAATACCTAACTTTGCCGCCGAAACGAAACAGGTAAAAAGAGTATAGAAAATGAGAGAAGGAGCAGAGTTTAGAGAACTCATGTTGCAGATTGTTCGTACCCGTATGGCTTTCCGCCGGTCTATGCAACGGACATTGAGAAAAAATAATGCGGGTATTACGTTTGAGATGCTTCAGGTATTAAGTAGTTTATGGCATGAGCAGGGAATTAGTCAGCAGATATTGGCGGAACGCATTGCAAAAGATAAGGCATGTCTCACCAATTTGATGAATAATCTGGAAAAGAAAGGGTATGTTCATCGGAAAGAAGATCTTGCCGACCGTCGTAATAAACTGGTGTTCCTGACTCCCGAAGGGGAAGAATTTAAAGAACAGATTCGTCCGATTCTCGATCAGGTTTATGTATATGCAGAAAAAATTGTTGGTATAGAGAGCATTGAAACTATGTTGTCTGAATTAAAGAGTGTATGCGATGTACTTGAAAATGTATAAGAAGTATGGGGCGGTTTTATCTAGCCTGTTTTTGGCTGCTCAATCCATAAATGCACAAACAGATTCTTTGTTTCTCACTATCGATCAGCTTTTTGAACGGGGGGTACAGCATAGTCTGCAACTTCAGGCGGATGTAATGAAAGAATCTATGGCGCAGGAGCGGATACGGACCGCACGGTCTGCACAGTTACCGGAACTGCAGATCGGACTGAAAGGGGGATTTGTAGGGCAGCCTGTTGTTTGGGAACGGGGATTATCCGATCCTTCATATCCGGAAGCACCGGACTGGTCACAAAATTATGCGATTGATCTGGCACAGCCTCTCTATCAGGGTGGTAAAATCCGAAGTGCTATTCATAAAGCGGATATAGAAAAACAAGTTGCCGAACTACAAACGTTGACCGATGAGGCGGAAATAAAGTTACGGTTACTCAATCAGTATATGAACTTGTTTAGTCTGTTTAAGCAGCATGAGATACTGACACGGAATATTGAAGAGTCGGAACTCCGGTTACGCGATATCCGGCGAATGAAAAAAGAGGGGCTGATTACCAATAATGATGTATTGCGGAGCGAAATGCAGCTGACTAATGACCGACTGTCTTTGGAGGAAGCGGAAAATAGCATTGCGCTTGTATCGCAGCAACTCAATATCTTGTTGGGGCAGGATGAGAACTTGTTATTACAACCGGATACAACCATTCTCTATCAGGCAGTTGCTTTGCAGTCCTATGATGACTATATTGTTCAGGCGTATGAAAATGATCCGGCGATGAGGCTGCTTCGCGCACAGACAGAATTGGCAAGGAATGAAATCCGTTCTGCCCAATCCTTATCTCTTCCCAGTGTGTCGCTATATGCATCGAATACATTGGCACGTCCCGTTTCACGTACATTGGCGGATATGTATAACAATAACTGGAATGTGGGAGTATCGGTTTCCTATCCTTTATCTTCACTGTACAAGAACAATCATAAAGTAAAAGAGAGCAAACTGATGGTGTCTTTGCGGAAGAATGAAGAAGAACAGAAAATGCAGGGAATCCGCATGGATGTACGTTCGGCATTTTTACGCCACAGGGAAGCGTTGCAGAGGGTAGAGGCTCTAAAACTGTCTGTCCGGCAAGCGGAAGAAAATTACCGTATTATGCAGAATCGTTATCTGAATCAACTGGCTATCCTGACTGATTTACTTGATGCGAATTCCGTCCGTTTGAATGTGGAATTGCAGTTGGTCACTGCACGCACTCGTGTGATTTATACTTATTATCAACTTCAGAAGGCTTGTGGACGTCTTTAATAAACAGAACAGATATGGCAATTGAATGGAAAGAAAAACAGAAGAAACTGAAAAAAGTAAGAGTTCGTAATATCGTTTTAAATTTAGTATGTGTCTGTTTGGCTGTCTCCGGACTTTGGTGGACTGCTAATTACTTCTGGCGTTATGTGAATTACGAAGTGACTAATGATGCTTTTGTAGATCAATATGTAGCTCCTTTGAATGTCCGGGCTTCGGGTTATATCAAGGAGGTTCGTTTTAAGGAACATCAATATGTCCATCAGGGAGATACTCTGCTGGTGCTTGACAATCGTGAATATCAGATTAAGGTAAAGGAAGCGGAAGCTGCATTGTTGGATGCACATGGCTCGCAGGATGTTCTTCATTCGGGTATTGAAACTTCCCATACGAATATTGCCGTACAGGATGCCAACATCGCTGAAGCGAAAGCGAAACTCTGGCAATTGGAACAGGATTATCATCGTTTTGAACGTTTGTTGAAAGAAGAATCTGTTCCGGAACAGCAGTATGAGCAAGCGAAAGCTGCTTATGAGGCAGCAAAGGCACGTTATCAGGCATTAGTTGCACAGAAACAGGCGGCATTATCACAATATGCGGAGACAAGTAAGAAAACAACCGGTACGGAGGCTGCCATTTTGCGTAAAGAAGCAGACCTGGATTTGGCTAAGCTGAATCTGTCTTATACGGTTCTCACTGCTCCTTATGATGGATATATGGGTAGGCGTACGCTTGAACCCGGTCAATATGTGCAGACCGGACAGACTATTTCTTATTTGGTGCGTAACAAGGACAAGTGGATTACCGCTAATTATAAAGAAACGCAGATTGCTAATATCTATATTGGCCAGCAGGTGCGTATTAAAGTAGACGCAGTGCCCGGAAAGATTTTTCACGGGGAAGTCACTGCAATTTCCGAGGCAACCGGGTCTAAATATTCCTTGGTTCCTACAGATAATTCTGCCGGCAATTTTGTAAAGGTGCAGCAGCGAATCCCTGTGCGTATCGACTTGGAAGATGTTTCTCCGGAAGAAATGGCACAGTTGAGAGCCGGGATGATGGTGGAAACAGAAGCTTTACGCAAATGATTACCATGAAGGAATTGGAGGCACCTGTTCGTCAATGGGTGCCCGATTGGCTTGGACTTATCAGCATTTTCATCGTGATTCTTCCGGTCACTATGCTCAATGGCTCGTATACAGGCAGTATGCTGGAAGTGTCGAACACGCTGGGTACTAATTCGGAAGATATTACGATGGGGTATTACGCTGCTTCGGCAGGTATGGCTATCGCATACCCGATTATTCCTAAGGTGTTAGCAGCCTTTTCCGTGAAATCTCTGTTATTGATTGATTTAGTACTGCAATTCTTCTTGAGTTGGGTTTGTGCACGTACGCAAAACGCAGATATTTTGATTGTCTGTAGTTTTGCTGTCGGTTTCTTGAAAGGGTTTCTTATGTTGTGGTTTATTCGTTATGCCCAGAAGATTTTCAGTCCGAAGAATGTGCGTAGCGAGTTCTATTCTTATTTTTATCCGTTGGTTTACGGTGGGGGACAAGCTTCGATGCTGGTAACGGCTTTACTGGCGTATCATTATAACTGGAAGTATATGTACTACTTTATGATGGTATTGATCTTGATTTCCATTCTGTTTGTTATCATCTGTTTCCGGCATAATCGTCCCATAAAAGCTGTCGCATGGTCTGATCTGCATATCCGTGAGATGTTTGTTATTTCGGCCGGGTTGCTGATGTTGATGTACGTTATCAATTATGGCAAAGTGCTCGATTGGATGGCTTCCGGTAAGATATGTATTTATATTGTAATAGCACCTATGCTGATTGCGCTGTTCATCTGGTATCAGAGCCGTTTGGAGAATCCTTATGTAAGTCTGGCTCCTTTGTTCCAACCCAAAGCAATTGTGGGCTATTTTTATATGATGCTCGTGATGTTTTTCAGTACATCAACCACTTTGCTGACTAACTATCTGACTGTTATTCTGAAAGTAGATACTACGCATACCTATTCTCTTTATATTTATTTGCTTCCGGGATATGTAGTCGGCGCCTTTATTTGTTTTTGGTGGTTTCGCTGGCAACGGTGGCGTTTCCGTTTTCTGATAGCGGGAGGAATGAGTTGCTTTGTGATTTTCTTTGCCATTTTGTATTTTGGCATTTCTCCGGATAGTACGTATGAGATGCTCTACCTGCCTATCTTCTTTCGTGGTTTGGGTATGTTGACTTTGATTATTGCTTTTGCCCTGTTTGCCGTGGAAGACTTGAATCCGAAATACTTATTGTCGAATGCTTTCTTCCTGATTATTTTCCGTTCCGTGCTGGCACCTATCATGGCGACTTCTTTTTATAGTAATGTACTGTATCGACTGCAACAAAAATATATGTATTCTTTGTCGGAGACTATAACTGCTACTGATCCATTGTCGTCAGCACGCTATAGCCAGTCGCTGAACAATGCGATGACACAGGGATATCCGTATGATGAGGCTGCGCAGTTGGCAACCAACTCCTTATATAATACGTTACAACAACAAAGCCTGTTGCTGGCACTGAAAGAGATTCTGGGTTATTTGTTGGTTATATCTGTTGTCATAGCTGTGATTTCTCGTTTTATTCCTTTCCATAAAACAATCCGCGTTACGTTTAAGAAAACAGGCGATGATATGGTATAACAAAAAAAGAGTTGCTATCCTTCACTCAATGATAAGTTGAACGGGATAGCAACTCTATTGTTTTAACAATGTATCTTTTATCTTCGATATATTTGTTGTATCAGATAGCGACCTGTTTACAAGGTTACCCCTGTTTTAAAGATAGCAATTTCGCGATAGCCTTTCTTTTCGTTGTTTACGAATTCACCGCTTGCCACTTTGATGATATAATCAATGAAGCGTTCACAAGTCTTTTCCATCGGTTCGTTTTCTACGATCACACCGGCGTTGAAGTCAATCCATCCCGGTTTGTTTTTAGCCAAAGTTGAATTGGTGGAAATCTTCATGGTCGGAACAAAAGTGCCGAAAGGAGTACCGCGTCCGGTGGTGAAAAGTACCATGTGACATCCACTTGCTGCAAGAGTAGTGGCTGCAACCAGGTCATTGCCCGGAGCAGAAAGCAGGTTGAGTCCTTTTTTCTGTAAACGTTCGCCGTAAGGCATTACGCCGGATACATAACTCTTTCCACATTTCTGGGTACATCCCAGTGCTTTTTCTTCCAGAGTAGAGATACCACCGGCTTTGTTGCCCGGAGAAGGATTTTCACCTACAGGCTCTCCATGTGACAGGAAGTATTCTTTGAAGTCATTAATCAGATGGACAGTCTGTTCAAACAGCTCTTCGTTTTTACAACGGTTCATCAGGATTGTTTCTGCACCGAACATTTCCGGAACTTCAGTCAATACGCTTGTACCTCCCTGTGCAATCAGGAAATCGGAGAACATACCCAATAGCGGGTTTGCCGTAATGCCGGAGAAACCATCGGAACCACCGCATTTCAATCCCACACGCAGTTCGGACAAAGGAACATCGGTACGTTCATCTTTAGAGGCCTTTGCATACAAATCGCGGAGGATTTCCATTCCTTCTTCGTATTCGTCACCTACCTTTTGAGTAACCATGAACTTCACACGGTCTTCATCAAACTCGCCCAGGAACTCACGGAATACATCCGGCTGGTTATTCTCACATCCTAAGCCTACTACCAATACAGCACCTGCATTGGGATGAAGCACCATGTCACGAAGAATCTTTTTTGTATTTTCGTGGTCGTCACCAAGTTGCGAGCAACCGTAGTTGTGTGGGAAAGCAACAATGGCATCCACTCCCTTGCCTTCGGTTTCGCGACGCAGTCCTTCAGCCAGTTGACCGATGATACCGTTTACGCAACCTACCGTCGGGATAATCCATATTTCGTTTCTTACCCCTACATCACCGTTTTTGCGACGATAACCTTTGAATGTAAGATCTTTATGAGGAATATCCAAAGAAACCTGAATCGGGTTGTAAGTGTAATCCAACAATCCGGCGAGGTTGGTTTTGATGTTCGTTTCGTTCATCCAGTCACCCTGTTTCTTAGCCATTCGTGCATGTCCGATAGGATAACCGTACTTGATTACATTTTCGCCTTCAGCAAAATTCTTCAATGCGAATTTATGTCCGGCAGGAATGTCTTCGTTCAATGTAATTTCAATGCCATCTACAGAAAGATGCTCTCCTGCCGGGAGGTTAACAATGGCAACGGCAACGTTGTCGGCAGGATTAATTCTTAAATACTTTGTTTCCATGTAATGTACTTGTAAAGTTGTACTTTGTTGTTATTTGCTATGGTAATAGTCTATTGTTTCTACTGTTAACAAGTCGATGGGCATATAGTTGATGCAGGTCACTTCTTTCTTGAAAATAAGGTGATCGCAAAGAGCTTTGATGCCATTGGCGCCTTGCAGTTCCGGTTGCTGGGCAATGAGGAAAGAGATACTTCCTTCTTTCAGGCAAGTGACATTCCGTTCCAGAAGGTCATAACCTATCAGATTGAAATCTTTCTTTCCGCGACTTTGCAGGTATTCGCCGACGATATAGGCTTTAGAGTTGAATGTGATTCCGTTCTTCACTGTTGGATAGGTACGGAAGAATTCATCCAGCATCTCATTGTCTTCGTCGTTGCGTTCGGCATGCAAGTCGAGCTCCAGTATAGTACAAGACGGATGATGTTCTTTCATGTACTGCCTGAAACCGATTTCTCTGTTCTCTTGCTGGTTAGAACCTACAATTCCTTCATGTATTTTGCGGAAAATAACGATTTCCTTTTCATCCCGTGCCAGTAACATCATCATTCTGGCAGCGAAATATCCGCTTTGGCGTGAGTTCTGACCGAAGAAGGCGAGGGGAGGAACGTCTTTGATATTGGAGTCTATATATATATAAGGTATATCCAATGCTTGCAACTGATCGGTGAAACCTTTCGTATACTGCGGAGCGGTAGGAGCTACCATCACTCCGTCCGGCTGTAAAGCCAAAATGGCTTCGCTGGCATTTTCGAATGAATGATAGTCGTACGGATCGTAATAGTTGATTTTCACCGAAGTATTGAAATCCGAATAGGTGGCAATAGCTTCGTGGATACCGGTTTCTACCGCTGTCCAGTATTCGCCTTCCAGATGCTCCGGCAGCAGACAGATAAACGTATACTTCTTATTGGAAGCCAAAGCGCTGGCATACATGTTGGGCTGGTAGTCAAGCTGTTTCAGAATTTCTTCTACGCGTTTCTTGCTGGCTTCCGACACTCCGCTACGTCCATGGATAACGCGGTCTACTGTTCCCACTGATACATCTGCCAGACGGGCGATGTCTTTGATCCTGATCCTTTCGGGCAATTTATTCATACGATAACCTTTATTTATATAGGTTTTTGTGCTCGCACACAATAATAATCTTAATATTTTCGATACAAATATATAACAATTTTTGTAATTACGAAAATTGTTGTATCTTTGTGCCCGCACACGAAAGGTATGTGATGTTAGTCTTTTTATAGATTAATAGTCGTATTATCAGTGTGTTAACCCCTAAAATAGGGCTGAAATGATAAATTGAAAGTTCATAATATTAATAACTTAGAAATTGAAACATAAGATTATGGGAAAGAAAGTCGTTACATTAGGCGAAATCATGCTTAGATTATCAACTCCGGGTAATACTCGTTTTGTTCAATCTGATTCTTTTGATGTAGTATATGGTGGTGGAGAAGCTAACGTTGCAGTAAGCTGTGCCAACTACGGACATGAGGCCTATTTCGTAACTAAATTGCCGAAACATGAAATTGGACAGTCTGCTGTTAACGCATTGCGTAAATATGGTGTTAAGACAGACTTTATTGCTCGTGGTGGCGACCGTGTAGGTATCTACTACTTGGAAACTGGTGCTTCTATGCGTCCTAGCAAGGTTATTTATGACCGTGCTCACTCTGCTATTGCTGAAGCTGACGCTGCTGATTTCGATTTTGATGCAATCATGGAAGGTGCTGACTGGTTCCACTGGTCTGGTATCACTCCGGCTATCTCTGACAAGGCTGCCGAGTTGACTCGTCTGGCTTGTGAAGCTGCAAAACGTCACGGTGTAACTGTTTCTGTTGACTTGAACTTCCGTAAGAAACTGTGGACTAAAGAAAAAGCACAGTCTATCATGAAACCGTTGATGCAGTTTGTAGACGTATGTATCGGTAACGAAGAAGATGCAGAACTTTGTTTGGGCTTCAAGCCGGATGCTGACGTTGAGGCTGGTCACACAGATGCTGAAGGTTACAAAGGTATCTTCCAGCAGATGATGAAAGAATTCGGATTCAAATATGTAGTTTCTACTTTGCGCGAATCTTTCTCTGCTACTCACAACGGTTGGAAAGCGATGATCTACAACGGAGAAGAATTCTATACTTCAAAGCGTTATGATATCGATCCGATTATCGACCGTGTAGGTGGTGGTGACTCTTTCTCCGGCGGTATTATCCATGGTTTGATGACTAAACCTAATCAGGGTGCTGCTCTTGAATTCGCTGTTGCTGCATCTGCATTGAAACATACTATCAATGGTGACTTCAACCTTGTTTCTGTAGAAGAAGTAGAAGCATTGGCTGGTGGTGACGCAAGCGGTCGCGTACAGAGATAATTTGGAGAGTTGAAAAGTAAAGAAAATCAATTCATTTAAATAGTAAATAATAAGATGGCAAAATTCGATAAAATAGCCGTATTGAATAAGATCGGCTCTACAGGAATGGTTCCTGTATTCTATCACAAAGATGCAGAAGTTGCAAAGAAAGTAGTAAAGGCTTGTTATGACGGTGGTGTTCGTGCTTTCGAATTCACAAACCGTGGTGACTTTGCACAGGAAGTATTTACTGAAATCGCTAAATTCGCAGCAAAAGAATGCCCTGAAATGGCAATCGGTATCGGTTCTATCGTTGATCCGGCTACTGCTGCTATGTACCTGCAACTGGGTGCTAACTTCGTGGTAGGTCCGTTGTTCAACCCTGAAATTGCTAAGGTATGTAACCGTCGCTCGGTAGCTTATACTCCGGGATGCGGTTCTGTGTCAGAAGTTGGTTTTGCGCAGGAAGTAGGTTGCGATCTTTGCAAAGTATTCCCGGGTGATGTTTACGGAACTAACTTCGTGAAAGGTTTGATGGCTCCGATGCCATGGTCTAAGCTGATGGTAACAGGTGGAGTAGAACCTACTAAAGAAAACCTGACTGCATGGATTAAAGCCGGTGTATTCTGCGTAGGTATGGGCTCTAAACTGTTCCCGAAAGATAAGGTAGCAGCAGAAGACTGGGCTTATGTCACTGCAAAATGTGAAGAAGCTCTCGGCTATATTGCTGAAGCTCGTAAATAAGATTAGAGAGCGAAAGCTATCTACAATAAAAAGAGGTTGATGCGACAGTCTCTTTTAAAATATGCCTCGAGGGTTAGTTAGTTTAGTTAGTATATGAGGCATATTTTCATTTTGTTTAAAGGTGTTTAAAGGGGATAGGCCATCGGAATGAGTGACTCATTTCGGTGGCTTGTTTTTTATTTCCTTTTTATATGTTGTCGATGTTCGAATACATAAATGGGCAGGAATATTAACAAGAAGCAGAGAACACTGATGAGGAGCAGATAACGGTTGTAGAGATACTCTCCCTCCTGGGGAGGAGCACTTAACAGGCATCTTAAGCAATCGCAGTCCATATCCTGACTGTCGTGCTGGCAAAGCAAAAAGCAGAAAGTAATGAGAACGATACCTAATAACAGGCAGATGATTAGTAGATTTCTGCGATAATGTGTGTGTCTTTTGTCGGGTTTTGATAAAGAAGAAACCATGTTTTGTTCTGATAGTTATCAATGTAAAATGAAAGAAATAAAGGGCAGACAATGCCTGAATAGGATTGTCCTGCCCGATACTATTGATTATTGGTAGGAAATATACTTTTAATGGTTATTCCGGAACATAAATAATCTCACCGTTATCCAGTTCGTAGGCTATCCCTACTTTTCTTCCTCTTTTCCCTGAATCCTCCTCTTTCTGACCGGAAGGCTTGTAAGTGTTGATTTTCTTTCCTTCCTTGGAGATGATTTCCATATTTTCTTTACCAGGATTCTTCACGATGGTGAAATCTTCCTGTCCGAAAACTTCCGTCATATTCATGTGCATCACCATTGCTACCATCAATGCCACGGCAAATACCATCGCTACGTCGAACAAGTTTACTACTACACTTAGCGGGTCGGTATCCTCTTCTTTGAGGAATTTGCTGACTCTTCTATTTCTTTTCATTATTGGACTCTCCGGTTGTTTCGTTTAATACTCTTGATACATAATCGAGGTTGTTGACATCTTTGGCATACCAACGTTGTTTGAACTGCATGGATATCAGTCCCACAGCACTAATAACCAAACCTACAACAGTCGTTGCAAATACTACCTGCATATTATATGCCATTCCGGAGATATCTCCTGTAGAAAGTCCCACAAGTGCCGGACTCATGGAAATCAATGTTCCTATCAATCCGAGAACCGGACCTATCTTAGCCAGCATTTTAGAAAGAGACACATCTTTCTCTGCTTCATTCTCGAATTTTGTTATCAGGAAGTCAGAGTAATCTGCACTGGCCGGATGGTAGAGCAGATCGCGGAGATAACCCATATATAGTGAATTGTCTTTGTCGGGTAAAGCTGCTTTCAGATCGTCTATCCGTGCATCTTTAATGAGTTGGTCCAGTGCTTTGTCATTTTTACGTTTGGTCATGTACATGTTGTAGGTGCCTCCGATCAAAATAAGTGAACGAACGAACAGGCACAGCAAAATAATGATATCGGGTATAAGTAAACTGTTCGCTACCCAGAATAAAAGTTTAGAGATGAGTTCCATATAATATTTTATTGATTGATTTTACTTCTTTTTTTTAATTCTTTACGTTGTAATAAAGGCCATTTCAGCTTGTTCCAGGCAAATCCAATGAGAAACAGGACAACGAACAGACCGATGGACAAGATAATCGCTTTCCAGTTGAGTGCCTCCTCGGTGGCAGCATAGGTCGTTTTCCCATTGACAGTGGTCAGTAGTCCGAGGATACAGATGAATAAGCTGACAAGGAAATGAACTTCCAACCGGAGATCGTCTTCGGGTACAAGATACTTCATCAGCCGGCTTAATAATGGGATGGCGATAACCACTATCCCTGCAAGTGACCAGGCTGTCACTGAAAAGTCTACGCCAGGTAACCGGAAGATAGCTTCTGTGAGATAGTAGAATAATACGGGGAAGAGCAACAAGCTGGGATACCAGCGAAGTAATTCCGCCCACCATAAATTCTTCTTACCATAAAGTCCGCGCAGGAAAGCCACGCAATAGCCGAAGCAGAGTGCTGACTCAAGCGTTATGATAATAGCCATGTTTTGCAATGCTTCCGTGTTCTGCAGATAATCAGCAATCTGTGTCTTTGACTGGAGAATAGCATACTGCCAGGTGCCGGCTACAAAAAGACCGGCTATCAGGCTGTATATTACGGTTTGCCAAAGTTTCCAGAAACTGAGTTTGAAACTGCAGTTAATCACGATAAACAGCATTAATATGTGAATGATTAACTCCATATTACATTACTTTTTCCGTTTCTTTTTAAGTATTAGCAACATGACAACAAATGCTACCAGAACAATACCTGTGATAAGGCCTCCATTCAAAGAATTTTGCTCTTCCTGTGCCCCTTGTACGGCATCGCTCGATTGTTTCTTCAATACCATGCCTCCTTTGGTCGCTTCTCCGTCCAGGGTGGCTTGTTTCATTTGTTTCAGTTCCTTGTTGTAGTTGGCTGCGGTTTGCGCATCTACTTGAGAGGCGATGAACTGCTGTAATTTGGCATTGTCTCCGGTAAATCCGCTGCCCGAAGGACCGAATTGTCTGACAAGGTCTGTATGCAGTTTGGCAATATTGGAGAGTTGTTCCGGAGAAGCTTTCCAATATCCTTTGCGGGCAGTTTCCATCATAACGGCAGTCACTTCCTGTAAAGCTGCGGGATTCTGTTTTTCAAAGAAGTCTTTTACATTCAGTTTGTATTCGTCTTTGACATATACATCATATATATTATCCCAAAGTTCCTTGTCGATAGCGGCAGGTTTCATCACGTTCCAGCCATACGTATTGGTTACAGTCTGGGCAACTTCGCTTGCTGCAGAAGCACCGCCTTTCATTTTCTCTTTGATATAGGTAGGATTCAGAATCGTTGTACGGCTTTCTACACCGACTGCTTCTTTAAGTTCCTGCATTTTCATGTTGTTGCGGTTCCGGTAGTCGCTAAGATAAGCGTCCGGGTCTTTACCGGTAACATTGCGTACGGCAAGATTCATACCTCCCATGAATTCATATACGTGGTCGAGGCTCAATGCTCCCCAAGTGTTGCTTTGGCGGGGCTGAACGACAACATCAGTACTGTTCAATGCTGCTTCAAAGGCAAATTTCTGAAAGACTTCCCAGTGTTTTTCGTCACCGTAGAAGGCTCCCATATTGTTGAGGTAAGTATCTGCGATTTCCGATTCACTTTCCCAACGGTCGCCGGATTCCACCATTCCCTGAATTCCTGTACCATACATGCCATTAGCACCTCCGAATACTCGGAAAGAAGCCATTTCGCGGGCATTTTTCGGACTGACACCTTTTTCGGTCAACACTCTTTCAGCTTCTACCACACTGGCGGCTACCTGATTTTCAAACTTGTCGTCTTTCGCTGCCGCAGCCATTTCTACTGCACGGTTAATCAGGAAGAGGCGGGAAGCGGCGATATCACGGAGTTGTCCGGAAGTCTGGACCACTACGTCGATACGTGGACGTCCCAGTTCGGCTGAAGGAATCAGTTTCAAATCGCTGACACGACCGAATGCGTCACGAACAGGTTCTACTCCCAGCATATACAGTACTTGAGCAATAGTAGCCCCACCGGTTTCTATAAATTCGGAAGACCAGAGAGTATAACTCACTTTACGTGGGATTGAATCATTGTGACGTTGCTTGTAAGTATCAATCGTTTGTTTGGCTAAAGCGATACCTTTTTCCCAAGCGGATTCTGTAGGAGTTGCTTCGGCATTGATAGCATACATATTACGTCCGGTTGGTAAAGCATT
This sequence comes from Bacteroides sp. OF03-11BH, assembly GCF_003604005.1. NCBI lineage: Bacteria > Pseudomonadati > Bacteroidota > Bacteroidia > Bacteroidales > Bacteroidaceae > Bacteroides > Bacteroides sp. OF03-11BH. The sequence goes on along the minus strand of NZ_QTMW01000012.1, from coordinate 97,579 downwards.
CGGATTAGCAATCGGATCACCTCCGGGAGTAGGAGCGGTGTATCCACCTTTCAATGCATTCATCAGACTGCTTAACTCTTCTTCGGGACTTGTCAGAAGTGCGTTCTTGTAGTTGCCTACATTCTTGATTGTACGCTCTACTTCAGCGATGGCAAGTGTCAGTTCGATTTCTTCTTTACTGTATTCTTTCGGAGCTTTTCCCATAGCGGCCATCATGGCAGCCATACCTTGAGGCTTTTCTTGCTTTCCACTGTTTCCCTGTTTGTCAGAAGATCCGGCAGCTTTTTCTTTATTAGCTTTCATTCCGGCTTCCATTTTCTTCAATGCTTCCGGACTTGCTCCCATAGACTTAGCCGTTTCCATTGCTTTTTCAGGATCCATGTTGGCGCCCATTTTCTTCATGGCCTCTTTCATGCTTTCGGGTATTTGACCATGAGGAGAACCCTCTTTGGAGACAGATGCCGGATGTCCTTTACCTGCTTTCTTTTTGTCGGATTGTTCACTCTTTGCCGATGCAGCCATCATCATTGCCATCATACCTTTCGGAGCATTGCGGTCTGCCTCTATTTGACGAGCCTTGGCTAGTTCCTGTGCGGTGATACCGGCTGTACGACAAATCAGTTCATCTGTGGCCAGTGCAGGATTAGCGAGCAACTTTTCTACCAGATGGCGAGCAGGAGTCAAGTACTGTTGTGTAAAGAGGCTGCGGTGCTTGCTAACGGCATCTGTCGCTTTACCACGTTGCTTGTCAAGAGCCAGCAGACTGTATGCGATAGGTTCTGTAGCCATTGCATAGACGGAAGAAGTGATCCGTTCCGCTTCATAAGGAACTCCCATTGTGTAGAGTTGTCCGGTGATTTTCTCGGTAGCCAGTTCTTCTGCGAAGTTTTCTACACGGGCGATTTCATCTTCCGTATATGGTTTGTTGGCAATGCTGTCCAAACCTAAATCACGGTGAATTCCCATTTTCACAGTCAGCGTTTTGACAGCTAATGATTCCTGATCTTTATTCTCTTTGTGAGAGTTATTGTAAATCTTGATTTTTTCCATCAGCTCCCGATAAATACCACGCACACTGCTTTCAAGGAAAGGAGGAGTGAGGTACGACTGTATGGTGGCATACGAACGGCGTTTAGCCATCATTCCTTCACCAACATTACCAATAGAGTAGATATAGAAGTGCGGAACTGCTCCAACCAGGCGATCCGGCCAGTCGTTGCTGCACAATGCCACTTGTTTTCTGGGAGTAAATTCAAGACTTCCATGTGTACCGAAATGGATCAGTGCGTCAGCCTTGAAACCATGTTGCATCCATAGATAGGAAGCAATATAAGTATGAGGAGGAGCCATATTAGTGCCATGAATCACTTGGAAGGAGTTGTCCCCGCTTCCGGCAGCATTTTGTGGCATTAAGACTACATTCCCGAATTGCAGACGGGCAATACCCAATTTACCGTCGTTAGTCGCCATATAGTTGCCGGGGAATTCGCCGAAAGCATCCACCACTTCCTGATATTTTTCAGGGCGGAGTGACTCTTTCACCCAACTTTCATATTGATCTTTGGTGATAAGTTCGGGATGTCCTTTTTGCATAAAGTCATTAAAGGCTCCCTCTGCGTAAGAGTTGAACACAGCGCCTTGAGCCTGTATCATTTTACCCAGTTCTTCAGCATTTGCAGGCAGACCGGATATGTTGTATCCTTCCTGTTTCATGCGGACCAGAAGATTGTATAGGGAAGGAACCACCTCCATACCGGCAGCGGTCAATGCATTTTGCCCCGGACCTTTATAATAGTAGATAGCTACCTTCTTCTCGCTGTTCGGCTTAGTATTCAGATTCAAATAATTATTGATTGTGGATACGAAAGTCTTCAAGCGTTCGGGTACTGCATACGAATGGCGCAATCCTTCTTCATCCTCATATTGTGCAAAGAGAGCGAAAGGACGGACGGCACCGTCGATTTCCGGAGTCACGATACTTTGTGACATAAATCCTCCTGCCATTCCCATCGGATCTTTCTCCCATTCGTCTACCAGGCTGTTGATGGTGAGCGGAGCAAACAAGAGGATATTCTTAGCTTTCAGATAATCCACCATTTTGTCTCCCATGCGTCCGTGTGCCATGTTGATGATTGCGTCTGGCTGCACTTCGTCAATAAATGACATGAATTTCGTCATTGACTGAACCGGATAAACATTGTAACCTTCTTTTTCAAGAGCCTCAATAAGTCTGGTGGCATCAGCCATTTGTCCGGTTATCATGATTTTACGTGCTCCTTCTTTATAAAGACGGTTGTCCTTCATGAATTTCTCATAATCTGCCACGGTGAGGAACTCCAGTTCATCATCCGGGTTGGTGAGTCCGGCGTGATAGAGCATGTCGCTGGGTCTTTCTGCCGGGTCTTCCACTTCCGGTATGGAAGAGATTTTACCGTCAATAGCTTTACGGATATAATTCAGCATATTCCGGTAGTTGGTCTTTCCTCCGTTGGTCAGATAACCTCGTATCAGATTCTGTTGTACGCTGTCCAGATTACAAATGTTGTTGGCCGGGTTGGTAGCCATGGAAGTATATACAGGAATACCTTTGTCGGCAGCCTGTTGTATCTGTTGACGTTGTTCCTCGACGATACGCAGACCCATTCCGTTGATGAATACCATGTCGTAACCGGTCAGACGGTCGAGGTTGCCGAGCGATACTTCACTGAGTTTGATGGATGAATTGTCGTTGGCTTTCGATATACTTCCCTGCTGTATGGTCTGGAAGTTGATGAAAGCAATCTTTGTAGGACTGAACCAGGTATTCCATACGGACATCCCTATCAGAGCTGCAGCAACGATGCATACACCTAAGATGATTTTACTTTTCTTTTTCATTTCTCTTATTTTTAGCTTTGTATGTAGTTTTATCTTTTCTATTTTCTGAAGAACCTGTCTACGTCTAATGCAAGTCCGATGGAGAAATTGGTTCCCCGGGTATAAGGAGAGTTTGCGTCATAATAGCTTGGAACATAATTAAATATGTTGTTGACGGCCATATTCAGGCTGACTCCTTTCCAGATCCCTTGTGTCAACGTCAGGTTCCACATCGTATATCCCGGATAAGTCACTCCGGTAGTCCCTTCATCCGGATTATTGCCCACATATTTATTGGTTTCTACTTTGGATAACGCACGTCCGTTCAGGGAAAGATTGAATTGATAATTATCCCATGATTTGCCGTATTCGATACGTGCGGTCGCTGAATGTGGGCGGGTACTGGAGAATTTCATTTGTCCGTCGCGCATAAACTCGTGGAGGTATCCGTAAGAAACACGTATTCCCAGACCACAAGGATATTTGGCGGAGGCGTTGATATCCACACCGGCGATGTCTACTTTCTCTGTATTGATATATAGCTGTGCCCATCTTCCGTCAGTGTCGCGGAATGAAGTCAGGTCGATCCGGTCATTGACAAGGTTGTAATATCCTGAAACGGTAAAATTGTAACGGTTCTTGGTATATTCCGCCGAGAGCGAGAAGTTGTGGCTCGTCTCCGATTTCAGGTCGGGATTACCATAAATCATCATGGCATTTGCCATGTCGAAGTTCATATACATTTCTTTGAGGGTAGGAGAGCGGAATCCCTGTGAGTATGAGCCACGGAGGGAGCAGTTGGCTATTTTGTACATCAGTCCGATGTGCGGAGATATATGACGTACGTTAGATTGTGAGAAATAGTCGAAACGTACCCCGCTGATTACGTTGAAATGTTCGGTCGGGTTCCAGTCGAACTGTCCGAATGCATCTGCCGAGTGCATGGTATAACTTCCATTGTTGGTAAATTGATAAGACAATAGATAGTCACGCATATAATCTCCTCCTACGGTCAGAATGTTTTTATCGTTGAAGGTGTAATTGTAGAGTGCGCGTACGCTATGTTGCACATTGCTGTAATCGCGGACATCGTATTTGTATGAGGTCAGATAATCACTTTTATCATATTGGTCGAATGTATAGGCAACTTCCAGATTACTCATGATGTTGAAATCATAGTTGGCTTTCAGACCTCCGCTGAAATCACGATAACGGTCTTTGCTGTCTCCGGTCTTATCCCGTTCGCGGAAATAATAACCTCCGCGTGCAGTCAGTTTCAACTGTTCAATCGGTCTGTAAACAAGACGTTCTTTCACATTCCATGTGCGGTTTCCGAAGATGGTTGTCACATCTCCTTCCGGTACGTCGTAAGAATCGGACATTGTATGTTGCACATTCGTCTGGCTGTTGAATTTACCGGCTTTGAAACTGAAAGTTCCGCCATATCGTTGGTCGTTATGTTCACCGAAGCGGCTGTTTACATTTAAATTCCATGGGTCCTCGGAATCACGGGTGATGATGTTGATTACGCCACCTACTGCACTGGAACCATAGAGAGTAGAGGCAGCCCCTTTTACAATTTCTACCCGTTCCACGTTATCGAGGTTCAATCGGTTGTAGTCGACGTTGTTTAAAGTTTCCCCTGCCAGACGTTCGCCATCTACCAGGAAGAGTACAGAGTTTCCTCCGAATCCCTGCATATTGATAGAAACCTGCTGATCCATTGAATAGGAAAATTCAATGCCCGGCAGTTCCGATTGTAATAATTGTCCTACGTTGGTTGCATCTACCTTCTTTATATCGTCTGCTGTGATTACACGAGTGATGATAGGAGCATCTTTCAGTAATTTGGGAGTACGTGTACCTGTGACAACCACTGTTCCCAGGTCAAACTGATCTTCCGATAAGCGGAAACTTAGTCTTTTCTCTTTCCCTACAGTCAGTCTTTTTTCTTGTGGCTGATAGCCTACATACGAGGCGGTGATGAGGTATGTACCGGTTCCGGGGAGTTGTAATGTATATGTGCCGTCGACGGATGTGACGGCTCCGGTTCCTTTACCTTTGATGGAAATCGTTGCACCGGGGAGAGGTTCCCCTTCTGTATCAGTTACACGTCCGCTGATGTGATAAGTTGAGTGTTGTGCTAATGTGGTGCAAGTTGCTATAAATGAAAAAAGCAATAATGAGATTATAAATGTAGGTTTCATTCTTGTTGATTGGTTTCATTGTTGTTGTCCTCGAACTCAAGCGGATACTGGAAATCGAAGTCAATATATCCTTTTATACCTCTGGCATTCATGTAGTTGGTAAAACGGATCGCGGCGTATGTATTGTCTTTCAAACGTATCAAAAAAACTTGGTTTGACATGGTGTATACCGGAGGCATCGTTGCGGTATTAACGTCCAGCCAGCTGGAAAGAACAGTATTACGGTAAGACTCTGTGTAGATAATGTTTCCGTCCATCATGCCCGACATGTCAATAGCTATTTTATCGGTTGTCCATTCATCTTCTACAAAATCTTCCGCTTTAGGCAGTTTACCTGTTGCTTTAAACTCGTCGATACTTGTGTAAGTTGTTTTGTAGGTAGCACCCTCGTTGGTTTTTATATCATAACGATGAATAGCGAAATCCCACTTATCAGGAATTTGACTCTCATATTCCTCTCCGATTTTAACGGTGGTAACCGTACGTTCCGAAAGGTTAATGTAGGCCCATTCTGTATATTCAACAGTCTTGACTTGTGAAAAGCTATTCTCCTTGATTTCCATCTCCGTTTCGATGGGGGCATCATAAATATTTTCAAATATTCCATTACAAGCAGAGAGCGACATTGCCGCTCCCAGTACTATAGTATATTTGAAAATAGCGTTCCTGCTTCTTTTCATTGCTATTTAATCGTTTATTGTGCGCTACTTTGAGTATTACTTCCCGTAAATTCTGCTGTAATTGGCATTGGCATACTTCCCGGTGAGAAAACGATACTAACAGTGGCTGTTCCGTCTGCATTAATTGTACCGTTCAGACTTGTGCCGTTAATAGCAAGAGCTTCACCTGTAGTTTTTTGGGTATCTGCTTCAAAGGCACCCAGACTGAGCGAGTAACTACCATTGTTTGCTTTAGTAACATTGACTCCGGTAACAGTGAATTTTTCAAAGTTACTCATTGAACCTCCTGCATTATTAAACCCGCTGATTGTAACATTTACGGTACTACCTGTTGGGTTTTCAATCTTTACTTGGCAATCTGTAGTAGAGCCAACTTCTCCTCCTTGTACCTTAAGGCTCAAATTAGTTTGGTATTTATAAGTGTCTTTTATATAATAACCAACAGGAGTTTCTCCTTGTATGAAATCAATCTCCATTTTTCCCATAGGTACAGGAATATCAACATTGGCTTTCAAACTTAACACTTTAGAACCATCTACACTACCTTCTAATGTGTAGTCGTAGCTACCGCCTGTGCTGCCGCCCATAGACATGGCAACTTCACCGGAACCGCTGAAAGACTTATTAGAAGAAAGTTTTAAATTATTCAGAGTGAAATCTCCAGATCCGGATTTATATACCAAATTGATGGTACCATCTTCGTTGGCAGTGATTGTTGCTGTGGATTCATCACCCAACAAATAATCAGAGAACATATTGCATGCGCTGACTGAATAACCTTTATAAGCTCCTGCTATTTCTTTGGCAAGGTTAGGTTCATCGTCGTCGTTGTCGCTACAAGAAACGAAAGTAGAAGAAAGAGATAGTGCCATAAGGGCAACCATCCAAAAGTTTAAGATTTTCATACTTAATTTTGATAGATAATGATTAATTAAATTTCCAGCTGCAAAGTTACGGGGATATATATACGGGGGAAATACCTAAAAGAAATGAAAAAATGAGAGGCTTTAATTATATGTAGGTATTGGGAGGAGTGGATTAACTCGTTATTTTTGCAGTCTTTTACTAAATTGATGATTAAAAAATTAAAATGAGAAGAAAATGAAAGGCGGCTACAGTAGAAAAAGTGTATTGACAGGGATTACTTCTTTCCTGATTGTATTGTTTACTATGCCGTTGGGGCATGCATTAATGATTTTTATGGAGCATGTGCTCTCATCCACAGCTCTTCACTATGCGGCTTTCACGATGGGAGCAGTAGGTCTGGTGATGGTGATTATTGGAGTGTTTGCAAAAGGAGATACACGACAGACATTATGGGGATTATTCGGAGGACTACTCTTCTGGACCGGATGGGTAGAGTTTATCTACGTATATTATGCACATCGTTATGAAGTACAACCATTGCTGAACGCTGCCGGTGAAGTCGTGACAAAACCGGAATATTTAATCATGCCTTCCTCCTTCGGCTTTTGGATGATGTTTATGCTGATTTACATTTTCAGTATAAAAAGCGGATGCGACTTCTTTACCTATCTTCAAAAAGTCTTTTTCCGTAAGAGTACCACCATTGTAGTACGGCCGATGACACGTCATACCTCGATTGTTACTTTTATGGAGTTAAATCTCATCATGTGGACGAGCTATCTCGTGCTACTCTTCTGTTATGATGAGAATTTTGTCGGCGAGCATAGCCCTGTTACTGCTATAGTTGCTTTCGGCTGTCTGGTAGGTTCATTTTTTATGTTTAAACGCCTGTTGAAAATCACTCAATGGGGATATGCCATGCGCTTTTCTATTGCTACGGTAGTAGTGTTCTGGACTTTTGTAGAAGTATTGGGACGCTGGAATATCTTTCATGAAATATGGGTAGAACCAATGGCATATACAACAGAGATGATTACGATACTTTTGGCTTTTTTAGCTCTGTTGGCATTTCTGTTCTACCAGTCTGCTAAAAAGAAGAATAGTCATAACTAAAATATAGAATCAGAAATTATGTTAGAAAAAGGATTGCAATTTATAAAGGAAGTAGTGGTCAAACCGGAAAATCTGGCAGTGGCAATGGGATCGGGTGATCTCCCTGTTCTTGCTACTCCCGCTATGGTAGCATTCATGGAAAATGCAGCTTTGTCTGCTGTTGAAGATCAACTGCCGGAAGGCAATACAACGGTAGGAGCAATGATTCAGACTACACATCTTAAACCCACTGCATTGGGAGACACGGTTCTTGTAACAGCCACACTTCTTGAGGTAGAGGGACGAAAGTTAACATTTTCCGTAGTAGCCTCTGATTCACAGGGTAAAATTGGTGAAGGAACACATATACGTTATGTGGTAGACCGGAATAAGTTTATGGAAAAACTAACCAGTCGTTAATACTGCCAAAAGTGGAAAAGGATGAACTAATCTCCGGGTAAGATGTTTTTTGTATATTAGATATAATAACAATATATAATATGGAACCTCATCATCACCACGAACATAGTCATCGGTTGACATCGCTCAATAAAGCTTTTATCATAGGCATTGCTCTGAATATAACTTTTGTCATAGTAGAATTCGGAGTAGGGTTTTATTATAATTCTTTGGGGTTACTTTCCGATGCCGGGCATAATTTGGGTGATGTAACCAGTCTGGTACTTGCCATGTTGGCCTTCCGGTTGGAGAAAGTTCACCCTAATAGTCGTTACACGTATGGATATAAGAAGAGTACGATACTTGTTTCTTTATTAAATGCAGTTATACTGTTGATTGCTGTTGGCATTATTATTGCCGAGAGCATAGACAAATTATTTCATCCGGTTTCGGTTGATGGTTCCGCTATCGCATGGACAGCTGGGGTGGGAGTGGTCATCAATGCGCTTACTGCATGGCTTTTCATGAAAGATAAAGATAAGGATCTGAATGTGAAGGGGGCCTACTTGCACATGGCAGCAGATACACTGGTATCTGTCGGTGTAGTTGCTTCCGGTATTATTATTACGTATACAGGATGGAGCATCATTGACCCGATTATCGGACTTGGCATTGCTGTTATTATTATTGTCTCTACCTGGGGATTGCTTCATGACAGTCTCCGGTTGTCTTTGGATGGAGTACCAGTGGGGATAGACGCTCAAAAGATACAGCAACTTATCGTGGAACAACCCGGTGTGGAGAATTGCCATCACTTGCATATTTGGGCGTTAAGCACAACGGAAACCGCTCTGACTGCCCACGTTGTCATTGATAATATCACACAGTTGGAGGAAGTGAAACATCATATAAAGGAAGCACTCGAAGAGGCAGGCATTCATCATGCCACTTTGGAGTTTGAAGACGAAAGAGCTACTTGCAGCAACGAATGTTGTGAGGATTAAATAAAATCCGTACCTTCGCGCCCTTAAACTAACTAACCTTTATTTTTATGTTTACTGACTTATTGCATTCCTCTTATTTTTCCCTTTTCCTGATTGTCGCATTAGGGTTTATGCTGGGAAGAATAAAAATCAGAGGATTATCTCTCGATGTGTCGGCAGTTATTTTCATTGCCCTTCTTTTCGGGCATTTTGGTGTTATCATTCCTAAAGAATTAGGAAACTTCGGTTTGGTGCTCTTCATTTTTACCATCGGTATTCAGGCAGGGCCCGGATTCTTCGATTCTTTCCGCAGTAAAGGAAAGACGCTTATTCTCATTACTATGCTTATAATTTGTTCCGCCTGCCTGACCGCAGTCGGGTTGAAGTACGCATTTGATATTGATACACCGAGTATTGTCGGTCTGATTGCCGGTGCGTTGACCAGTACGCCGGGTCTGGCGGTTGCTATTGACAGTACCAATTCTCCTTTGGCATCCATTGCTTACGGTATCGCATATCCGTTTGGAGTAATCGGCGTGATTCTGTTTGTCAAACTGTTACCTAAAATTATGCGGGTAGATTTGGATAAAGAAGCCCGTCGCCTGGAGATAGAACGTCGCGGACAATTTCCAGAACTGACTACTTGTATCTACCGTGTCACCAATTCGCATGTGTTCAACCGTAACCTGATGCAAATTAATGCACGCGGTATGACGGGCGCTGTTATTTCCCGTCTGAAGCACAATGATGAAATATCTATTCCTACAGCCCATACAGTGCTGCGTGAAGGAGACTACATACAAGCCGTAGGTAGCGAAGAATCATTGAATCAGCTTGCTGTGTTAATCGGTAAGAGAGAAGAAGGCGAACTGCCTTTGGATAAAACGCAGGAAATAGAATCTTTACTGTTGACCAAAAAGGACATGATAAATAAACAACTGGGTGATTTGAACTTACAGAAAAATTTTGGTTGTACAGTGACTCGTGTCCGTCGAAGCGGTATTGATTTGTCTCCATCTCCAGATCTCGCTTTGAAGTTTGGTGATAAATTGATGGTTGTCGGTGAGAAAGAAGGACTTAAAGGAGTAGCCCGCCTGCTGGGTAACAATGCGAAGAAACTGTCTGATACGGATTTCTTCCCCATTGCGATGGGTATTGTACTGGGAGTGCTGTTCGGCAAAATAAATATATCTTTCTCTGATAGTCTGTCATTCTCTCCGGGACTGACCGGCGGAGTATTGATGGTAGCCCTTGTGTTGAGTGCGATTGGTAAGACAGGCCCCATCATCTGGTCTATGTCCGGACCTGCCAATCAGTTGTTGCGCCAGTTAGGTCTGCTTCTTTTTCTTGCCGAAGTGGGAACTTCTGCCGGTAAGAATCTGGTAGCCACTTTCCAGGAAAGCGGATTGCTGATGTTCGGAGTAGGAGCTGCCATCACATTGGTACCGATGCTTGTAGCAGCTATTATCGGACGTCTGGTATTTAAAATCAGTCTGCTCGATTTGCTGGGAACGATAACGGGAGGTATGACGAGTACTCCGGGACTTGCAGCTGCCGATTCAATGGTGGACAGTAACATACCGAGCGTAGCTTACGCAACTGTTTATCCGATTGCCATGGTATTTCTGATTCTGTTTATTCAAATCATAGCTTCGGCAGTATATTAACAGAATATTGTATAATCATTGATTGTTAAATAAATAGTTCGTATCTTTGCCGCCTCAAAGAAAAAATGAGGTGAAACGATTGTTATTGAATATTACACGCTACTTCTTACCGATACTGTTTGTGTCGTATCTGGCAAGCTTCACATTCTTTGCCCACGTGCATGTGGTCAATGGCGTGACAATCGTCCATTCACACCCATTTAAGAAAGGGGCGGCACATAAACACTCTACAGTAGAACTGCTACTGATTCATTTTCTGTCTCATTTAACGGCAGACGGTGCAGCCGTAGTTTTTGCTCTTTCCCTTTTTATTCCTTTCTTATTGTATTTGTTGCTCGGCCGTTCGCCGTATGCTCACTATCACTGTCCGTATCATGGGGTAGTGGGACTTAGAGCACCTCCGGTTATTCGTTTCTCCATTCTTTGAATGATGATACCGTACCTTGCATGAGGTAGGGCATTATCTGTCTATCCATGTGAATACTTATCGAAAACGAATAACAAACGAAAAATGAAGAAATACATCTTTTCGCTTGTCTGCCTGTGCTGCACATTGTTGCCTGCCCTTGAAGGACAAGCTCATGAATATCCTAATCATCCTGAATTACGTAAGTCAGATGCCAATATCGTTGGCCATATTCTTGATAAAAACACCAAAGAACACTTGCCCTATATAACAGTCGCCTTGAAAGGTACTACCATCGGAACGGTAACCGATGCTACCGGGCATTATTTCTTGAAGAATCTTCCCGAAGGCAATTTTGTGCTCGAAGTTAGTTCGGTGGGGTATAAAACCGTCAGACGGAATGTGACGCTGAAGAAAGGGCGCACATTGGAAGAAGATTTCGAGATAGAAGAAGATGCAGTTGCCTTGGATGGCGTAGTAGTATCTGCCAATCGTAACGAGACTACCCGTCGCCTGGCTCCGACACTGGTGAATGTGGTGGATCTGAAAATCTTTGAGAATACCAATTCTACGACTTTGGCACAAGGATTGAGCTTTCAGCCGGGTGTCCGTGTAGAGTCTAATTGTCAGAATTGCGGCTTCCAGCAAGTGCGTATCAATGGACTGGATGGCCCTTATACGCAAATCCTGCTCGATTCCCGTCCTATTTTTAGTGCACTTTCCGGTGTGTATGGCATCGAGCAGATTCCTGCCAGCATGATAGAACGTGTGGAAGTGATGCGTGGAGGCGGATCTGCTTTGTTCGGCTCGTCTGTTATTGCCGGAACAATCAATATCATTACCAAAGAACCGATGCGCAATTCCGGTATGTTATCGCATACCATTACAGGTATTGGTGATGGCGATGCTTTTGATAACAGTACGGCGCTGAATGCATCACTTGTGACGGACGACCAGCGTGCCGGTTTGTATATCTTCGGTCAGAATCGCCATCGTTCCGCGTATGACCATGATGGTGACGGATATTCTGAAATTCCCAAGATACACGGCCAAACCATCGGTTTCCGTTCATTCCTGAAAACAACGACATATTCGAAACTAACTTTTGAATATCACCACATGGAAGAATTCCGTAGGGGAGGAGACTTGTTGAACCGTCCACCTCACGAAGCGAATGTAGCGGAACAGACCGAACACTCGATCAATGGTGGAGGACTGAAATTTGATTATTTCTCACCTAACGAGAAACATCGTTTCAATGTGTTTGCATCAGCGCAGCATATCAATCGTGACAGCTATTATGGTGGCGGCCAAGATCCGAATGCTTACGGAAACACTACCGACTTAAACTGGATGGCAGGATCGCAATATGTCTATAGTTTCGGAAAATGTATTTTCATGCCTGCTGACCTGACTGCCGGAATAGAATTCAATCAGGATAAACTGGAAGACAATATGTGGGGATACCACCGTACAGTAGACCAAAAAGTGAATATCGGTAGTGCTTTCTTTCAGAATGAATGGAAGAATGAGCATTGGGGATTTCTGATTGGCGGTCGTTTGGATAAACATAACCTGATTGACCATGTGATATTCAGTCCGCGTGCCAATCTGCGTTATAATCCGACGGAAAATATCAATCTTCGTTTCAGCTACTCATCCGGTTTCCGTGCTCCGCAGGCTTTCGACGAGGATTTGCATGTGGAGAATGTAGGCGGTAATGTGGCGATGGTTGAATTGGCCGATAATCTGAAAGAAGAAAGATCACAGAGCTTGAGTGCTTCGGCAGATATTTATCATCGTTTTGGTGCGTTTCAGGTTAACTTTTTGGTAGAAGGATTTTATACAAAGTTATCAGATGTATTTGCCCTTACCGACGGAGAGGTAGTGGATGGAATCCTGACACGTACACGCTACAATGCACCGGGAGCCCGTGTGATGGGACTGACATTGGAAGGAAAGATGGCGTATCTGACTAAATTCCAGGTTCAGGCAGGAGTCACCCTGCAACAGAGCCATTATAGCGAACCGCATGTATGGAACAAAGAAGCTCCGGCTGTAAAGAAAATGATGCGTACACCGAATACTTACGGTTATTTTACAGCAACCTATACCCCGATAAAACCATTATCTATCGCTCTTTCCGGTACATATACCGGTTCGATGCTGGTTCCCCACGAACCAGTTCCGGGATTCCTTGAAAAACCGATAACGGTGAATACGAAGGACTTCTTCGATATCGGTTTGAAGGCTGCCTATGATTTCAAACTTTACAAGTCGATGAACTTGCAGGTAAATGCCGGTGTACAGAATATTTTCAATGCCTACCAGAACGACTTCGACAAAGGGGCTGACCGTGACTCCGGTTATATCTATGGTCCGTCATTGCCGAGAAGTTTCTTTGCTGGAGTGAAGATAAGTTATTAAAATTCGGTTAAGATTTAAAATCGTTATAAATAGGGATTGTTTTGCATGGAGACAATCCTTATCTTTGCAAAAAACAAACTAAACCCTGACTTAGGTGCACAGAATAAATGTGCAAGATGACCGAATGAAACAATTGTACCTACATATAATGAAGTGGTTTCTGCCTGTACTGTTTATCTCGTACATGGCAGGAATCACTTTGTTTACTCACTCCCATGTGGTCAACGGAGTTACAATTGTCCATTCACATCCATTTAAAAAAGGCAGCGAACATAGCCATACGACGGTTGAATTCCAACTAATTCATCTCTTGAGCCATGTGTTGGTAACCGACAGCGGTTTGATACCAACATTCTCTGTTGCTGCTTTATCTCTATTATGCATCCTGTTTGTCCGCCCGCAAATTGAGCAATTTTACCGTTCTTGTTCGGGCGTAATATCTCTTAGAGCACCTCCTATCGCTTAGTCTATCTTTTTGGGGGAACAGTATTAATGTATTAGGATCAACGATTAACGATCGCTGCTTCCCTTTCCCTTTATTATTATTTTTCGAATTAAAACATTAAAAGACTAACGACAATGAAGAAATATCTTTTAGTCCTGGTCGGCCTGTGCTGTGTCTTGTCATACGCATTGGCTGAACGTCCGGACTACCCTGAACTGAAGAAATCCGATGCGAATATAATAGGTCATGTACTGGATAAAAAAACGAAAGAACATCTTCCGTACATCACTATCGCACTGAAAGGAACGACCATAGGAACCGTGACCGATGCTACCGGGCATTATTTTTTGAAGAATTTGCCGGAAGGAAATTTTATACTGGAAGTTAGTTCAGTAGGTTACAAGACAGTGACCCGCAACGTAACTCTGAAAAAAGGAAAGACACTGGAAGAAGATTTTGAAATAGAAGAGGATGCGATTGCTCTCGACGGAGTAGTAGTTTCCGCCAACCGGAGTGAAACGACACGTCGTATGGCTCCTACTTTGGTGAATGTTGTCGACCTGAAACTTTTTGAAACCACCAACTCTTCCACTTTATCACAAGGACTGAACTTCCAGCCTGGAGTGCGTGTGGAGACAAATTGCCAGAATTGTGGCTTCCAGCAAGTCCGCATCAATGGTCTGGACGGACCATATACACAAATTCTGATAGATTCGCGTCCCGTATTCAGCGCCCTTTCCGGAGTGTATGGACTGGAACAGATTCCTGCCAGTATGATTGAACGTGTAGAAGTGATGCGTGGGGGAGGCTCCGCCTTGTTCGGTTCTTCAGCTATTGCAGGAACGATTAATATAATCACCAAAGAGCCTTTACGTAATTCGGGTCAGCTGTCGCACACCATAACTTCTTTAGGAGGAAGCTCCTCATTCGATAACAACACCTCGCTGAATGCTTCATTGGTGACGGACGATCATCGTGCCGGATTGTATATCTTTGGTCAGAACCGTTATCGGTCGGGATATGATTATGACGGAGACGGATTTACCGAACTGCCCAAATTGAAGAATCAGACAGTGGGTTTCCGCTCTTATCTGAAAACAAGTACTTATTCCAAACTGACCTTTGAATATCACCACATGCAGGAATTCCGTCGTGGAGGGGATATGTTGAACCGTCCTCCTCACGAAGCGCATATTGCGGAGCAGTTGCAACATTCTATTGATGGTGGAAGTTTGAAATTCGATTATTTCTCTCCGGATGAAAAGAACCGTCTAAGTGTTTTTGCATCGGCTGCCAATACAGACCGGGACAGTTATTACGGACCGGGTAACGATCCTCTGAAAGCCTATGGAAAGACAACGGATTTAACCGCTATGGGTGGTGCACAATACGTACATACGTTTGACAAGTGCTTTTTTATGCCTTCTGATCTCACGGCAGGGCTTGAATATAACCGTGACCGCCTAAAAGATAACATGTGGGGATATAACCGTCACACGGATCAGACGGTGAATATTTACAGTGCTTTTCTGCAGAACGAATGGAAGAACGACCGTTGGGGGATTCTGATTGGTGGTCGTCTGGATAAGCATAATATGGTGGATAATGTGATCTTTAGTCCCCGTGCCAACTTGCGTTTTAATCCTACCCAGAATATTAACCTGCGTTTAAGCTATTCTTCCGGATTTCGTGCTCCGCAGGCTTTTGATGAGGATATGCATATTGAAAATGTGGGCGGAACGGTGGCTATGATCGAGCGTGCAAAGGATTTGAAAGAAGAGAAATCCCAAAGTTTCAGTGTTTCTGCAGATATGTATCATCGTTTCGGAGCATTCCAGACGAATTTGTTGATTGAGGGTTTTTATACAAGACTGACCGATGTTTTTGTATTGGGCAAACCTTACGACCGTGGTGATGGTATATTAGTGAAAACACGTAGCAATGGCTCCGGTGCTAAAGTGATGGGATTGACACTGGAAGGTAAAGTGGCTTATCTTTCTATCCTGCAAATACAAGCGGGATTAACTTTACAACGTAGCCGGTACGATGAACCGCATAAGTGGCATGACGATGCACCGGCAGAAAAGAAGATTTTCCGTACTCCCGATACATACGGTTATTTCACTGCTACTTGTACCCCCATCAAACCTTTATCTATTGCTTTGTCAGGAACCTATACCGGCAGGATGTTGGTGCAACGTATGGATATCACCGCCGAGAATGCCGAACTGGGTGAAATGCCTGAAAGAAAAGCGGAAGCAATCAGAACACCTCGTTTTTTTGATTTGGGAGTGAAACTGGCTTATGACTTCAAGTTATACAAAACGGTTGATTTGCAATTAAACGGCGGAGTTCAGAATATTTTTGAGTCTTATCAGAAGGACTTTGACAGAGGAGCTAACCGGGATTCCGGTTATATTTACGGTCCTTCTTTGCCGAGAAGTTTCTTTGCCGGGGTGAAGATTAGTTATTAATCGGTCATAAAAATAGTTTCCCGGCACGGTACTTTTTGTTTCCTGCGTTGAAACACTTTGTTTCAAATGGTGAAACGATTTGTTTCACACCGGGAAACACTTTGTTCCAAGCCTTGAAACTAAAAGTTTCAAGCGGCTGAAACTAATATGTCGTATAGAGACCTGTTCTTTTCTCCTTGTTAATCATTGATTGATCGGGCGGTGATAGGTGATAGATGCGGTGATAGGTTGCAAACAACCTGTCACCACCCCTGAAATCCCCATGAATAAGAGCTTTTGGAAGTGTCGGTGATAGGTGATAGAGGAAAGTGAAAAAAACTCTGTGTAGAGATGGATCAAACCATATCTTTATCGACCCCGAATTTTTCTCCTGTCTGACATTTACCGGCAGGTTCCACATGTACCAGAATGTCATATACATTATCTACCGAATTAATGATGCTCTTCTCCACTGCATCGGCAATCTCATGGGCTTGCGTGATCGTGATTTGTGGATTCACTTCTATATCAAGGGTAATCATATAGAGATTCCCTATCATTCGTGACCGGACGCGATGCGGATTACTGGCACCGGGCACTTTCTCTACAGCCTCGAATATCTTATTATATACATTGACATCTTTCACCCCGTCCATTAGCTCCACATTGGAATCAATGAAGATGCTGATGGAAGATTTGATGATAAAGAGACTGATTATCAATCCTGTTATCGAATCGAGTATCGGCAATTTGAAGATAAAAGTAAATATCAATCCTAACAAAACACTGGTTGAAATGACAACATCATTACGCATATTGATAGCGTTTGCCGTGAGCATGGAACTGTTGATCTTCTTTCCCTGTTTGTACTGGTATGAAGCCAGTAAGAGTTTACCGATAATAGAAAATATAGTGACATAGATGGCGATAGCCGATGGTATCTCTTTCACTTCATCTGAAAAGATGTTTTTAGTGGATGATAGCAACATTTGTACACCGGCATAAAATATCACGAGTGATAGAATCTTTGTTGCGATCCCTTCCGCTTTCTCATATCCGAATACATATTTCTTTGAAGGAGGGCGGTTGATGAGGCGTGCCGTAAAAATCATAACGATAGAGATAACGACGTCGGTTGCCGAGTCGATACCGTCGCCGACTACGGCTAAACTACCGGCAAATAAACCGATTATGATTTTGGATACGGACAAGATTGCATTGCCAATTGTGCTGATCCACGAGGTTGTGATTAGTATTTTCTCTCTTGACATTGAAGTGACTCTTTATAATTGTTTGTAATGGGATTGGGGAGCAAAGATAAACATTAATAGGAGTCTGTGATATGAAGTCGCAAAAAACTTTTTCTGCCTTTTTAGTAGTTTATACGTTTTAGTTGTATTATATATAGATGGTCAATTAAAAACAGGACAATTAATTTATTAAATAGTTAACCGCATGTTCAAAAAACTAAGTAGCTTTTTTCTCATTGTGTCAGCTTGTATTTTTTCTTCTTGCACGCCTACCGTCAAGCAAGAGATTGCAATCTTACCTACCCCCGTTAGTCTGACCGAGCAGTCTGGCTCGTTTGTTTTAAAAGATGGAATGAAGATTGGGGTTTCCGATCAGTCCTTGTTTCCGGCTGTCGGGTATCTGCAGGAGATTCTTCGGAATGTCATATCGTCTTCTGTTGAAGTCACTACCGATAAGAGTCAGGTAGATATGTATTTTCAGTTGAAGGATACTGTTGGAAAGCCCGGCTCTTATAAACTTGAGTCTACGCCGGAGTATATTCGGGTAGAGGCAACTGACTATTCGGGTATTATTTCTGCTATTACTACTATTCGCCAGTTGCTTCCTGCAACGATAGAAGTGCAGGGAGAGAAACAGAATTATTCTATCCCTGTCGTGCAAATAGAAGATGCGCCACGGTTTGAATGGCGTGGATTTATGTTGGATGCTTCCCGCCATTTCTGGAATAAAAAAGAAGTGAAGCATGTATTAGATCTGATGTCTTTGTATAAACTTAATAAGTTCCACTGGCATCTGTCCGACGATCAGGGTTGGCGTATAGAGATCGAGAAATACCCGTTGCTTACAGAAAAAGGGGCCTGGCGTAAATTCAATACGCAGGATCGTACCTGTATGGCACGTGCGAAAGAAGAAGATAATACCGATTTCCTGATTCCGGAAGATAAGATACGCATTGTGGAAGGAGATACGCTGTATGGAGGTTATTACACTCATGATGATATAAAAGAAATAGTAGCCTATGCTACGCAAAGAGGTATCGATGTCATTCCCGAGATCGATATGCCGGGACATTTCCTGGCAGCTATCGGTCAATATCCGGAATTGGCGTGCGACGGATTAATCGGGTGGGGGGAAACTTTCTCTTCTCCTATCTGTCCGGGCAAAGATACAACGCTGGAGTTCTGTCAGAATGTGTTCAAAGAAGTTTTTGAACTTTTCCCTTATGAATATGTGCACATGGGTGGTGATGAAGTGGAAAAAGCCAACTGGAAGAAATGTCCTCTTTGTCAGAAACGGATTCGTACGGAGAAACTGGGTTCGGTAGAAGAACTTCAGGCATGGTTTGTACGTGACATGGAGAAATTCTTCCTTGCCAACGGAAAGAAACTCATAGGCTGGGATGAAGTGGTATCCGACGGATTATCTTCCGATGCTGCCATTACCTGGTGGAGAAGTTGGGCGAAAGATGCATTGCCTACGGCAACTGCACAAAAGCAGAAAGTGATTGCTTGTCCGAATGAATATTTCTATTTCGATTATGCGCAGGATCAGAATTCAGTAAAGAAAATACTTGCGTATGATCCGTGTGCAGACGAGCGGTTATCGCCGGAACAGAAGAAATATATCTGGGGTGTGCAGGCGAATCTCTGGGCTGAATGGATTCCGACAATGAAGCGCATTGAATATTTGATTGTTCCCCGTATGATAGCGTTGAGTGAAATAGCTTGGGCGGAGCCGACAGCTAAACCGGGTCTCGAAGAATTTTATCGTCAGCTTGTTCTGCAATTTAAGCGGATGGATGTGATGAGGGTAAATTATAGGGTGCCTGATTTGCAGGGATTCTATAAAGTGAATGCATTTATTGATGAAACAACTGTGGAATTGACCTGCCCGTTACCCGGTACTGAAATACGTTATACGACAGACGGCAGTATGCCTACCAAAGAATCAGCTCTTTATAACGGTGCTTTGGAAGTTGGGAAGACTACGGATTTCGCTTTCCGCACTTTTCGTCCGGATGGTTCTCCTTCGGATGTGGTGCGTACCAAGTATGTAAAGGCTCCTTATGCGGAGGCGGTGACTGCTCCGGCTGCTTTGCAGCCCGGCTTGAAAGCAGTATGGCACGATTTCCGTGGTAATCTTTGTGCGGATATTGATGCAGCTCCTGTCAAAGGGGAGTATGTGGTGGAATCGGTATCCATTCCCGAAGAGGTGAAAGGAAATATCGGTCTGGTATTGACCGGCTATCTGGAAGTTCCTGCCGATGGTATCTATACATTTGCCCTTCTCTCGGACGACGGTAGCACATTAATGCTTGACGGTGAATTGTTGGGAGATAATGATGGAGCACATTCGCCGGTAGAGATTATTGTGCAGAAGGCTTTGAAAGCTGGGCTTCATCCGATAGAGGTACGTTACTTCGATTGTAACGGAGGCGTATTGCAGATGGAACTGGTGAATGAAAAAGGTGAAAAAGAAGTATTGCCAAGTGCATGGCTGAAACATGAATAGCAAATTTCATTATTTTTAGGTATTGTCCGTCTTGCCGGCGAGCTGTACCTTTGCAGAAAATATTTGAAAACTTATGCGAATCAGTGAGAGACAAGTCGAGATTAATCATATATCAAAGGTGCACATGCACCGGATTGAATGGGATGAAGAGAGCTTATAGAAATATAAGCTCTCTTTTTTTTGAACGATTTCGAATATTGTTCTTTTTTGAAAACAAGCGATAAGTTAAATGATTGTCGAACTTAATATAGATTGAACGTACGTTATGAGTACATTGAAAAAACTTCAGAACTACATGGGTAAACGGAAAGTGCTTTTGCCTGCGGCAATGCTGCTGTCTGCCCTAAGTGCCCTGGCGGGCATGTTGCCTTATATCCTTATTTGGCTGATTGTGAGAGAACTGCTTGAACACGGAGAGATAACCTCTTCCGGTAATGTGGTGACGTATGCCTGGTGGGCAGCAGGCATGGCCGTGGCGAGCATCGTCCTTTATTTTGCCGCATTGATGTCTTCGCATCTTGCAGCTTTTCGGGTTGAATCGAATTTGCGTAAAGAAGCCATGCGCCAGATAGTGCGTATGCCTCTCGGCTTCTTTGACATTAATACGAGCGGACGTATTCGCAAGATTATAGATGACAATGCAGGGGTTACCCATAGTTTTCTGGCACATCAGTTGCCCGACCTTGCGGCTACTTTTCTAGTGCCGTTGGTAGCTGCCATACTGATTTTTGTGTTCGATTGGATACTCGGTCTGGCATGTATCGTCCCTGTAATTATTGCCATGCTGGTTATGGGTTTTATGATGAATGCGGAGGGACGGCAGTTTATGAAAAGCTACATGACCTCTCTGGAGGAAATGAATACCGAAGCTGTAGAGTATGTGAGAGGAATTCCCGTAGTGAAGGTTTTCCAGCAGACTATTTACTCTTTCAAAAACTTTCACCGCTGTATCATGAATTATAATAAAATGGTATTCGGCTATACACGAATGTGGGAGAAGCCGATGTCGCTCTATACCGTAATAATCAATGGTTTTGTGTTTTTCCTTGCTCCGTTGGTTATTTTGCTGATTGGTTATTCAGGTAATTATGCATCGGTATTACTTAATTTCTTCCTGTTTGTTCTCATTACTCCTGTATTCTCCCAAAGTATCATGAAGAGTATGTATCTCAATCAGGCTTTGGGGCAGGCGAGTGAAGCTATCGGACGTCTTGAGAATCTGGTTGCTTATGAGCACCTGACTGTTGTAGAGCATCCACAACCGGTAAAGGAATTCAGTATTCAGTTCGAAAAAGTTTCCTTCAGCTATCCGGGAGCTAATCAAAAGGCGGTGGATGATGTTAGTTTCACTATTCCGCAAGGAAACACAGTAGCTCTTGTCGGAGCTTCGGGCGGAGGGAAAACAACGATTGCCCGTCTAGTTCCCCGTTTCTGGGAGGCAACGGAAGGGAAAGTTTTAATAGGTGGCATCAATGTAAGAGAAATCGCTCCCGAAGAACTGATGAAATATATTTCTTTCGTGTTCCAGAATACAAAGCTGTTCAAGACTTCTCTGCTCGAAAATATCAAATATGGTAATCCCGACGCGACAATGGAGGAAGTGGAACGGGCAGTAGATATGGCACAATGCCGGGAAATTATCAATAAACTTCCGCTCGGACTGAATACGAAGATTGGTACGGAGGGAACATATCTCTCCGGCGGGGAACAGCAACGGATCGTACTGGCACGTGCAATCCTGAAAAATGCTCCCATCATTGTACTGGATGAGGCGACTGCTTTTGCCGACCCCGAAAATGAGCATCTCATCCAGCAAGCCTTGAAAGAACTGACAAAAGGAAAAACCGTATTGATGATTGCTCATCGTCTTTCAAGCATCACTGATGCCGACAATATCCTCGTCATTGACAAGGGGAAGATTGCGGAACAAGGTACACATGCCAACCTGCTTGGAAAACAAGGCATCTATTATCATATGTGGAATGAATACCAGCAATCTGTTCGCTGGACAATAGGAAAGGAGGTTTCTAATGATTGAAGTAATAAAAAGACGTTTTGCCCTTTCAACTAAAGGAGCGAAAGATTTCTGTAAAGGTGTGTTTTTCACTACACTGCTCGATATTGTATTGATGTTGCCGGCGGTATTTGTTTTTCTTTTTCTTGAGGAATATCTTCGTCCTGTGTTTCAGCCTTCGGCTTCGGTGACGCATGGTATTCTCTATTATAGCATACTCGGTATTGTCTTTATGATAGTCATGTATATATTTGCGGTATTGCAATATCGTAGTACCTATACCACCGTTTATGATGAGAGTGCAAACCGGCGTATCTCATTGGCGGAAAAACTTCGCAAGTTGCCTCTGGCTTTCTTTGGCGAAAAGAATCTTTCCGACCTCACCGCCACGATTATGGATGACTGCACTGATCTCGAGCATACTTTCTCGCATGCGGTTCCCCAGTTGTTTGCTTCCATTATCAGTATTCTGCTTATTACCGTCGGCATGGCATTTTATAACTGGCAGTTGACGATTGCTTTGTTCTGGGTAGTGCCGCTTGCTGCCGCAATCCTTCTTTTCTCGAAGAAGGAAATACAGAAAAGCAATGAAAGTAATTATCTGAACAAGCGGATGGTGACCGAGCATATCCAGGAAGGACTCGATACCATTCAGGAGATAAAATCCTACAATCAGGAGAGAGACTATCTGGAAAAACTGGATGCGAGCATTGATACCTATGAAAAGGTATTGACTCGTAATGAACTGGTGCTCGGCATGTTGGTAAACGGTTCCCAGAGTGTATTGAAACTCGGACTGGCAAGCGTTATTATCGTTGGTGCCAATCTCTTGGCTTCGGGTACGGTTGATTTGTTTACCTATCTTATATTTATGGTTATCGGGTCGCGTGTGTATGCTCCGGTCAGTGAGGTGATGAATAATATTGCCGCTTTGTTCTATTTGGATGTGCGTATCAATAGAATGAATGAGATGGAAGCATTGCCGGTACAAAACGGGACTACCGAATTCACTCCTCAAGGTTATGATATCGAATTCAGACAGGTAGACTTTGCTTATGAGCAGGGAAAACAAATTCTGAATAACTTGTCTTTTATTGCCCGGCAAGGTGAAAAAACGGCTTTGGTTGGTCCTTCAGGTAGTGGCAAGAGTACGGCGGCCAGGTTGGCGGCACGTTTCTGGGATATCCAGTCGGGAAAGATTACCCTCGGCGGGCAGGATATCAGTCGGATTGATCCTGAAACTTTGTTGAAAAACTATTCCGTTGTCTTTCAGGATGTAGTTCTTTTCAATGCTTCCATTATGGATAATATCCGTATTGGCAAACGGGATGCTACGGATGAGGAAGTCCGGAGAGTTGCCCGCTTGGCACAATGTGATGAGTTTGTCACTAAAATGCCGCAGGGATACCAGACGATTATCGGTGAGAATGGAGAAACATTATCCGGCGGTGAGCGTCAGCGTATTTCCATTGCCCGCGCTTTGTTGAAGGATGCTCCGATTGTTCTGTTGGATGAGGCTACGGCTTCGCTTGATGTTGAGAATGAAACCAAGATACAGGCAGGTATATCTGAATTGGTACGTAACAAAACGGTGCTGATTATTGCGCACCGTATGCGCACCGTTGCCAATGCCGACAAAATTGTAGTATTGGAGAATGGAAGTGTTGCTGAAATGGGAACACCGGAGGAATTGAAAAAGAAAAATGGTATATTTGCCCGGATGGTGAACAGACAGGTTACAAATATGAATTGATAAATAGCAACGATACTATGCAATTTTTGAAAGGAGATATACAAGAGGGAATCTTGAAGGCAGCCGAAGAAGTGTTTCTGGAAAAGGGATACAAGGATGCCTCTATGCGTGAAATAGCTTCGAGGGCAGGGGTGACGGTGAGTAATATCTATCATTATTTCACCAATAAGGATGAGATATTCCGTACGATTCTGAAACCGGTATTGAATGATCTGTATGCTATGATTTATAATCACGATGCAGATCAGATGACGATAGACGTCTTTATGGATTCGGATTATCAGAAAATGTCTGTACGGGAATATATCAGATTGGTCTCTGAACATCGTGACCGTTTGCGGTTGCTGCTTTTTCAGGCACAAGGTTCTGTTTGGGAGAACTTCCGTTCTGAATATACAGATTTGATGACGCGTACGATTTCTGTTTTTTTTCAAGGAATGAAGCAGAAATATCCGCATATCAATATAGCAATAACTAACTTCTTTATTCACCTGAATACGGTATGGTTGTTTGCCCTACTCGAAGAGCTGGTGTTGCATCCTGTGAAGAAAGAAGAGATGGAGAAGTTTATAGCGGAGTATATCGCTTTTGAAACGGCTGGTTGGAAAGAGCTCATGAATGCATGAGCTCTCTCACTTTATTCTCTTACTGATATAAAAAAACGTCCGGCTTTCACAAGCCGGACGTCCTTGCCTCTTTTAGAATATGTCATCTATTCATATTCCAAAATGAATACATTATATGGTTTTTTCAACTTAACAACCAAATAAAAGAAATGCGGGTGAATCACTTCGGCCGATTTCTATGTATTTTTAATGTGGCTACGTAATATAATTATGACTAATTAATTTAATTCTGATACTGCAAAGATAGGGGCTTTCCGCTTTTCCCGCAATCCCCTAAAATGGGTATTCTTCTATCAATTACTAGCTATATATAGTGGTTCAGGCGTTTGCATAACTATGCATCCCTCCAAGAACATAATTTACCCCGAAATAGGTCATTAAGACGGTCAGGAAAGCAAGAATCATATAGATATGGAAGAATAGAGGCTTGCGGAAAATGCGCAGACTTTGTGAATGGAAGGCTACTCCATATACCAGAAAAGTAATCAGTGCCCATACTTCTTTCGGGTCCCACGCCCAGTATCGTCCCCAGGAAACGTTTGCCCAAACTGCTCCCAGAAAGATGCCTGCTCCTAAAAAGAAGGTGGCAGGGTAGAGTAGCAAGCGGCTGA
The DNA here is from genome assembly GCF_003604005.1 of Bacteroides sp. OF03-11BH. NCBI lineage: Bacteria > Pseudomonadati > Bacteroidota > Bacteroidia > Bacteroidales > Bacteroidaceae > Bacteroides > Bacteroides sp. OF03-11BH. Next base: position 72,331 of record NZ_QTMW01000012.1, on the reverse strand, counting down.
CTAGCGTCAACTGTTCTATCCGGTTGTCTTGTATAGCGTCGTTTCCGGAGACATTGTTTTCCGATTCTTTTTTCCGGAGGCATAATGCCAGTATTCCGTTTAGCATGATGAATGCCAATAGGGCATAAGACATCATAATCAATGAAACATGAATACTTAGCCATGGAGAGACGAGCACCGGCATTAATGGGGTTATCTGGGGATTCATTTGTCCCAGATAGGAAACCAACAAAGCAAAGCCGGAGAGGAGGAATCCGAATGGAAGTATAAATGGGAATCTTCGATGGAGCAGACAGGCTATCAAAAGAATACAAAGAGCCATAAACTGCATGGTTTCGTAACCGTTGCTAAGTGGAATACGACCGCCGATGTACCAGCGCAGGCAATACCCTGCTAAATGGAATATGAAAGCAAGATAGAGTGCAACAGAAAAGAAAGTTCCTGCTGTGCGGGAAATCGTTTTGGCTTTGGGCGAGAGGGTATTTCTTTGCAGGCTGTTATGAAGTAGAAGCAGGAAAGACAACACTCCCAATGACAGATTTATCATAAAAAGAATCTTGCTGAACGGAATCCGGTTGTAGAGTAATTCTGCTTTCACTTCCAGTTCGGAGAGAGGTTGCACGCTGCCATCAGTGGGTAATGGATGGATGAATGCTCCTTTTTCCAACATCAGGATCAGGCCTACTTTTTCATCTGTTTCCTGGATTGCTTTGGCGAGTTTGCTTTGTTGTCTTTGTTCACGTTGCCAATGTTCACGGAGACGGTAAACAGAACCGTCAAATAAATCAGTTAATCGAGCATAAGGTGTTTGTAAGTTTAATAAATGCTGTAATTCTGTATTTTTGATGTATATCAATGGCTCATTTCTCCACACTTCCGGATAAAGTAACCAGCCACCTATCACTTGTTCAGGTGTCAATCCTTTATATGAAGCTTCTCCTGTCAGTTTCTGAATGAAATCACGGGCTAATGTGTTGAAAGGTACTACCCGGTCGTGATAAATAACCTGTTCCTGTGCTAAACTGTCCGCTTGTGTTCGTTTCAATGCAGGAAGGAGTTTTTTTTGTGCTTGCATGTTACCTGCAAGGCAGAAAATAAACAGTATAAATACACCTCCTTTTTTAAGTAGCGGGTGGTTTAGCAGGCGTCGGAAATCACTACTGCGGGAAAATAGTAGCCAAATCATGGAGAGACCGAGCAGGATATATCCTGCATAAGTCACTCCTGTTCCCCATGGATCATAATTGACAGTCAGCCAGCTCCCTTTTCCGTCATCATCGAAAGATGACTGATAGAAACGGAAACCTTGTGATGTAAATATACGATTCATTGAAATCTGTTCGTGTAATAGAACATTTTTCTGTCCGGGAAGAGAGTAGGTGATATAGCTGATGTAGTCTGCCGGTGCTTCTGTTCCGGGATAGTATGCTATACAGAAACTATCTAGTTGTATTGTGAATGGCAGATCAGCTTTTCTGCCGCTTTCCGATTCCAGGAAACTGTCTATCGTTGCCCCCGGAAGCAAGTGTACGTATCCTTTTTTGCTTCCGATAAACGTAATCATGGCCCCCACCAAGATAACGAGGAGGGAGCCATGAAACAACAATATGGGGAACCGTCGCCATAAAGCGCGTCGGATGAGAGCAACAAGTGCAATGGTGGCAATTGTTCCCCACAAACAACAAAACCAACATGTATGATATATATTTCTTTCTACAAAATCTGTCCCATACGCTTGTTCTACGAAAGTAGTCACAGCGAGTAGTCCCACCAGACAGATATATAAGATAATAAGTAACCTTTTCAACTGTATAATCTTTTATGATATTAAAATGGAGCGTATTCCTTGTTCTTACATTCTTTCACTCCCATACATTCCATCTCAATCAACCATCCGGGACGGCATACCGGAGCATGAACAAATACTTTAGGAGTATGTGGGAAACGTTTGTCATACATTGCTTTAACAACTGTATAGTCGGCTATGTCACGCAGATATACAATCATTTGTCCCAAATCTTCAAACGTGCAGTCCGCTTCTTTCAACAGGGTTTCCACATTCTCCCACATTCGTTCTGTCTGTTTGCGGATGTTGCCGGGATATACCACATCGCCTTTGTTGTTGATACTTGCCGTTCCTGAAATAAATACCTGTCGGCGGTCTCCATAATCTACATACGTGCCACGTTCAAAGCTTACTCCATATTCATAAGTTGGGTTCAGATGGGTAGGAGCATAGAGGAAATGAATCTGTTCCGGTTGCAGTCCTGCTACGGCGTAAGTATCCATTTGTACCAGTACTTTCGGGTCGGCATGCCGGCCGTCGATGCCTGTGCTGGAAATATAATGTGTTTTTTCTGTCAGGTTTTGGGTGACGAAAACTTCATTACGTGCTTTCACTACTCCGGCATAATTCACATCTACATTTTGCACGAAAAACCATGTACGGATACAATTGTCTGCCAGTTTACAACCTTGTTCCATGAGTTGCATCACATAGTCGTTCAATAATAGACGGGTCTGGTATTCCGAATTGGCGGCACGATTGAATGCACTACCGCCCCAGAAGTGGCGATAGGCACTGTGTTTCACCTCAAAAAGCCCGTTATGTAAGACTTGTGTCTGTACATCTGTCAACAGGTAAACCCATAAGGCTATTTTTGTTCCGTCCAGCGGGGGCTGTTCCACAATGGAAAGTGCGCAGTCCGAACCTTCGGTTGTCAATGCCAGTAGTGTATCTGCCTGATTGGCAGCGTCACTAAGGAAATAACGTTTGAGGATGGCAACTGCTCCTTTCAATTCTTGGGTAAGTAAATAATCGTAGGTGTTTAATACTGCATTCAGCTGTTCTTCGTATGTATCTTCCGGTTTAGTAGAATGAATGATAATATGATACTCTGAAGCTTCTCCTCCTGCATTATATTTAAAAATCTCTGTTAGCGTCTTTTCAGACTGAATATTCTGTTGTTTTTTGTTGTTCATATCAGTTGGGTAAATAACTATTTATTCTTGCGCACCGTTATTGATCCAGTCGTCAATAAGGGTCAAAATCGGAGATGATACTATTTCTTTTGAGTGATCGTATCCCCAGGTTGAACTAATAGTGGTATTCAATAATGTGTGCAATACGCTTTCTTGCGCACTGCCCGGCTTGACGAGTAACATGCCATCTACTTTCTTCGACGGGCGGTTGACCAGTGCCTCGTAACTTTTGCCTTCTGTCAGATACAGGTTGGCTGCTGCCGAACTACTTCCGCCATGACAGTGTGCGCATGTCGTATTAAATACTTTTTCTTGAATGCCATGGTACATACCTACATTTACAGTTCCCACATCCATAAGGATGGTGTCGTCAACTGCTGTAAGGTCGTCCATTGACTGAAAACTGATAACTCGTTTTCTCAATTTATTAATAACGCACAATTCAATAGTGGTTACTTTATCACTGACTCCTGTCATCGTAACCTGGATCTCATCATCTTCGACCGCCGGAATTGTTTTGGTGACAACGGCATACTCGCTCTCATCATTGAAGCCTGCCACTACAACACTATAACCATCGGGCCATTTACTGATACCATTGATCTTACCGCTCATCTTCAGCGTGCGTCCTTCTTCTGATAGGGTCTCTGTCTTTTCGTAAATACGTCCGTCATCGCATGATGTGATATATGCCAATAACAGTAGATAACCTCCGAAAAGAATATATTTTTTCATAAACAAATCCTTTCTTGTGCTATTTAGAATGTATACTGAAGTAGAATACTGGCCGAATGTACTGCCAAACCTAAATCGTCGTTATCCCGATCAAGTTGGGTATCATGACCTTTACGGGCAATATACTGGTACATCGCTTGTAACTTCAGATTACAGTTCTTGAAAAAATAGTTCATACCCACGGCTGGCATATTTAGAAAACCATTGGTGTCCATTCCGTTACGGTTGAAGAAATCATAGCGTGCAGCTGCTTGCAGACGGGGGGCAACGAAGTAACCACCTTGTACATAGCCGCCCAGGTAATTATATGACTCGGAAATCTTTTGTCTTTTTGTGAAGCCAACATTCATATAATAGACTTCAGCACCCAGGTAAAGTTTGTTCTTTAGCATTGCAAACTCCAATCCGGCACGATAATCATTGGTACTTTCATTTTCACTTTCTACATTGATAGAGGTAGAAATACCAAACATGATTTTGTCTTCATTCAGCCTGTTCGGATTTCCCTGTGTAGCGGGCATCACTCCTTTAGGCATATAGGTGAAACGTCCGGCGTACAGTAAAGACGGAATGTGCCAGTCATCACTAAATGTTTTTGTTGCTGTATTTACCGCTGCACCCGTACCGTTGAATAAACCGATTTCATACCCGAATTTATCAGCTACCAAACCGTGAATCTCTACACCTAAATCGAATCCGGTGCCAATATTGGGTGTTACCGCATTCAAAGAATAGGGGAGGATAACGGGAGCAGTCAGTGATACTGGCAAACTAGGTAACAATGTTTCTCCCAGTGTTGTCAGGTAGGCATGTGAAAACGGAGTTTTGAATTTACCGACCCGGATGGCAAACTGCTTTTTCAGTTGAACATCAAACCAGGCTTGTTGAAGTAATGCGCCTCCACTGGCTGCCGCATTTATGGAAAGGTTGAAAGATACTTTATCGAAAGCCTTTCCGGTGAATCCGAGTACGGCGTAAGGAACTGAAAATCCGGAGTTGGCTATGTTATCTTGATTGTATGCTTTATCCAGTCCTTCATCGTCGTACCAATTGAAGTTTGCACTGGTCTGTACGAGCAGATAGGGTTTGAATACAAAATCTCCTTTCTTGGTTTCGATAGTGAATCCTTCTCTTCCAGCTAATGATACTACACCATTTTCTGTATCTTCTTCATGTTGTGCCATAGCGGCCAAAGGCATTATGGCAGTCAGCATGGCAATGATTATAAATCTCTTCATAATTACTTTATATATACTACTTTTAGTTTAAAGTGAATTTAAAAATGCAATCAGCGCATCCCGGTCTTCCTTACTCATATTCTTAAATAAGTTCTTTGATGCTTCTCCTTCTCCGCCATGCCACATGATGGCTTCTGTCAGATTGCGGGCACGTCCGTCATGCAAGAAATAAGTATGTCCGTTGACCTTTTCTTGTAAGCCGATTCCCCAAAGAGGGGTAGTACGCCATTCGTTTCCACGTGCCAGCCCGCTTATATAGTTGTCGTTCAGTCCGACTCCCATAATTTCAGAACCCATATCATGTAATAGATAATCAGAATAAGGGTGAATCGTTTGACCGCCTAACCACGGGAGTTGAGTATTATTTAATAAAACACTACCACGTGTCTTAGTGTGTAAAGTGGTCACATGACAGAGATGACATTTGGCTTTATAGAAGTTCTGTTCCCCTTTGATTACTTGCGGATCGTTTACATTACGCCGGGCGGGAACACCAAGACTTTGCATATAGAGATCTACGTTTTCCATCTCTTCTGTGCTGACATCCAGTTGGTCGTAAGAAAGCCCCATCATGCTACCTTGGTTTACTTGTATTTGTCCTTCACAGATTTCTTCCGGATAGCGGCTGTTGGTAACGCCCATATCACTGGAGAATCCCAATTCTACAGTTAAATCGGCATGTTGAGCTTTGTTGCCGGACAATCCCAGACTTCTCACTCCGCGTTCGGTGATGTAATTACATCGTCCGCTGATTCCATATTCGGGATAATTACTTTTTGCTGCAAGTGCTTCAATTTCAACAGGATCTAGTGCCATCATTTGCCCCATGCCTACATGGCGTAATGGAATACGTACGGTACAAAACAAATCTTCCGGTTTGATTTCTTCGGCATACCATTCAGATATAGTATAATTGGGTTTGCAAAGTGTGTAGGCTTCTCCATCAGGGAAAGAAAATGTCTCGTAAGTGTATTCCACAGACAGTTTGCCTTCCGGTTGCACTCCATAGATTGCCTGGTCATGAAGCACACGTCCATAATCTTGAAAGAAAGCTCCGTTTTTACGGGATATGTAGACTAGCATGGAAGAGAATCCATAGCTGCCCGATCCACCCTCTGTCCATAAAGAGGGTTTGGTACGTCCCGCATTCCGGTGGCAACTGCCGCACGAATAACCGGCATAAACGGGACCAAGTCCGCCGCCATGACCGTTGTTACTTGTACGTACATCGTCATATAGTCTGTCACCTCGGGTGAAACGTACATCGTATGCTCCTGTTATCCAATCTGCAGGCGTGTCATAAGCAACAGACGAATTCAAGAAAATAGTTGATGTTCCGGCTGATAGAGCATAGCCCTCCGGAATCTCGATATCCAATATGTCAATTCCGTCATCATTACAGGCAGAGCATGCCAACAGGCAAAAGAAAGAGAATGAATATTTTAGAAAGTGATTCATTGTTTATTGACTTTGTTTCAATAATATGTTTTAAACATACCAAAGAAGTAAAGGTGGATCATTGAATTCCAACCTTTACTTCTCAATAATATCTTAGCTAAGATAAAGCTTTATTGTACTTTACGTGGTTCACCGTTTTTGTAGAGAAGGAATTCCAATGTGTGGAAACCGCGTACATTTTGTGCCGATTCGACAGCAGCTTCATCATCACCTTCACTCCATTCGAGATCGCTCCAACTTTGAGAATTCAGTATTTGTACAATAGCATTCTGATCCAAAGGCCAGCTGTCCATGTTAGGATCAAGTCCCATTTCGTCTACCGGACCGAATAAGAAAGCTTCGCTCTTTTCCCATGGTTCACGGGCAGTGATCCAAGCATCACAAGCTGTTTCAAAAGCACTATTTGACGGATTGTCTGCAAGGGCTATTACTGCATTGTAGAGAGCGTCATTTTTTTCTTTCAAACTTTTGTAGGTAGGCACTACTACTGCATCTACATATTGTGTTACTACAGGATTAAGTACTGCGTCCGTATTGATATTGTTGCTATTATTTGCAATATAGGATTTTAAGTCATTCTTCAGTATACTTTCCAGCTCTGCACAAGCATCCATAGCTGCTACCGTTTCGTTACTGGGAATATGATTACGGAAAGGTTGCGGAATATCCTGAATGGCTTTTGCCGCTTTTTGGATAGCATTCTTTATCTTGGTATCTAATGATGAATTAGCACCGGCGATAACAGTAGATAAAGAATTAGCATTTATATTACCGTCTAAAGAACCGTAATATGCATTCCGGATGGAATAAATGTTATTGGTATAGTCATCACGAGAATGCCAGCTGTACCAGGATTCCACAGCATATAATGCTTCTTCAGTATTTCCGGCTTTATACAAGTTGTATGGGTCACCAATTTTGGCAGTACCGACTTCATTGGCAATTTCCGCGCATTTATCCACGATTTCTTCCACACAGCTCAAGGCGCTTGCGTAAGGAGAGCCACTATGAGCCTTGAACAGGGAAGCATAGCTTTCACCTCCTTTATAGCTTGAATTCCATGCGTTGTAGAGATTGGTTGCATCTGTTTTTAGAAGTGCTGCTACATTTCTCATGTAGTTATGCCAGCTTGATGCGTTTTCAGGAGTGTAATCAATATTGGCAGGATCTACTGTTGGGTTGTCATCATCACTGCTGCAAGAAGTTGTTGTGAATGCTAATCCCAATATTAGGGCTGCGACATAAAAGAATTTTGTTTTCATCATATAAAAATTAAATAATTGATTATTTGTTATTTCTTAATAAACCATCCTATATAGGCAATTCCAATAGAAAATTCGTTTTCACTGTTGTATGACTTTGATACGCCAAAAACTTTATTTGTACCAATCTGGCGGGTTGCATAGTCTGCTTTTATCACTAAGTTTGGCAAAGCGTACCAATTTAATCCCGCTGTCCACATACTTACTTGGCAACGTTTTTCCATCGTTTGCCCTTTTTCCCCTTTCTCTTGTGGGTTGTAGTATTCATAGCGGGCAAATGGATAGATTACCGGAATCTTTTTATTGCCTCCGAAGACCGAGCGGATATTAATGCCGGCTTCTGCTGCATAACTTACGGCATTCTTCGCTACCGGAGCCAGACGGCTGTAAGGCGATTTATTGGATAATTTGACATTTGCCTGACTTACTCCTAATGAATTTCCTAAATTTCCATATAAGATATTACCGCGTGCTGTTACATATTTATTGCGATACTGTGCATCTGCGGTGAAGATTCTTATCGGAATTTTTCCATAGTTTGCATAAGTCTGTTCTTTATCAGAGTTGGCTCCTGCATCTGCACAATAATAAAATGATGCACCTACACGTAAACCGGGAACTCCTTTATAATCTAAACGAAATACATACGCGGGAGAAGTGAAGTTGTCTTCCTCAAAGATTCCCTGTTTGCCACTACCTACCCATGTGTTACGATCGAATCCATTAGGGTTCAGGCCTGCTACCACCATAGCTTGGTAATCGAAGCTTGCATACCCTTTTCCGAAAGAACCAAAGATTTCCAGACCATTTTCATGCCAGGTAGAAGGCAAAAGGCTTGTTTCACCTTCCGGGCGTGAAGTTCCGAAGAAATTGATCGGTTCATGGTGTGCGTTAGTCAATCCTACCGGAACAATAATATGTCCGGCACGTACATTGAGGGAGCGGTGAATTAAACGTGTGATGTGAAATTGTTCGATAGCTACTTCACCTCCTTTTTCAACTTCTGTTTCGTATTCACCGTTTTCGGTGTTTTCTAATTCGAAAGCTGTACCTGTTCCACCAGATTCGAACTCAATCTCTGCACCGAGTATCCATTTGGAATTGAACTTATAATCAAAAGCTAAAACGAAACGGGGAATTGAAATGGTATTCCTGTTTTTCTTTGGATTACCATCGTTTCCTCCATAGAAACGGTTGATGCCATAATCTTTAAAATTAGCGACCATTTCACCGTATCCTCCAAAACGGAATTTTGTATATTCTTCTGTAGAAGAAGAATTACTACTTTTGGAAATTTCTTTTGTCTCCTGTGCTGGAATTGTAAGAGAAGATAGGAGACTAAGAATAACGATTGCTGTTATTTTTCTCATCTTTTTAATAATTTTATCGGCTGCAAAGTTAGATGAGGTTAAAAAATGTGGCAATACCTAATATTAGGCATAGTTGTTTCTTAAATTCAGTATATGTAGGTAATTTTAATCTAAAGAGTAAAAAAAATATAGTAGTAGATAAAATAAAACAGACAAAGGTGTATTTAAGTATGATAATTTTTACTGATATACACCTTTGTCTGTTGTTAGTGTGTAGGGTAGTCTTTATTATTTCATAGTGTCACCGATTTTGTTTGTAATTGAGCGAATCGTTTCTTCTACAACCAGTTTCCTTGAGTATATCTACCATCAGGAAACTACCTTTTCAGAAACGATTCAACTCAGACAAACTACATACAAACAAAGCTAAACTTATGCTAAGGTTATCGCTTAAACTGCCATCTTTATACCTTCTTTTTTACTGCAATATCGTTTGCATTGCTGGCAAAGGTCATATCCCAGCATGGCTCCTAAAATAAAATCTTCTTCGGCAGTCAGTTGGTTTAAAGGACGGATGATGATGTGCCGCATGGCTTCCATACATTCTGCCTTTCCAAAAAACAGGTTGATTTTATTGGTACCTACTTCCTGTATCATATAACTGATCTTTTGATTTTTCAATCGGCGGATGGCAAATTCTTCGTGCTCTTTACTCATTGTGTAAAGTACCATGTTGCGTACGCCTTTCTTAAACTCATAAATATGATTAAGAAAAATTCGGATTTCGCCGGGGATGATTCTTTCAGTTGCCATGATGCAAAGTATTCTTTTTATGTTAAGGTAAAATTAGCTAATTTCTTGTTTCACTTGTTCAGCCCATGCGCTGATACGTTCGTCTGTTTTGCTATCTTCGTTGACTTCGTCAAGTGGAAGACCTACAAACTTACCGTCTACGACGGCAATGGAAGAATCGAAGGTATAGCCTGCAGTATCTGTTGCTCCACAGAATTTGCAGTGGGTATCTTTCAGATCTTCATAAAGAATACCTATTGCGTCACAGAATGTGTCGCTATACGAGTCAGAGTCGCCGCAACCGAACAAGGCTACAGATTTGTGGGATAAATCACACTTCTTTAAAACTTTTACTCCATCGTACCAGTCGTCTTGAAGTTCGCCTGCTCCCCATGTGGAAGAGCCGAGCACCAATACGTCATATTCATTGACTAATGCCTCTGTTAGCTTGGATACATCAAATACATCTGCCGATGGTACATCTAATTTCTCTGCAATTCGACGGGCAAGGTCTTCTGTTGTTCCTGTTGTGGAACCATAAAATACACCAATTTTATTCATCTTTGATTCGTTTTTAAATGTAACGCTGCAAAGATAGAGGGTCTTAAAGAAATAGGAAATCCCCATTTATAATGGAAGATTTGTCTCCTTCTCATTATAAATGGGGATATATGGAATAAAAAATGGTCGATCTTTTTAATGGTGGAACAAGCGGATGCCTGTAAATGCCATTGCCATATTGTATTTGTCGCAAGTTCCAATCACATGATCGTCACGTACTGATCCGCCCGGTTGTGCAATATAGCTGACGCCACTCTTGTGTGCGCGTTCTATATTATCTCCGAATGGGAAGAATGCATCTGATCCTAAAGCTACGCCTGTCATCGTATCCAACCATGCCCGTTTTTCTTCGCGTGTCAGTATTTCAGGCTTTTCAGTGAAGAACTGTTGCCAGATACCGTCTGCCAGTACGTCGTCATAATCTTCCGAAATGTAAACGTCAATCGTATTGTCACGGTCTGCACGACGGATTTTTTCAATCCATGGCAAGTTCATCACTTTCGGGTGTTGGCGTAAATACCAGATATCTGCTTTATTTCCTGCCAGGCGCGTACAGTGAATACGTGACTGTTGGCCTGCGCCAATACCGATTGCCTGTCCGTCTTTGGCATAACATACAGAATTGGATTGTGTATATTTTAAAGTGATTAAGGCAATGATTAAGTCGCGTTTTGCATCAGCCGGGATTTCCTTGTTCTGCGTAGGCATCTCTTTCAAAAGACTTTCATCGATCTTCAATTCGTTTCTTCCTTGTTCGAAAGTTACTCCGAATACATCTTTATGTTCGATAGGAGCCGGGCGGTATGCAGGATCTATCTTTATTACATTATAGGTTCCTTTTCTTTTATTCTTTAGAATCTCCAGTGCTTCGGGAGTATAGTCAGGAGCAATGACGCCGTCGGATACTTCACGGTTGATGATGCGTGCTGTTTCTTCGTCACAAGTGTCGGACAATGCGATAAAGTCTCCGTAAGACGACATACGGTCTGCTCCACGTGCACGGGCGTATGCTGTAGCCAATGGAGATAGTTTCATGTCATCGACAAAATAAATCTTCTTCAGCGTGTCGCTCATTTCTACCGCAACAGCAGCACCTGCAGGGCTGACATGTTTAAAAGAAGCGGCAGCCGGCAGTCCGGTAGCTTCTTTCAGTTCTTTCACTAGTTGCCAACTGTTGAATGCATCCAATAGATTGATATAACCGGGACGTCCATTCAATACTTCGATGGGGAGTTCGCCTTCTTTTATGAAGATACGGGCAGGCTTTTGATTAGGGTTGCAGCCGTATTTCAGTTCGAGTTCGTTTGCCATTTTATTAATTACAAATTACGAGTTACTAATTACAAATTGATAGCGACAAAATTACTAAAAAAAGACTAGCTTGCCTAAAGTTACGCTACAAAATAGTAGCATATAATTAGTATTTGGCTATTTCCGGCGAATTAAAATACCTATAAATGATGATTGTATTTCAGCAAAATATTCCGTTCCTTTGCAGTCTCTAATATAAATAGGTATGATGGATAATTTACAAAAATATAAGCCAACTGATAAGATGATTGATCTCATCAGCGATAATTATTCTTTGTTGCAAGTGATGAGTCGTTTTGGGCTTTCGTTGGGGTTCGGTGACAAGACAGTCAAGGAGGTGTGTGAACTGAATGGAGTAGACTGCCGGACCTTTCTGATTGTAGTCAACTTTATGGCTGAAGGCTTTTCCCGGCTCGATGGAGATAAAGATGATATTTCCATACCTGCATTGATTGATTATCTGCGGCAGGCACATATTTATTTTCTGGATTTTTCTCTTCCCGCTATTCGTCGTAAATTGATCGAGGCAATCGACTGTTCGCAAGACGATGTTGCTTTTCTCATCCTTAAGTTTTTCGATGAATATACACGAGAGGTGCGTAAGCACATGGATTATGAAGAGAAAACCGTATTTAAGTATGTCGATTCATTGATTAAAGGAGTTGCTCCCAAAAACTATCAGATCAGTACATTTTCCAAGCATCACGATCAGGTAGGGGAGAAATTGACAGAACTGAAAAATATCATTATTAAATATTGCCCTGCCAAAACAAATGAAAATCTTTTGAACGCGGCTCTTTTCGACATATATGCTTGCGAAGCCGGACTGGAATCTCATTGCAAGGTTGAGGACTATATTTTTGTTCCTGCTATTCTGAATTTGGAAAGGAGGATTAGGGAGAATGAAAAATAACGAAGTAGTTCGAATAGCTATTGCAGAGACCTCTGTAATTATTCGTGGTGGGTTGACTGCTGCATTGAAGCGTCTTTCTAACGTAAAAGTACAACCAATAGAATTACTGTCTGTTGAAGCTTTGCACGATTGCGTCCGAACGCAATGTCCCGAGATGTTGATTGTCAATCCTACTTTTGGTGATTACTTTGATGTAGCTAAGTTTCGAGAAGAAATATCCGGTAAAAGAATACGTTTAATAGCGTTGGTTACTTCTTTTGTAGATGCTTCATTATTGGGTAAGTATGATGAGTCTATTTCGATATTCGATGATTTGGAAACTCTTTCTAAGAAAATTGCAGGTTTATTGAATGTGGTTTCCGAAGAAGAAGAGATGGATAATCAGGATACGCTTAGCCAGCGGGAAAAGGAAATCGTCATCTGTGTGGTGAAGGGAATGACAAATAAGGAAATAGCGGAAAAGCTTTTTTTGTCGATTCATACAGTGATTACACACCGAAGAAATATTAGCAAAAAATTGCAAATACATAGTGCTGCCGGTTTGACTATCTATGCTATTGTAAATAAGCTGGTTGCATTGAGCGATGTGAAAGATTTATAGCCTGCGGAAGTGTTATAAAATATAAAACCGTTTGCGCACACGAAAAATATTCGTACCTTTGCAAAGCAGTTGAGAAATTGCTGTTAGTTTATAAGGTAAAAGAAAATATTAAATAAGGTATTAGGTTAGACAGTTTAAGGTATTAAAAGTTTTTTAGTTTAGTTCAATAGGATAAGTTTTTAGTAGAAGGTAAAAGGATAACAATAGGTAAGACGTTTTTAGGTAAAAAGAAGATTAGTTTTCAGGAAATTTGAGGTACTATGGAAAAGCCTTTAGGCTTTTCTGATGCAGTGGCGAGTGGTTCTATAAAAAGAATTAGCTCGTTTTTTATTTATATGGGATTTAAGTCTGTGGATTGGATTAAGGTAATAAAAAACAAAATCCCGACGAAATCGCTTCGGCGGGACTCTATTTCATTTTTTACTTAAATGTGGCTACGTAATAAAATTATGACTAATTAATTCAATTCTGATACTGCAAAGATAATGCGTTTCAGAATGTGTCACAATCACCTTTATGAGGTATATTCTGTAGCTATTCTCACTATTTATGGTTAGTAGCAGGTGTTTTCTCTACTTTTTTCCACTCTTTAGTCTCGAAATCGTATGTTTTTATGATTCTTGCAGGGCATCCGGCACATATTGAATAGGGTGGGACGGAATGACTGACTACACTTCCGGCGGCCACTACGCAATGTTTCCCTAAAGTTACTCCCGGTAGAATGACCGAATTGGCACCTACCCATACATCATCTTCGATGACAACAGGCAGTGTGCTGACACCTTGTTCGTCAATCATCTTTTCTGCATCCTGATAATTATGGTTGAGTCCTGTGACCGTTACATTCTGTGCCAGGTTGACATGATTGCCAATATTAACCGGACCTATGATTGTGTTTCTCAATCCGATGCGTGTATAATCTCCGATTGTCAAGTCGCCAACTGCATTATTCAGACAAGAGAAGTCTTCGACAACAGAATATTTACCCAAAGAGAATCGGTTGAAAGGAGGGAGGTCTTTGCGTACACTCCGATAGATGACAGAACCCTTTCCGCGTTTCAGGTATATGAAATCGAAGAGCCGTATCCACCAATTAGGGCGAGTTTTAACGGGGTGCATGATAAAACGATGTACAGCCTGTTTTAAGCCGGGGTTTTCTTTAATTCGCTGTTTAAGTGTTTTCTTCTCCATATTGAATGTTTTTTCTTCTTTTTGTCCTCTACCAGATAATCAGGAATTGCCAGGCTATAAGTGATTAATAGACCGAAAAGTGCAATCCACCATCCGAATGATAAGGTCCAATTATATACGGTAATCAACGAAGTCCAAATACTTACGAAGATACATAATTTAAGTGGAGAAGGCGTTAATTGTTGTACGATCCGGTTGCAGAAACTCCAGTTTCCTTCAAATATGGAAGGGAGTAAGTAGGAAGTTGTTTTCCGGATACGTTTACGGTAAGGACAGGCGGGTGCGGACTGGCAATAAACAATCACATCCGGCAAGTAGTCAATGTATATATTCTGTCGGAATAATTTTCGTTCGATATTAGTCTTAGAACTTTTCATGTTCTTTTGCAGCCATTTTAGGTCGATTGCCATATTAGTTCCCAATAAATTGGATGACAGTCCGAATTGTGTATTGCCGGCTCTACAGAGGCTGTTTTTTATTTCCTCACGTATAGCCCGGAAGCGATTACGGATGCCTTTGCGGTTTTCTACTATCGTATGTAGTTGGATGGCTTGTACACCGGCATCATAGGCATTATATATCTTATTCAGGAATTGCGGAGATAAAGCGCATGCTGTATTGGACAGGAAGAGAACCAGATCATATCGTTCCTGATCTAAACTGTTGATTGCCTGATATAGATCGCTGTATGTGATAAACTCGTACTCTTCTTCTTTATACACATCCGGAAGAATACTTCCCTCCGGAACGAGAATGGCGCAACCATATTCCTTTTGAGCCTTCGGGTAGGTGATATGTTTGAAATGTGAGGCTATGGCCATCACAAAGAGGTATAGGAGCAAAAGCCCTGTACAGAAGAATACCAGATCATCTATTATGTAGATATAAGAGCCTATCATCTGGAAGGAGATTATACGTTCTCTTTTTGAATGAATGCAGTAACTGTTTTCAGAATAATCTTTATATCCAACCAGAAAGAGAATGTCTTTGCATAGGTGATATCCAATTGCTTGCGTTCTTCAGCAGAAAGTTTACCGGCTTCGCCTCTTTTCTCTACCTGCCATAAACCGGTCAATCCGGCCGGACCCATGAAACGGTCGATGTGTTCATCGCTTGTCAGCAACTCGGCTTCATAGAGTGGGAGAGGGCGGTTGCCTACTATTGACATATCCCCTTTTAAAATATTAATAAGCTGGGGTAACTCGTCAATACTATATTTACGTATAATACGTCCAATCTTAGTTATTCGAGGGTCATTTTCCAGCTTAACGAAAGCATTGCTTTTTTCCTTGGACTTCTTGTTTATGTAGTCTTCTTCGGAGATTACGAAATCGTCAGATATCAAGAGGATTTCTTCTTCATCGATTTCTTCATTCACTTCCGCTTCCGGTTCTTCTCCCCAAATATCCTCATCTTCCTGCTGATATTGGTTAAGGGCATTGAAATCCTTTAAATGCTTGTCTGCATCAGTATACATCGAACGGAATTTAAGGAAGTCGAATATCTGATAATTACTTCCTACGCGCTTGGATTTGTAGATAATAGGACCCTTACTTTCTATCCGGATAGCTAGTGCAGTAAATATTAAGAGAGGAGAAAGACATAATATCGCCATTCCTGAAAAGAAAATATCAAAGGTTCTTTTCCATAAAGGCAGGCGGAAAGCATTTATATTTTGTGCTTTAAGTTGAAGTGCCTTTATTTTCTGATCTTTTCTTCGTTTAAGGAAAGTTGATAAATCTTTTAAAGCCTCCTGGCTTGTTTCATATTTTATCGTATTGTTGATACCGGCTTTAAGGTATTCGGATGCTTCTTCCTTAGATAAGGAGTCGATAACGAGTACCATATAAAGCCCCGGATACTTTTTACGCATGTATTGGATATCTGCAATATCTTTGGATATGTTCACTTGTTCGAAAAATAGAGCTGCGTCATATTTTTCGCGTATTTTCTCCAATACTTTGACAGCTTTGCTACAATTGGGTGCAGCATAGAATACCCCAATACTTAGTCGGGAGAGTAGTTCTATTGTTTTGCTATCTCTGCCTATATAAACAAAATATTGCATGTGTAGAAGACCCGGTATTAGTCAATAATCTTTTTGATTCGGATTTTGAGTTCCAAAGGGTTGAATGGTTTCAGGATATAGTCTTCTGCTCCTTCTTCCAATAGTCTGATTCTTTCCGTTGTACTTTCCTCACTGGATAACATAACGATAGGAATTGACTTGAATAATTCATTGTTCTTCATGTATCTTAAGAATTCATCCCCCATCATGAGAGGCATACGAATGTCTGAAATAATGAGGTCAGGTACATTGCCTTCATTAAGCCATTCTATTGCTTTGATGGGATCTTCCAAATAGGTAAAATCATACTCTTTTCCTAGATACACACCGGCCACTTTTCCGATTGTCGATTTATCGTCGACTAGTAATATTTTTTTCTTCATACGAATAGACCTTTCTATCGCTTGCTTTGTTATTTGATTTATAGATTAAGATTGTTGTCACATAATATTTGTGATACACTGCAAATATAGATATTATTTTAGAATAATCCCCAATCAGGAGAGTAAAATTCGTGATATATCTTTTTTTTCTATTAATTGCAACTTACAGCATCTTAATGAAAAAACACGGATTCCATAAAAACTGGAATCCGTGTTAAAGATTAATTGTTAGGCTTATTTATATACTCTTGATGAATCAAAAGTTTTCCACCATTCTTCATTCTTAGTACCGCCACTGGTCACCCAACTTTCGAATAACGAGTAAGCTGATTTGATATTCACATATTCCAAAGGCCATTTGAAGTCTGTCGGAACCATGATTCCCCATGCCAGGTTATCTTTGCTGATGTAATATCTCTTGCGGGAAGTAGAACTATCGTCGTTGTTGCCTCCGAACAAGTCGGTATTTGCCAACTTAGTTGGTTGATAACCGACAATATGAATCTCCTTACGCTGGTTTCTGTTTCCTTCTACGAAAATGAAAACATTCAGTTTATTGATATTAAGCTCATCCACAGAGATAGGATTGCTGAACTTTATAGTGAAACTGATATTTTTAGGACTCGTATTGGCAGAGTGACCTGCAATCGTATTGATCTGTTCGTAACGGTCTCTTCCCAATGCTTTGTGAGCATCGTCAAATAATGGAATAACCGCATAGTCCTGTCCGTTCTCAATCAGATTACTATTCACATTGAAACCTTTAAAAAGAGAGTTGTCACTGAATTCCACCGGCTGCGTAATGGCACTGGCAGGAACACCGTCCAGCATGATAGCAGCTCCAATACTCTTGGTAGCTCCGGCAGCCGATAAATCAAGACTTAACGTGAACTCTTCTGCCTTATTGCTCTTATTGATGGAGATCTTTCTTTCCTTGATAATCAGAACAAGGTCGTTCATATCGTAATCCCCATATAAAGGCCATTGGTCTTCAAACAGATAAGCATAATTGCGATTATCATCCATGATGATCGGGAACTTAGGATCTTCAGGATCTCCTCCTTCATTTCCACCATTTTTAATTCCTGTACAAACATCGATGATGACTTTAGAGTCTCCCATTTTGGTGAAGTATGCGCCATTCAGTACATGGAAGTTTTCCCACCATTGGTTCTTTTCAACGTGGCTGTCACATTCAATAACCAAATTTCCATCATATGTGAAACCTTGTCCGGTGATAACCGGTGATTTTATCATAGAAGTATTTTCACCTTTTCCATAAAACTTGGCATAACCGGGAGGTATGCTGATACTTGTCGTAGCATCCAGCATAGAACCATCACTTAAATTTACTGTTCCATTAACAAACTCCATTTTAGGAGCTTTCAAATATCCTTGAGTAAAGTTAAACGTCGCTCCGTTGGCATAGAAAGAAGTCGTTGCTTCCATGCTACAAGCGTTGTTGACAGTCGTATTGGTGAGACTGATGGTTGTAAACTTCATGATGTTGTTGTTGGTAGCAACAGCGTCGGAATTTGCAATTAATTTCTCTCCATAAATCTCTCCGTTATTTTCCAAAGAGAAATTAGACGGCAGATTTAATTCTCCTTCCAAACTGATTTTATTGTCATTTACAATTTTCGTATTGGAATTGATTGAGATATTCTTGCTGGTTATGGTTCCTTTGTTGTAGAGTGTTGCACCGGAATGTAGTGTCATTGTGTTCGCTACAGTCAGTGCACCCCAGTTTCTTAATGCAGCAGGCGCTCCATTGGTGAATGATATATCCTCTGCATTCACTTCTCCCTTTTCCATAATGGTCAACATGGAGTTTCTAATGAACGTCATGGTTCCTGATGCTTCAATTTTAGCATTATTCATCACAATGATTTCAATACCGTTTTGGAATTGGAATGTTGCGGGAATCGTCCATTTAGCATCTACATAAACTTTGGTTGCAATTTCACCGTCATAACCGTCAAACTTGAATGTGCCGGCATAGTCAGAGGTGATTTTGTAAGAAGCATCACGCAGCAAAGTGGTTCCTGACATTTCAGTCACTTCTTTTGCATTAGCAGGTATGGAATAGTAATCCGGCTTTTCAAATGAAAGGCCTCTTGTAGCAGCGGCACGACTCATCAACGCTCTATTTTGTGCAGTAGATCCTGCATAATAGAGTTTACAGGTAATATTATCGCTGTTTTCCGGCACATCGAACTGATATACCTGTTCACGTCCTCTAGGGTCGGTTTGCTTCACATAAATACCCTTTTGAGTTGGCAGCAGACTGACAGCGGTTGTAAATTTAAAGTTGTTTTCTTTATTAGCTGTCCTTGCAGCGAGCACGGAAGCGCTTTCATTAGTCAAAGGATCTTCTGCATATATTTCAACTAAATAAGCAAATAGTCCTCCTTCTTCATCTTTCACTTCGACCGAGACATTTTTAGTGGTTATCATGTTCCAATCGATATCATCGGGAGCAGCAAAGCCATCTCCCATCGGGTTAGGTGTTTCGTAAGACGGATCATAGAGATCCTTTCCAGAGTCAACACAACTAGACATAGTACCTGCCATCGCTATTGCAATGATGGGTACAAATTGAATTGTTTTCTTCATCATAATGTATTATTGCTTGATTGTTTGTAACCAAATCCATCACAAAAATAACTGCATATCTTTTATTGGAAATGTTTTTTCTGTTATTTTATGGAGTGAAAACAACTATACTTCCGTTTTGGTTCTTCTTTGGCTCTTTTAGGTTTGATTCGGTCTTGATGATGATGAAGAGAAATCCCCTGATTTTCACTTTTATACAACTGTTTAAAATGAAAATCAGGGGGTTACAATAGATGGATTTAACTTAAGACTTGGTGATTTCTCCTATTAAGCAGGAGTTCATTTTATATCGGATATCCTTGTTGGGTAATCCATGTCCCAATAAAAACATGAGCTTTGTTATGGCACATTCGGGGGTACTGTCATATCCACTGATTACACCTGCTTCCAGAAGATGCATTCCTGTTTCGTAACGTCCCATTTCTACTGCTCCGGAGGCACATTGTGTAATGTTGACAATGATAATTCCACGATCGGTAGCTTCCTTTAGTTGGCGGATGAACCATTCTTTTTGCGGAGCATTTCCCGAACCGAAGGTTTTCATGACAACCGCTTTCAATCCCGGAACATGAAGCAGAGAAGTCACGATACTCTCTTGAATGCCCGGAAAAAGCGTTAGAATAACTACATTGGTGTCAAACAGGTAATGCGGCTTTAACGGTTTTGTCGGGTCTGGTTTTCGAATGAGATTAGGCTCATATTTAATGTGGATACCTACCCGTGCCAATGGCGGATAATTGAAAGAGCGGAAAGCATTGAAATTCTCCGCATTGATTTTGGTGGTACGGTTGCCACGCATCAAATGATTCTCAAAGAAAATACAAACCTCCGGAACAATGGCTGTACCATCCGGATTTTTAGCTGCTGCAATTTCGATGGCTGTGATGAGGTTTTCCTTTCCGTCTGTGCGCAAAGTCCCGATCGGGAGCTGGGAACCTGTGAGGATGACAGGTTTGCTTAGATTTTCGAGCATGAAACTTAGTGCAGAGGCAGTGTAAGCCATTGTGTCTGTTCCGTGAAGGATGACGAAACCATCGAAATAATCATAATTGTAATTGATGATCTTTACCAGTTTTGCCCAGTAAGCAGGTTCCATGTCCGAAGAGTCGAGAGGGGGATCGAATTGGTAGGAGGAAATGCGGTAGTTGAATCTTTTCAGTTCGGGGACGTGCTTAAGCAAATGATCGAAGTTGAAATTTTCTAAGGCACCTGTTTCCGGATTCTCTATCATTCCGATAGTCCCACCCGTGTAAATTAACAAAACGGAAGGAGTTTCTGCTCTCATAATTGTTGAATTACTGTTAAAACATTGGCAAAGATACGGATTAAATGCGAATAATGAGTGCTAAACGACGAATTATATAAAGTTGGAAGGACAAGACTATAAAAAATATCTATGTTGCATTTTTGCGATATGTAGTATGAAAAAATGTCCCCATCTTTGGGGCAGGTTGGACGAAGTGTCCGGCTTTAAATAAAAAACGAAAGAGAAAATGAAAAATGACCGGTATTTTCCGTTAGAAATCTGTTTTTGGGCAGGCGACAATTTGAGCGTCATGATGTATCAGACAGGGGGAGTGCAACTTGTAGGGATTTATGTGTTGTTGCTGTATCTGTGTGCAAAGAATGACTACAGCAAATCAGTGGTTAATAGTATGCAAAAACCAGTGGAAAAAGTGCAGTGGAAAAAAACTCTGAAACGCCGATGGATAAAGGGCAAAAACCGAATGAAACCCAAGAGAGTAGAAGAGAAATATTACTACTGTTGTAAACAACAGCAGCAATATTGGCGAGGAAAGGAAGACTGCTGCTGTTGTTGTTCGGACTTCGGATTCGGTGAATGACAGGGGCAACGAGATTGTCAGCCCACGCCTCGATCCTGTTCAGTCCACGTCTTGTTTTTGTTCAGCTCACGGCTTGTCTCTGCTCGTCCCACGGGTGAAGTACGGCCTCCCCACGGCTTGCAGAAATAGCCCCACGGTTTGCGGAAATAGCCCTGCGGCCTGCGGAAATTTTCATCCGAGGCTCTTACTTCAGGGCTTCTTTCAGTCTGGTAATCGCCTTTTCCGGGTCTTTTTCTTCTTCGAGCAGAGTGACGAACTTACTGCCGATGATAGCTCCGGAAGCGTGTTCGCAAGCTGCTTGGAATGTTGCTTTATTGGAGATACCAAATCCCACCATCAACGGATTGTTCAGATGCATACCTTCAATCTTTTTGAAGTAAGCCCGTTTTTGTTCGTTGAAATCTTGTTGCGCTCCGGTGGTTGCTGCTGATGAAACCATATAAATAAATCCGTCGGTATGTGTATCTATCTCGCGTACCCGTTCTTCGCTAGTTTCCGGTGTGATGAGCATAATCACTCTGATGTTATAGCGTTCGGCAATGATACGATAATGTTCTTGGTAATCACGGAAAGGGAGATCAGGGATAATGACGCCGTCGATACCACATTCCACACATTTACGGCAGAAATTCTCAAATCCGAATTGCATGATTGGGTTTAAATATCCCATAAGCACAAGTGGGATTTTTACGTCCTTGCGAATATCCCGTAATTGTTCAAAAAGAAGTTTTAGAGACATACCATTGCGCAATGCCTGCGTAGCGGCATTCTGAATAACAATGCCATCTGCCATCGGATCACTGAAAGGAATGCCGACTTCAATCATACTCACTCCGTGCTTTTCGAGCGTGCGGATTACATCAGCGGTACCATCCAAAGTAGGAGTACCGGCACAAAAATAAATAGAAAGTATGTCTTTCTTGTTGCTATTGAAAAGTTGATTAATTCTATTCATGACGTTGGAATTTTTAGATTATGATTTTAATTCGTTTAAAAATGTCCGGATACGCTCCGGATCCTTTTCTCCCGGTTTCAATTCAAAACGGCTGTTGAGATCGTATCCGGCAAGCCGGGGATGTTTAAACTCTTTCAGGGCATTGGCACTGTATGAGTTAATGCCTCCGCTCAATAGGAAGGGTACATGTCCATTGTACATATCCAGAATACTCCAGTCGAATTGATTTCCCGAACCACCATACTGTTCGCATTTGGTATCGAACAGAAAAAGATCACAGACTTTTTCGTAGTCATATACCTTTCTCAAATCTTTGGGACGGTCTACTGAAAAGGCCTTGATGATTTTCAATCCAGTGGAATGTAAGGACCGGCAGTATTCCGGCGATTCATTTCCGTGGAGCTGTACATAATTCAGTCCGAAACGATCAGCATACATGCTGATTGTCTGCTTGTCTTCGTTGACGAAAACTCCGACACGCCGGGCATGAATGGGCAAGTAAGCCGGAAGCTCGTAGACATATCGGGGAGATTTAGGATAGAAGATGAATCCCAGCATATCTATGCCTTCGATAGACTCTACGTCCTGTATGTTTTCAGCTTCACGCATACCGCATACTTTGATAATTTTTCCGTTAATCATAGGGCTGTCCGTTTTGAATAATTAGTTTATTGGATTGCTTGCAGGAAATTCTGTAAAGTTTCTCCCGGTTGCTGTGTTTTCATAAATGTTTCACCGATCAGGAATCCACGGAATCCGGCTGCCCGAAGTCGGTTTACTATTTCCGGATCGGAGATGCCGCTTTCGGATACCAATACAGCATCTTGGGGAAGCTGTCCGGCCAAGCGGAAAGAGTTTTCTACATCAGTGAAGAAAGTACCCAGATTACGATTGTTGATTCCTACCATATCTATTTTCTTGTCGATGTATATTAATTCCTCGGAGCTATGAATCTCCAGAAGAACTTCCAGACCTAGTTCATGAGCTTTTTCTGCAAGTTCATTACATTTCTCCGGTTCTAATGCGGCTGCGATAAGAAGTACGGCATCGGCACCGACAATTTTGGCTTGATAAAGCTGGTATTCGTCAATGATGAAGTCCTTCCTAAGAATGGGGATCTCTACCAAAGGGCGTGCAGTGCGGATGTCCTTCAGGCTTCCTCCGAAAAATTTCTCGTCGGTGAGGATGGAAAGGGCAGAGGCTCCTGCTACTGCATAGGAGGGAACAATTTCTTCCGGGCATGCTTCTTCCTTTATCCATCCTTTGGATGGAGACCGACGCTTGAATTCAGCGATAATACCCGATGCAGACGAGGCTAATGCCTGCTTCATAGAACGAGAGGTCGGAACTTCGCTGATACCTTCCTGTAATTGCTCGATGGAGATAGCCTGCTTTTGCAGGTCAACTTCAAATCGTTTGTTTGCTATAATCTCTGATAATATATCTTTCATTGATGTGGGATTATTAATTGTAAATGATGGATTTGCAAAAATAAAACATTAACTGTTCAATTCAATGAATTTTTTTAGGGTAGCTAATGCGCGTCCACTTTCCAATGACTCTTTGGAGAGAGCAATACATTCTTCAATAGTCTTCTCCGGACAAATCACATGGATGGCGAAAGCTGAATTGACTACCACTACATTTTTTTGAGCTTCCGTAGCCGTGTTATTCATGATCTGGTCGAAAATCTTAGCTGCATCTTCCGGTGTTTGTCCACCATCCAGGTCAGTTTCCTTATAGCGGGAGAATCCGAGACTCTCGGGAGCGTAA
This sequence comes from Bacteroides sp. OF03-11BH, assembly GCF_003604005.1. Lineage (NCBI taxonomy): Bacteria > Pseudomonadati > Bacteroidota > Bacteroidia > Bacteroidales > Bacteroidaceae > Bacteroides > Bacteroides sp. OF03-11BH. The sequence goes on along the minus strand of NZ_QTMW01000012.1, from coordinate 48,338 downwards.
ATCTTTTCATGATCGCTGGTCGCCACTTTAAACTCATTTGTCAGAGAGATTTCGTCATATCCGTCGAGACTATGAACAACGGCAAATTTCGTCTTGCTTTCCTGATAAGTATAGGTATAGAGGCGAAGTAACGGGAGGTTGTAAACTCCTAAAAGCTGATAGGCCGGTAATACCGGATTAACCAACGGACCGAGCATATTAAAGAAAGTGCGCACTGCCAATCCTTTACGAACCGGAGCAACTGCCTTTAATGCCGGATTGAATAAAGGAGCATGCAGATAGGCAAGATTACATTTCTCCATGCTACGGCGCAGTTGATCGACGTTACTGGTGAACTTTACACCGTGTTGCTCCATTACATTACTGGCACCGCTGACTGATGTTGCTCCGTAATTACCATGTTTCACAACCGGGAAACCGGCTCCGGCAACAGTAAAACAGGAAGCTGTAGAAATATTAAATGTATTTTTTCCATCACCTCCGGTTCCTACGATATCTATCGGAGCAAATTCACTTAAATCAACCGGAATACGCATTTCAAGCAATGCATCGCGGAAACCGCATAATTCTTCCACAGAGATATTACGCATCAGAAAGACGGTAATTAAAGAGGCTACCTGTACATCATTATATTTTCCTTGTGCGATGTTCTGTAAAATGGTGCGAGCCTCATCGCGTCCCAAATATTGATGTTCGAAAAGTTTGTATAGAATCTGTTTCATAAGTTTAATCGTTTAAGAAGTTTTTAATAATTTCTTTTCCTTGCGGAGTTAATACTGATTCGGGATGGAACTGAATACCATGTACATTGTAGGTCTTATGGCGGATTGCCATGATTTGTCCTTCCTGACTTTCTGCCGTTATTTCCAGGCAATCGGGAAAACCTTCCCGGCTGACTACCCAGGAATGGTATCTTCCAACAGGGATTTCTTTTCCCAACCCTTCAAAAAGCAAATCCTGGTGAAGGATGGTAATCGGAGTCTGTACCCCATGATATACTTCTTTGAGATTTTCCAGACGTGCTCCGAAAGCTTCGCCGATGGCTTGATGACCGAGGCAGACACCCAGAATGCTTTTGGTCGGAGCATATCTTTTAATAATAGGTAATAGCAGTCCGGCCTCTTCGGGTATGCCCGGTCCGGGAGACAGGATGATTTTATCAAATCGGTCTACTTCATCAAGCTCTATCTGGTCGTTGCGAACTACTTCTACATCTGTAGCCCCTAATTCTTTCACTGCGTGCAGTAGGTTATAAGTGAAAGAGTCGTAGTTATCTAAAAGTAATATTTTCATTTTTATTGTCATTGTAAAATGGTTGTTCAAATACTATCTCTGCTTTCAATTTTTTAATTTGACAGCTAAATCAATCGCCTTTTTCAGTGCTCCCAGTTTGTTGTTCACCTCTTGCAGTTCATATTCATCCTGACTGCGTGCTACAATACCTCCTCCGGCTTGGAACCAGAGTTCATTGTTGCGGCTTACAAAAGTACGGATAGTGATAGCCTGATTTAATTCGCCGTTCAATCCGATAAAACCGATACAGCCACCATAGGCTCCACGATTATGTGGTTCGATTTCGCTGATTAACTGCATAGCGCGTACTTTGGGAGCACCGCTTAATGTGCCGGCAGGAAACGTATCAATAAACGTTTTTATTTTATCTGCGCCCTCATTCAACATACCGCTGACACGGCTTACCAGGTGAATGACATGACTATAATATTGTGGTTCCTTATAGAATAGTACGCGTACATCATGACAATTACGGGAAAGGTCGTTTCTGGCAAGATCAACCAGCATGACATGCTCTGCATTTTCTTTAGGGTCAGCCAATAAAGCTTCTGTCAGTTCCCGGTCTTTTACTACATCTCCGGTACGGCGGGTAGTTCCGGCAATCGGATCGATGTAAGCACGACCATCTTCGATTTTGCAATGTGTTTCCGGTGAAGAACCGAAGATGCGGTATCCTCCGAAATCGAAGTAGAAAAGATAAGGAGAAGGATTGATGCTGCGGAGTGCGCGGTACACTTTGAAATCATCTCCGGCATAAGGTTGGATAAATCTTCTGGAAAGTACGATTTGGAAAACATCTCCACGCATACAGTGCGCGATTCCTTTGCGGACATTGGCTTTATGCTCCTCGTCGGTGATAGGGCTAGTAACGGGACCTGTTACAGAGAAGTTGTAAGAAGCATAATTCCGGTTTTCGATGGCTGCTTCCAGTTCCGGTAAGCCGCTTTCTTCTCCTTCGGACAACATTTCAACGAGTGTCAATTCATTTTTGAAATGATTGAAAACAATGACATACTTATATAATATGTATAGCAAATCCGGAGCGTCATTTTGCTCATCGTGACTTTCTTTCACCGGGATGTGCTCGAAGTATTTCACAGCGTTGAACGTCGTGTATCCGTAAAGTCCACATACATTCTTATTATCCCCGGTCACCTGGAATTGATTGATAAACCGGTTCATGGCCTTTTCTACATGGAAGGTTTTTGTCAGGGGTTCTTCCGTGCGGCTGTTATCGGGATAGTTGGAAGTGACAATGCCGCCATTTATACCGATACTTGCCAGGGGACAGAGGGCTATAAATGACAAGGAATTTTCTCCGGCATGATAGTCGGAACTTTCCATTAATGCAGATTGCGGATACATGTCGCGCACTTTCAGGTAAATGCTGACAGGAGTATGCATATCTCCGAGCACTTGTTTGCTATGAGTTGTATAATTAAATGTTTTCATTTCTATAATTGCTTGATTATTGATTACGAATGATGGTTTACTAATTACTTATTGCTGTTCATTAAACGATAAATAGGTTTCAATATCTTTGTCTCCTCGTCCTGAAACAGTCAATACAACGATATCTTCCGGTTTGAACTTCAATTTTCTCAAAGCTCCTAATGCATGGGCGGATTCCAGTGCAGGGATAATACCTTCGAGTTTAGTCAGTTCGTAAGCGGCTTCTATTGCTTCGTCGTCATTGATTGCCAAAACGTTGGCACGTCTTTGTGCGGCAAGATTGGCGTGTATCGGACCAATGCCCGGATAATCCAGTCCGGCGGAAATCGAGTAAGGCTCTTCAATCTGTCCGTCTTCGTTTTGGATGACGTAAGTACGCGCTCCGTGGATAATTCCCATTTTACCGAGTTGGATGGTGGCGGCGGTCATTCCGGTTTCTATTCCTTTACCTCCGGCTTCCGCCAGAATGATGCCTACCCGTTCATCATTGATATAATGATAAATCGTTCCGGCAGCATTACTTCCTCCTCCAACGCAGGCTATCAGATAATCCGGATAGTCACGTCCTTCTTTTTCTTGCAGTTGTTTTTTTATTTCTTCGCTGATAACAGATTGCAGGCGTGCCACCATATCAGGATAAGGATGAGGGCCTACGGTAGAGCCGATAATATAATAAGTGTCGGCAGGATGGCAACACCAGTCGCGGATCGCTTCGTTGGTTGCGTCTTTCAAGGTCATGTTTCCGGAAGTAACGGGAATAACGGTAGCTCCCAGCATTTTCATTTTCTCCACATTGATATGTTGGCGTTCTACATCCGTCTTTCCCATATAAACGATACATTCCATATCCATCAACGCACATACGGTAGCTGTTGCTACTCCATGTTGTCCGGCTCCGGTTTCGGCGATGATGCGTTTCTTTCCCATGCGGCGTGCCAGCAAGATTTGTCCGATGGTGTTGTTGATTTTGTGTGCACCGGTATGATTCAGGTCTTCCCGTTTCAGATACAACTTGCAACCATACTTTTCGGAAAGGCGTTTTGCTAGATAGAGTGGGGAAGGGCGTCCTACGTAGTCGCGTAATAATTGCTCAAATTCCTTTTTAAACTCTTCGCTTTCAATCACTTCGAGGTACTTGTTTGTCAGTTCCTCAACACATTTGTGGAGGATTTCCGGTACATAAGCACCACCGAATTCTCCGTAATAGCCATCCTGGTCAACTAAAAAACTTTTCATAATCCTATCTATTTTTTTATGTTATTATCTAAATCTGTTCGAAAATGGGCAAATAAAAAGAGCCCTGCCGCAAGTTGCGACAGGGCTCTTTCAAATCTGTTATATCTTTAATGAGGTATATACATACGAGCACTGCTCCCTTACGACTGTCGGAGTTGTAACGGGTGCCACCACCAATATGTATTTACTAACATTGTTCTCATTGTCTTTTGTAATTTTATGGGGGCAAATATAGACACTTTGTTTGAAACAGCAAACAAAAAATGACTTTTTTTCTCTTTTGCCTTCATTTTTCTGATATAGAACAATTTTCAACCTGAACTGTTCTTATAAATATTGAATATTTAAACAAAAACAATTATGAAACAGAGAAAAGTTTTAGTAGGTATCGCTATTGCCATTTTCATTATATTATTATTGTATTGGTTATTGGTAGCAGAGGATATGAAACCCTGGTTGTCGGCTATGGTTCCTTCCGTGGCACAACAATTCTTCGCTTGATTCTGACAGGGTTCGGATAAATCATATATCTTTGCAAGGATAGTGGCTAATAACCAAAATAATAACAATAGACTAAGATATGGAAAATTTTATTTTTCAAAATCCCGTGAAACTGATAATGGGAAAAGGGATGATTGCTCGGTTGGCTAAAGAAATACCGTCCGACAAGCGTATTATGATTACTTTTGGCGGTGGAAGCGTGAAGAAAAACGGAGTGTACGATCAGGTAAAGGAAGCATTGAAGAATCATTTTACAGTAGAATTCTGGGGAATCGAACCCAATCCTGCCATTGAAACTCTCCGTAAAGCTATTGCTTTGGGAAAAGAAGAGAAAGTAGATTATCTGCTGGCTGTTGGTGGTGGTTCCGTTATTGACGGTACGAAATTGATTTCCGCAGGAATCCTGTATGATGGTGATGCCTGGGATTTAGTACTTGCCGGACGTCCAGTCACTCATACTGTACCTCTTGCCACTGTATTGACTTTGCCCGCTACCGGTTCGGAGATGAATAACGGGGCAGTTATTTCCCGTCGTGAAACAAAAGAGAAATATCCTTTTTATGCTAACTATCCAATCTTCTCTATTCTTGACCCGGAAGTAACTTTTACCTTGCCTCCTCATCAGGTGGCCTGTGGTTTGGCTGATACCTTTGTTCATGTGATGGAGCAATATATGACTACTCCCGGGCAGAGCCGCATTATGGATCGTTGGGCGGAAGGCATTTTACAAACTTTGGTAGAAATAGCTCCGAAAATCCGTGAAAACCAGCATGATTATCAACTGATGGCTGATTTTATGCTTTCGGCTACAATGGCATTGAATGGATTTATTGCTATGGGAGTGTCGCAAGACTGGGCAACTCACATGATTGGTCATGAAATTACTGCTTTGCACGGATTGACACATGGTCATACGTTAGCCATTGTTCTTCCTGCCACTTTACAGGTGCTTCATGAAGAAAAAGGAGATAAACTTTTGCAGTATGGTGAAAGAGTCTGGGGAATTACTTCCGGTACGCGAGAAGAACGGATTGATGAAGCGATTTGTCATACCGAAGAGTTCTTTCGTTCGCTTGGGCTGACTACACGTTTGCATGAAGAGAACATCGGACAGGATACTATTCTGGAAATCGAACGCCGATTCAATGAACGTGGTGCTAAATATGGAGAGAATGGAAATGTAACGGGTGCTGTTGCCCGCAGGATATTAGAGACTGCACTTTAAGTATACTCTTACATTAAAAATATAGGATAAAGAGGATATTGGAACATACTTTTCACAATATCCTCTTTTCTTTTTATTATTTCTCAATTTTCTCTGACCTTGGAATTCTGAACCAGAAGCGAGAGCCTTCTCCTTCTTTAGATTCCACTCCGATAACCCCGCCCAGTCTTTCTACTATGACACGGCAGATGGCTAGTCCGAGTCCTGTCCCTTTAATAAAGGAGTTCAGTTTGACGAAGCGCTCAAACACTTTATCTATCTTGTCAGCAGGAATTCCGATACCTGTATCTTTTACATAAAAGTATATTTCATCTTTGGCTTCTTCAATCCGGTATCCCATTTCGATAGAACCTTTAGGGGTGAATTTCAAAGCATTATTTGTAAAGTTGATGATAACCTGTGATAGACGTATGCGGTCGGTATACATCATGCATTGATCTGCTTTCTCTGTGAATAAGATTTGAATGTCTGGGGAAGAATTCTTTTCTTGCATTTGTCTGCAAATACCTTCCATCAATTCGTTGATATCAGTCTGTGCAAATGTGAATTCCATAGTACCGGCTTCAATTTTAGAAAGATCGAGGATGTCGTCTATTAGTTGCAATAATAAGATATTGTTGCTGGAGATGATTTTTACAAATTCTTTTCTCTCTTCCTCTTCCTCCGTTTGGCAAACCATTTCGGAGAATCCTACAATCGCATTTAGCGGGGTTCGTATTTCATGGCTCATATTAGCGAGAAAGGCAGATTTGAGCCGATTGGATTCTTCGGCTTTTTCCTTTGCTTCCTGCAGCATTTTGTCCATCTTTAATTTTTCAGTGATGTTTTCAAAACGAAGTAATCCTCCAATAATTTCAGTTTCCTTTTCATCGCCGAATACAGGTGTTGCGGTCACTTCAAAATCTACATCGTCTACTCTGATGGTATGCCGGATAATTTTGCCCTGTTCGATAGCTTTCTTGAAAGCACATTGTCCACACGGTTCATTACGAAGTGCACTGGTCTGATAGCAAATTTTTCCCGGTATGTATCGTCTGCCTTTTACCAGGCTGGCTATTTGTCTTGTTTCCTCCCATTGTACCCGGTAATTTTTATCAATATAGATAAGGCCGAAGTCGATACTTTTTAGAGCTAGTTTTTGCTTCTTCAATGCTTTTTCCAGTTCTTCCTTGGCGGCAACTAATTCTCTTTCATAATTCTTGAGTTGTGTGATATCCCACCGGGTTGCCAACAGCCATTTCTTTTCTCCTTCCCATGAAATAATAGATTTAACGGCAATAGTATCATGGGTGATTCCATCGGGAGTGGTGTATTTCTCTTCTTTGCGATATACTTTGCCTGCTTGTATGAGTTCTTTGTCGATATGCCGGTATTTTTCACCTCTTTCTTCTCCGTAAATTTCATAATCAGTATGTCCGATGGCCTCTTCACTGCTAATGCCGGATTGAGCGGCTGATTCTTTATTCCAGTAATAGTATCGGAAATCGTTTGTAATATCTTTTACAAAGATGGGGAAAGGAAGGTTATCGAGAATATCAAAGGAGAAACGGTAGGAATGATTGGTCTTTTTAATCGTTTTTTGCAATTTTCGGATTCTATATAGTAAGATGCTGATGACAAGGAGCAAAATAACTACTAGTAAATAATTATAACCCCAATGAACTTCGTTAATCCAATAATTTAACAAATAATTGTTTGCCATAAAATGTTTGATATAAATGAGGTGTAAAGATATGAATTGTTCTTTAACTTTCAAAAAATAATACATAAATATATTGTCTTTCAACATTATATTGTGAGACTGTAATTATATGCGATGAAGAAATAGTGGAGGTATGGTGTCTTGTAGTTCTTGTATGGTATCATATTTTGCTTGATTTCGAGTCTTTTTTCAGAAAGAAAATGTATTAAAATATTAAATGATGTCTCATGAACTAAAATCATTTCTAGTTTGTTTTAATAACGCTGGAGTATTTTCTATTTTTGTTCACCTAAATAAGTTTTGATAGAGTCAAAATAAAACAATCATTTAATTACGTATGCTAATAACCATTATTATTCTCGTTCTTTCGGCTGTCTTTTTCGTGAACGGCAAGGTTCGTTCGGATATTGTGGCACTGTGTGCACTGATAGCCTTACTTATTTTTCAGATATTAACTCCTGATGAAGCACTTTCCGGTTTTTCCAATTCGGTAGTCATTATGATGATCGGATTGTTTGTAGTGGGAGGGGCTATCTTTCAAACGGGATTGGCAAAGATGATTAGTTCCCGTATTCTTAAACTTGCGGGAACCAGTGAGATCCGGTTATTTCTGTTGGTGATGTTGGTGACTTCGGCCATTGGTGCGTTTGTCAGTAACACAGGAACGGTGGCACTGATGCTTCCTATTGTTGTCAGTCTGGCAATGAGTGCCGGTATGAATCCGAGCAGGCTGTTGATGCCGTTGGCTTTTGCAAGTAGTATGGGAGGTATGATGACTTTAATCGGTACTCCGCCGAACCTTGTGATACAAAATACGTTGACTTCTGCCGGACTTGAACCGCTTTCCTTCTTCTCTTTCCTGCCTGTCGGCATTGTCTGTGTGATTGTCGGTACGCTGGTATTGATGCCACTTAGCAAATGGTTTCTTTCTAAAAAAGGCCAGAAAGATGATAATAAACGTTCGGGTAAGTCACTGAAACAGTTGGTAAATGAATATGGGCTTTCCAGCAATCTGTTTCGTTTGCAGGTAATAAAAGATTCCCGGCTTTTGGGCAAGACGATTATTGACTTGGATATTCGTCGCAAATATGGTTTGAATATCATGGAAGTGCGTCGTGGTGATGCATCGCAACATCGTTTTCTGAAAACGATTACCCAGAAGTTTGCTGCACCGGACACGATGTTGCAAGCCGAGGATATTTTGTATGTGACAGGAGAATTTGATAAGGTACAGCTTTTTGCAGAAGATTTCCTGCTAGAGATTTTAGGTGACCATGCAACGGAAGAAACAAAAAGTACGACTAATTCGCTGGATTTTTATGATATCGGTATTGCTGAAATAGTATTGATGCCATCCTCTAATTTGATAAACCAGACCATTAAAGAAGCTGGCTTCCGTGATAAATTTAATGTGAACGTATTGGGGATTCGTCGTAAAAAGGAATACTTATTGCAAGATTTGGGGAATGAGCGTATTCATAGTGGTGACGTGCTTTTGGTGCAAGGAACATGGAATAATATAGCCCGTCTTAGCAAAGAGGATTCTGATTGGGTTGTTTTGGGACAACCTTTGGCGGAAGCGGCTAAAGTTACGTTAGACTATAAAGCTCCGGTGGCAGCTGCTATTATGGTGTTAATGGTGGCAATGATGGTTTTTGACTTCATTCCGGTTGCTCCGGTTACAGCTGTTATGATAGCGGGTATATTGATGGTGCTCACGGGATGTTTCCGCAATGTAGAAGCGGCTTATAAAACGATTAACTGGGAAAGCATTGTATTGATTGCAGCCATGCTTCCTATGTCTCTGGCATTGGAGAAAACGGGAGCTTCGGAATATATTTCCAACACATTGGTGAACGGCTTGGGATCATACGGACCGGTTGCATTGATGGCAGGTATTTATTTTACAACTTCGTTGATGACGATGTTTATTAGTAATACGGCTACCGCTGTTTTGCTTGCTCCGATTGCTTTGCAAAGTGCCATACAGATTGGAGTCAGTCCGGTTCCTTTCTTGTTTGCTGTGACGGTAGGTGCAAGTATGTGTTTTGCTTCTCCGTTCTCTACACCGCCTAATGCCTTGGTGATGCCTGCCGGTCAATATACCTTTATGGATTATGTAAAAGTGGGATTGCCGTTGCAGATTATTATGGGAATCGTGATGATTTTTGTATTACCATTGATTTTCCCCTTTTAGTTTTTAATTTTTATCCTTTTAATAAGGAGATGAAAGAGCTCGGTATTTTGTAGTTGTAGTGCTTTGTAACACTGGATCTTTGTCGTTTAATTGAGAGTTGCATAGAATCTGCAACTCTTTTTTTTGATTGCATATTGCATATTTGTACTTCTAAGCTTTTAATATTCAATAATGTAATAGGTCGTTTTTTATTGGGAGTAATTAAAGCCTTATCTTTTAAAAGATGTTAACCGTAGGTCGAAAAATACAACTTTATCCGTTTCTTATTTGTAAATACAACTATCTTTGTACATTCATTGCTGATTGTTGATTCGTAATGATTTTTATTTTTTGTGCAAATAAAGCAAACTTAAGTATTTAAAGATTATGAAACAAAGCATTGTAAAAATCTTCACATTTTCGTTGTTAGTATCTTCTATCAGTTTTATTAGTTGCGTTGATAATGAGAAAAATCTGTTTAATGCAGATCAACTGAAACAAATTTACGAAGAAACTTTTCCTGTAAAAAACATCGACTCTGATGGTGATTGGACAATGTCACGAAGTGTAACGGCACATGTGTCAATCAATGGGGATCAAGGAGTAGATTATAAGATACAGATATTTGATGCCGATCCATTAAGCCCGGAAAGTACAGCAAAACTCTTAGCGGAAGGAACTGTCACTCAAAGTATGACTTTGGATGTGGTGATGGATTGCGCAACATCTCTTGATAAAGTGTTTGTTGCGCGTATAGATGAACACAAACGTTATCTGGTCCAACCGACAGCGATTGAAAATGGTACAGTGACAGCGCACTTTGGAGACAAAGGTACGCCAACACGTTCTATATCACGAGCTGTGATGACTAGTATACCAGTCATGGAAGCTCCTTATACAGCCGATTTTATTAGTGCTAAAAAGGCAATTTCTACTGTCATTCAGGCTAATTGGGATCTTTCTGCAAAGTCTGGCTGGGGTGGAAGTTATGGTCAATTTCCTGTTTTTACAGAAAGTGAGCGTTGGTTTAAGATTCAGGAAGGAACTTTTAAAGCTGGATTTAGTGCAACTGGAAATAGAGATGGAAAAATAAGTGCTGTGAAAGTAATCGTTCCTCAAGGAAGCACATGGGTTATAGAGAATAGTAATCAATTTTCTGATATTACAGAAATTATCGTTGAGAATGGTGGAAAGATAGAGATTGCTAAAAATGGGAGTCTGATATTAACGCGGGCTTCTTATATAACTGTGATGCAGGGAGGAAGTATTGTTGGTGACAGAGGTATTCAGATAACAAATAGTTCGGCTGGGCGTACAAACTATAATGCGGGTACGATTGATTGTGACTTTTTGAAAATTGATGGAAGTGGAAACGGAGTTGATTTTGTGAATTATGGAACACTTAAACTGAATTCTTATAATGCTTCTACAAATGGTACGACATTGATAAATCATGGAACCATTGAAGTCGAAAATATAGATGGCAACAATAATACTAATATTAAAAACGGTTGTTATCTGAAAGCTGGAAAATTACAATTTGGTACGCTTGTTATGGGAAATACTTCCGAAGCTATTTGCAAAGAATTGACGGGTAATGGAAATGATAATAATATCGTGATGGAAGCACAATCCATGTTGACTTGTACGGGCAAAGCTAATTTATTCAGAACAGTTTCCGGTCCGACACAAGGAACTGCCTTATTAAGAATTCACGAAATAGATAATACTTCCGGTCTGGCTCAATCTGCTTCTAAAGTAAGTAATAATATCATTTGTGAAATAACAGATCAAACATATAAAGGCGAAGCACATTATAACTGGTCTCCTTTTGCATGGCTAGTAAATAAGGGATTACAGCAAGGTGCTACCTATTGTAATCCGGGCAAAGCAGAATTTATACTTCCTGCTGACGGTGACTGTGTTAAAGAAGGGTATAACTCTGATGAAAAACCGGATGATGTAGAAATTCGATATGCAGTTTATTCTTATGCTTTCGAAGATAACTATCCGAAAGCAGGAGATTACGATTTCAATGATATTGTGTTGAATGTAACTTTGCCTGCAGCCGGTAATGATGTGAAAGAACTAAAATATAAAATTGACCTTCGGGCAGTTGGTGCCGTGAAACAATTAGGTGCTGGTTTGAGAATACGAGGAATAGACAAAAATAATGTGGAAGAGATAAGTTTTGGTGCAGGCGCTGCTCAACGTACCGGCTCATTAAATTCTGGTATATTTGAAAATGCATCTTATGAAGCCAATGGCAATGAACTTGTGATTCCTTTATTTGGAGACGCACATTATGTATATGGATATACAGGAGCACAACGCCCCATGTTGAATACTGGGAATGCTAGTACTCCTCTTACAGATATATATACTCTTGAAGTGAACGTCAAACTTAAAAATGAAATATCCGTCCCTAGTGTGACAGATGGTTTAGACTTCTTCATTGCTTATCAGGGGATAGGTCAAAAGAGAACAGAAATCCATTTGACTCATTTTAATTCGGCTACGGCGAATGGACAATTGGCGGATAATGAGGTGCTTGAGGTAATCAAGGCAGTTAATAATACATGGGCTTTGTGTGTTCCTGATAAATTTGCTTATCCAACAGAAACAACAGTGATAACGAACGCATATTCTAAATTTGCAGATTGGGCACACGATCAGAGCTCAACTACTGATTGGTATAAGACAGTTAGTAGTGATAAAGTGATTCAGTACTAAAACTATTAAAGAGAAATATTGCAAACAGTTTTATTCGAAAAGAACTTGTGTGCATTGATTATGGGGAGATTGTAGGGAAGTAAGTGCTGCCTTAATGCTCCCCTTTTTTATGTAATTACCCATTCGATGACAAAGTAAATACATAAAGTTTTAGAATCTCTGATTATTCTGACGATTGTTCGTGTAATCAAGGGTTTTGCTATCTCTCATGTTCTATCATTCTTCTCTATTAGCAGGAAAATCCCCATGATTTATTGAAAAACAATGCCTTTATTGCGTAAAGCACCGCATATTTACATCAAAAGCGCCGCTATATTTGTAAAAAACATAAGGATAAAGTAAGTAAAAGATGCGGATAATGTCATCAAAAGCTATGGATGAAGTAAACAAACCATTGGGATAGTGTCGCTATATCGTAAATGTTGTTAGAATTTCCTACTTTCTTTCCATTGATTTTTCTATTTGGGGCTTTGATAATGGTAAAAAGAAAAAAGTAAAAGGGAACTTTATTAGTACATGTGATGCCCGTTTGATTGTAGAAATGCTGTGCGCGTATTAAAATGTATATATATCATGCTTAATTGTAGAATAGTGAATTGAATAAAGCCCTCTACAGTGGCAGAAAAATTTTACTTCAGCCAAAGGGAGGAAAGAAGCGATCCCTGATAGATTAAGAATTACAAAGTGTCAGTAGTATCTTTTTGTAAATTCAAATTTCTCATGTTGAATGTTTTGTAACTGCAAAGATACGAAGAATGGTAACTATATTGAATGATAGTTGCTTAATATCATAGCAGGACCGAGCTCCAGAGATGTACAAATCAGGCGATTTAGGTTATTCAACCTTAATTCGCTTTTTTCTGCATCACTACTATCTGATTAAACCGTTTTTGTGACGGAGTACCAACTACCATTTCTTTTGGAGGAAATCGCTTGTCGAACTCATTAGCAGCAGATTTATCAATCTGATATATTTTATCTTCTATATAACGGCCTTTTACATTGGCTAAAGCATTATCATATAATTCACAAACATGAAGAGCAGTAGCATACATATTGTCTTCAGTGCGAATCCCTAATGTTTCGGCAGGAATGAATCCTTGTCGGAGATAATAATCCGGGTCACCACAAAGTAAAATAGCACGAAATCCCATTTCGGAAGCTAATTTTTTGGTAAGTGCAATCATTCTTCCTCCGATACCTTGCTGTTGGTATTCGGGGAGGACAGAAATGGGCCCCAGGCTCAAAACCTCATATTGGTTACCGTCATCTGCCATGATAAATGATTTGAGGCAGACAACATTACCGACAATCTTGTTATTATGTTCTGCAACAATATCGAGCTCCGGCACAAACTTAGGATGGTTACGCATAATATGAAGGAGGTAATGTTCGTCACATCCCGGAGAATAATGATTCCAGAATGCTTCCCGTGTAATGTTTTCGGTTTCATGATAATCCGAAGATTGCTCAATTCTAAGTTTTATATCCATATTGTTTCAAATATATAGTTGCACAAATATAAAGAACAAAATCCGAATACCTAACTCTTTTAAAGATGAATCTATACATTATAGCAAGATGAGACAAAAACTCCCGATACTAGTATATCCAGACTTAGTATCAGGAGTTTTTTATATATTCATTCATCGAGATTGCGGAGAATCAGGCCTGTTCATGTTTTGCGTGTACAAGCTGTCTATAATACCGTCGGACAGTCCGATGGTAGGTACAATAATTCCGGTAGCTTTTACATGAGTAGCTATCTCGAGAAATATCTCTGCAGCAGGAACAATAACATCGGCCCGGTCCGGTTTCAACTTATATTGCTTAATACGTTGTTCGGTAGAGAGGGCTTTTAATGTTTCATATATATCTTGCAGTGATTCGATGGGTAGGAGAGACGCTTTTTTGTCTTTCTTGTCCGCTAAACGAAATAACTTATTAATATTTCCTCCCGAACCGATGATGCTGATAGGGGTATATTCTGTGGCAAGCCCTATCAGGTCAGTGCGCAAAGCTTCCTTTTCTTCTTCCTTTACCATACCGCTAAGCATACGTACCGTACCTATATTATATGAACGGGAATTTTTCAGTTCACCGTTGCTGATGAGATTAATTTCCGTACTACCACCTCCTACATCTACATACAAGTAATTTTGTCCTGAAGCAAATAACTGTTCGATATGATTGTCGTAAACAATATGCGCTTCTTCCTGCCCGTCGATGATTTCTACACGGATACCCGTCTTTTTGACGATCTGCTGAACGATATCCTTGCCATTACGTGCATCACGCATGGCAGAGGTGGCACACGCACGATAGTCTACCACATCATATATCTTCATTAATTGTTTGTAGGCTTTCATCAGCCGAATCAGTTTCTTCTCTTTTTCTGTAGAGATAACCCCCACAGTAAAGGCGTCTTCTCCCAACCGTAACGGAATACGGATGAGCTGTACCTTACTCATTAATTCGGGCGCATTCTCCTCGTTTACACATTTTATCAGCAGTCGCACCGCATTAGAGCCTATATCTATTGCCGCATAATTAACTTTCTTCATACTTATCATAATGTATTCTTGTATTCGTTATATAATTTTTCTTGTGAGCGGAATGGGACACTGTTCTCTTCCCGTTCTTTTTCCCGGTTCTCGCCTGTACCATCCACAATTCTTCCTTTTGCCGTATCCCGGAATCCGTAGCAGACAATTCGTTTTAAATCTGCCTGGATTTCTTTATCATAGACCGGTGCCGCCACCTCAATACGATTATCCAGGTTGCGAGGCATCCAGTCGGCAGAACCAATGTAGTATTTTTCTTCTCCACCATTGGCGAAGATGAAAATGCGCGAATGTTCGAGATAACGGTCGATAATACCATTGATGTGTATATTCTCGCTGATACCCGGAACGCCTGTCACTAAAGAACAGTTACCGCGTACTACCAGTTCCACTTGAACACCCGCTGTTGAGGCTTCGTATAGCTTTTCAACAAGTGCACGGTCAGTAATATGATTTACTTTAGCAAGGATATAAGCCTCTTTTCCCTGTTCCTTATTTTTTATCTCTTTGTTGATAAGCGCAATGAATCGTTTACGCATATCATTGGGAGAAACGAGCAATTCTTTGAAATCAACAGGAGTATAAGGCTTTTCGATAAAATCGAATACGGCATTGACTTCCCGGACAATGGGACGGTGAGCAGTCATAATGGTATAGTCAGTATACATACGTGCATTTCCTTCATGGAAATTTCCTGTACTGATGCAGGCGATATCTCCGTGCCGAGTGCCGATATGCAGCAATTTAGAATGAATTTTCAAACCCTCTACTCCGAAAATAACATGAATCCCCGCATCCTGCATTTTCTTGCTCCAGTTGATATTAGACGCTTCATCAAAACGTGCCAACAGTTCGATAACTACTGTGACTTTTTTTCCGTTTTTGGCTGCACTGATTAAAGCCTTTATCACTTTGGAGTCTTTAGCCAAACGATAAAGCGTCATCTTGATACTTTTTACTTCTTTACTGATAGCGGCTTCTCGCAACACACGGATGAAAGTATCGAAACTATGATAAGGATAATGTAAGGAACGATCTTTCCGACGAATCAAAGTGAGCAGACTTTCCATGCCATTCAGTTCAGGCTTGAAGATAGGTTCCCAAACAGGATATTTCAGTTCATGATGACCGCAAACCGGAAATTTCATCAAATCCTTGAAATTGTGATAGCGTCCTCCGGCTACACGCGTGTCATTCTTATCCACGTTCAGGCGGCCGGTCAACTTTTTCAGCAAGTCTTTAGGAATTTGTTCGTCATAGACGAAACGGATCGGTTCCCCTTTCTTCCGGCTTTTCACACCTTTGGAAATCTTCTGAAGTACCCCTGTCCGCAGATCACTGTCAATTTCCATTTCGGCGTCTTTAGTGAATTTGAAAGTGTACGCCTCATAATCTGTGTACTTCATGCCAACAAAAATCATCGGCAAACAATAGCGGATCACGTCATCAAGAAACATGAGATATGTTTTTCCATCCGAATCAGGTAATTGAATAAAACGGCCGAAGTCTCCGGTCGGCAGTTCAATCACTGCATAGTCTTTCTCCTTTATCTTTCCCGTTTCATCTTTGCGCAGCAGACGGATGGCAAGGTAAATATCCTCATCTGTCTGATCGTCCAGCGGGCGGGTTCCATTGAGGAAAAGCGGATTGGTAGAACCATTCAGTTTGTTGCGATAGAAAGAAGTGACGAATGCTTTCTGTTCGTCCGTCATTTCCGCATCTTTGATGACGTAGATATTCTCTTTCTTCAATTCCTCCATAATGGAAGCGAATATCTCCTCAAACTGCTTGTAGTAACGATTGTGCAGCTTTCCTATTTGTTTCAGAGTGCAGGCGGCGGTTTCTTGTTCTGCTTGTATGTTTTTATCGGCATATTCTACGATCCGGTTCAGAGTCGCTACACGGACACGGAAGAATTCATCCAGGTTATTTGAATAGATGCCAAGAAAAGTGAGTCGTTCCAGCAGTGGCACTTCTGGACGGGCGGCTTCTAGCAGAATACGTTGGTTGAAGTACATCCAACTGATGTCACGCTCTACATAAGGGTATTTCTTTTTTATTTCGCTTTGTTTCATTGTGAAAAAGGAACTGTTTAAAATTTCTGCAAAAATATCAATGTGAGATGTAATCGTCATAACGATATTATTACGAACTTATTACAATGTTTATTTGTTATTTTTATATATCAGTAGAAACACTTATATTCGCAAAAGTATTGGAACAGACTCGGTTAAAAAATATAGAATTTATGAAAACAATGAATTATTCCCTTATTCGCATTCTCTTCGCACTTGTGATTGGATTGGTACTCGTGATTTGGCCCAATGCGGCTGCCAGTTATATTGTCATTACGGTAGGTGTTGCCTTCTTGATTCCCGGTGTTATCAGCCTTTTTGGCTATTTCGGCCGGAAAAGACCGGAAGGTGAAGCAGCTCCCCGTTTTCCGATAGAAGGAATCGGTAGCTTATTATTCGGACTTTGGTTGATTGTGATGCCTGAATTCTTTGCAGATGTCCTGATGTTTTTATTGGGATTTATCCTGATTATGGGAGGAGTGCAACAGATTGCTTCTTTGTCGATGGCTCGTCGGTGGATGCCCGTTCCGGGAGCTTTTTATCTGATTCCTTCGCTGATTCTTATTGCGGGTATTATCGCTTTGTTCAATCCGACAGGAGCGCGTAATACTGCATTTATAATTATTGGTATCAGCAGTTTGGTTTATTCTCTTTCCGAATTGATAAACTGGTTCAAGTTTGCCCGTCGCCGCCCGAAGGCTCCGGTTATGCATGACGATGATGATATTGAAGACGCAAAGATTATCGAATAAAAAAAGAAGAGGACTGCTTCACAGCACCCCTCCCCGCAAACTTAAAACAACCAACAAAAGAAATAGATAATTTTTTTTCTATCTCACAAATAACAGTTCCCTGTATTTTGGAAGCGTCCACATCTGATTGTCAACAATCAGTTCCAACTTGTCGATGTGATAACGGATTTCTTCTAGTGCCGGGACAATCGTGTCGTGGTAGGCAATGGCTTTTTCCCGTTCGCTTTCTATCTTGTTTGCAACCTTACGAGCCTCAATCATTGCATCTACATGCTCCTTGATGAAAGCTGTACGGTCGGCAATCTCTTCAATAAGCTCCAGGTTCTTAGCAGACAATTTCGCTGCCTTTTCTGCTGGGAAAAGAGATTGCATCTTATAGACATTATTAATTAAGTCCGTCTGGTATTGAGTGGCAACCGGAATGATATGATTCATTGCCAAGTCACCCAATACACGTGCCTCAATCTGAATCTTCTTCGTATAAGTTTCCCATTTCACCTCGTTACGGGCTTCCAGTTCTTTCTTGGTCATTACACCGGTAGCTTCGAACATGGCAATTGTTTCCGGTTTCAGGTAATTGTCGAAGATAACAGGAACACTGGTTTCGCAATCCAGTCCACGACGGGCAGCTTCTTTCTTCCATTCGTCACTGTAACCGTTACCGTCGAAATGAATGGCTTTACATTCTTTGATATATCCGCGGATGATTTCAAGAATGGCGGAAACTTTGGGTTCTCCCTTTTCAATCAACGCATCCACGTCCTTTTTAAACTTCACCAATTGATTTGCTACGGCCGAGTTCAATGCAATCATGGCAGAAGCACAGTTTGCTTCGGAACCTACGGCACGGAACTCAAAGCGGTTGCCTGTGAAAGCAAATGGAGAAGTACGGTTACGGTCTGTATTATCGATCAGTAATTCAGGAATCTGCGGAATATCCAACTTCATTCCCTGTTTACCGCTAAGGCTGATTAAATCATCTTTCGTACTGTTTTCGATATGATCCAATACCTGCGACAACTGTTTTCCAAGGAAAGAGGAGATAATTGCAGGAGGTGCCTCATTCGCTCCCAGACGGTGGGCATTGGTAGCACTGGAGATAGAAGCTTTCAGTAGTCCGTTATGATGATAAACTGCCATCAATGTATTGACAACGAATGTAACAAAACGCAGATTGTCTTCCGGAGTCTTGCCCGGTCCCATCAATAAGATACCTGTATCAGTGCCCAAAGACCAGTTGTTGTGTTTACCCGAACCATTGACACCTTTGAACGGCTTTTCATGAAGCAGTACACGGAAACCATGACGGCGGCTTACCTTACGCATTAATGACATAATCAGTAAGTTATGGTCATTAGCAAGGTTACACTCTTCAAAGATAGGAGCCAACTCGAACTGGTTCGGGGCAACCTCGTTGTGACGAGTCTTAACAGGAATACCTAATTTTAACGCTTCAATTTCAAGGTCCTTCATGAAAGCGGCTACGCGGGTGGGGATAGCACCGAAGTAGTGATCCTCCAACTGTTGGTTTTTGGCACTGTCATGTCCCATCAAAGTACGACCGGTCATTAGTAAGTCCGGACGTGCGGCATACAATCCTTCGTCTACCAGGAAGTATTCCTGTTCCCATCCTAAGTAAGCAACTACTTTTTTCACTTCCGGATTAAAATACTGACATACGGCTACGGCTGCTTTATCTACAGCACGCAATGCCTTCAGTAAGGGAGCTTTATAGTCAAGAGCTTCACCGGTATATGCGATAAATACAGTCGGGATGCAAAGTGTATCATCCACGATGAAAGCAGGTGACGAGGGGTCCCATGCGCTGTATCCGCGAGCTTCGAATGTATTACGGATACCGCCATTCGGGAAAGAAGAAGCATCCGGCTCCTGCTGTACGAGCAGTTTACCTGTAAATTCTTCCATCATACCACCTTTGCCGTCATGTTCAACGAAGGCATCGTGCTTTTCTGCCGTACCCTCGGTCAGCGGTGCAAACCAGTGCGTGTAATGAGTGACACCCATTTCGATAGCCCATTTTTTCATGCCGGCAGCTACCTCGTCGGCAATGCTGCGATCTAGCGGAGCACCATTGTCAATTGCATCAATCAGTGCATTGTATACCTTACTGGGAAGGTATTTGAACATCTTTTCCTTGTTGAATACATACTTGCCGAAGTATTCCGAAGGACGTTCGGCAGGTGTTGCTACCTCAACAGCCTTTTTCTTGAAAGCTGTCTCTACTACTCTGAATCTAAGTTTTGACATAATACCTAATTTGATTTGTTGTTAAATATGTTAGAGCAAATAATTTTCTCTGTGTGGTTCCCGGGAAGGCGGTCAGGCCCGCCCGGGATAAATCTTTTTAATCTATATAGCCTAATTCACTTACTGATGAGTAGACTTACTTTTAATTATAAGTAACTTAGTTGTAAGCAGATTCACCGTGTTCGTAAATGTCAAGACCTTCTTCTTCGACACGTGCCGGAACGCGAAGTCCGTGAATCTTATCAAGCGTTTTGAAAATGATGAATCCCATGCCTGCTGCCCATGCACTTACTACCAATGCTCCGAATAGTTGTGCACCGAGGAATCCGAAACCGTATCCATAGAATAAACCTTCACTGGTAGAGAACAAACCTGTGAGAATCGTTCCTAAAAAACCACACACACCATGTACGGAAGATGCACCTACCGGATCGTCTATCTTTAAAACCTTGTCAATGAAGTCAACGGAGAATATCATTACGACACCACATATCGCACCTATCAAGGCTGCTCCTGCGGGAGATACTGCGTCACATCCTGCTGTGATACCTACCAGACCTGCCAAGATACCATTCAGTGTCAATGACAGGGATGGTTTTCCATATTTCATCCAGCTCACCAACAGAGCAAAGAAACCACCGGCACAAGCAGCCAGGTTCGTTGTCAGGAATACGTGGGAAATAGCGATTGCGTCGGCTTCGGTTGCTGCTGCCAATTGAGAACCGGGGTTGAATCCGAACCATCCGAACCAAAGAATGAATACCCCCAGTGCAGCAATAGTCAGGCTATGGCCTGGGATAGCTTTTGATTTGCCGTCTTTACCATATTTACCGATACGGGGACCAAGAATGGCAGCACCTACCAAAGCAATCCATCCACCTACAGAGTGAACGACTGTAGAACCGGCAAAGTCATGGAATGTAGTGCCGAAGTGACTCATCATGAAAGAACCTTCTTCACCGTTCATCAGCCAGCCTCCGCCCCATGTCCAGTGACCGGATATCGGATAAATCAGTACACTGATAAAGATGGTGTAGACTATATACATGGAGAATTTTGTTCGTTCTGCCATGGCTCCTGATACAATTGTAGCTGCTGTCGCACAGAATACGGTTTGGAATATGAGGAATCCTTCGGTTGGCAAACCATTATTAATGAAAGAAAGGTCGCAGAAGTGAGGCATTCCGATGAATCCGCCTGCGCCGAACATCAATCCGAAACCGATAAACCAGTATAGTAAAGAGCCGAACATGAAGTCTACAAAGTTCTTCATCAGAATGTTGGCAGTATTTTTCACTCTGGTAAAACCTGCTTCTACTAATGCAAATCCCGGCTGCATGAAGAATACGAGCATTGCTGCAAGCAACATCCATACAGTATTTAATCCAAGAGCTAATTCACCAACCGTATCGGGAGCTGCTGATGCTTCTTCGGCAGGAGCTGCAACGACTTCGGTAATTGTTTCTGTAACTGCTGCAACTGTATCGGCAGCGGCTGCGTTTTGTGCCGACATATCAGTAGTAAAACAGCACAAAATGAATATAGTAGTGGCTATCCACAACTTTATGAAGCTATGGCTTTTATATTTTGTATCCATAATAATTATCTTATTTTATACCTATTATTTATTAGTGATGTTGTAAACCTCTTTATAAACGTTATAATCCGCAAGGAAACCTGGGAGCGGCACCTTGCCGCTGCCGATTAACGTTCTTGTTCTGCATTGTAGAGGGCTATGTCACCACGTTCTGCAGTGCGTATGCGGATAGCGTCTTCGATAGGAATGACGAAAATACGTCCGTCACCGATTTCTCCGGTCTGTGCAGCTTTGATGATAGCTTGCACTGTTTTCTCGGTATTTTTGTCGCGTACGACAATAGAGATCAGAATTCGTTCAATGGTGCTGGTGTCATATACTACGCCACGGTAGATACGTCCTTGCCGTGCTTTTCCAATACCTCTTACATCGTAATAAGAGAACCATTCAATGTCCGCTTCGAGTAGGGCGTCTTTTACGTCCTCGAATTTGGTTTTACGGATAATAGCTTCAATCTTTTTCATATACCTTAAATATTAGTGTTGACCTGTAAAAGAAAGAGGTATAGGGTGTGGCAGCCATAGTAGGTTACCATACAACAAACCGATAAAATCTAAACTCTAACTACCTGATCCCTATACGCTCTTTGATATTCTATATTCTCTCTCTTAAAAACTTAATCCGAATGCGAAGTAGGCTCCTTCTGTCCGTGGATTGACAGATACCTTGGCAAATGCCGGAACGGAGAAGGAATCTGTGATTTTGATATCCTTGGAAGCTCCGAGACTTACGTCTGATACGCAGAACCCACTTGTATAGCCATTGTAGAAAGTTGTCTCCCAAGGAACCATACCTAAATCTACTGTCCAGTCGAGACCTCCCAATTTGAATGGTGCGCTAAGTGCGAGGTAAGAAGAATAAGCCCTTTTGCCATTTTCTTTCACGTCGTCGGCACCTGCAAAATTTGTATACCAGTTGACTGCCAGTGGTCCGAAGTCATATCCGACTTGTGCTTCAAATACATGAGCCGTTGAATGAGCTCCGTATTTAAAATACTTGTTAGTTGCAAAGATCGTTTCTCCATCATCGTCTATGCCAGTTTCTACTTGGGTATTAAACCAATAATCCGTCACTGAAACGCTAAAACCGCCTATCGAATAACCAAGAGTTAAATCGAACTCTTTTGTGTCCGTCGATTCGAATCCTACCGATCCCCATGCTCCGAGTGAGAAACCTTTGTAAGAGATTTCCAGTGAGGGTTGAACGCTCACTCCGCCTAAATCCTGGCCGCGCCAGATGTAACCACTTACCAGATCTGCTCCAACGGAAGCTTCTACCTTATCTTGTGCCATCATTGTAGACGGGACAAGCCCTGACAGTAATAATGCTACTGTTATTACCCTCATTTTTTTGTTAATCGTCGTTTTCATCGTCTTTTTACCTTTAATAGTTAGAAAAATGTGGATGTACGGTCCATGTATATATAGTAGCGCGCGAAATACTATCAAGTAAATTGAAAAATCACTGGTTATGAATAGACTAGGAGAAGTTATTCAAAATTCTTATAGCCAGTTTTTTATTCTTCTCATTGCTTCGATACAGTCGTTACGTTCGCCAAAGGCAGTCAGGCGGATATATCCTTCACCGCTTGGTCCGAAGCCTACACCGGGGGTACCGACCACATTGGCTTCATACAACATCTGTTCGAAGAATCGCCATGACGAAAGCCCGTTCGGAGTTTTCACCCACAAGTAGGGAGCGTTGACTCCTCCATACACTTTCAGTCCTGTGGCTTCCAATCCCTCTTTCATAATTTTGGCATTGGTCATATAATAGCCGATTGTTTCTTTAATCTGTGCTTTGCCTTCTGCACTGTAAACGGCTTCTGCTGCCCGTTGGGTAATGTAAGAAGTACCGTTGAACTTGGTGCATTGGCGGCGGTTCCACAATCTGTTGAGTGGGATGCGGTCTCCTTCCAATGTGGCGGCAGTAAGCTCTTTCGGAACTACGGTATATCCGCAGCGTACTCCGGTAAATCCTGCCGTTTTTGAAAAACTACGGAATTCGATCGCACACTTTTTAGCTCCCTTAATCTCATAGATAGAGTGGGGGACATTTTCGTCCTGGATATATGCTTCATAAGCGGCATCGAACAGAATCAATGTATCGTTTGCCAATGCATAGTCCACCCATTTCTTCAGTTCCGGTTTGGTTAAGGTTGTTCCTGTCGGGTTGTTCGGATAGCAGAGATAAACAATGTCTATCCGTTTGTCTGGAATTTCCGGAATAAAGTTATTCTCACTTGTGCAAGGCATATAAGTAACATTACTCCATTTACCCGTTTCTTCTTCCAACACTCCGGCGCGTCCGCACATGACATTGCTGTCTATATAAACCGGATAGATGGGATCTGTAACACCTACGCTATTGTCATGGCGAAGAATATCGCCTATATTTCCGGTATCGCTTTTGGCACCGTCACTGACAAATATCTCGGATGCCGAGAAATGAATCCCACGTGGAATAAAGTCATTTTTTATAATTGCTTCAATCAGAAAATCATATCCCTGTTCAGGACCATATCCGCGGAATGTATCCTTGCTGGCCAGCTCTTCTACCGCTTTGTGCATGGCTTCGATACACGCTTTCGGAAGCGGTTGGGTGACATCACCGATACCCAACCGGATAATATCCTGTTTAGGATGTGTTATCTTGAAGGTATTTACCTTTTTCGCTATGTCCGAGAATAAATAGCTTCCCGGTAACTTCAAAAAATGTTCGTTTACTAATGCCATCTTGTTATTGTTTTAAGTTCTGCAAAATCTAATACTCAATACCTGATACTTATTACTTATCCTCAATCTCCCCATCGAAAACTTTGGTTGCCGGTCCGGTCATTAATATATGTCCGGAGATTTCATCCCATTCAATGGTGACTGTCCCTCCATCCATGATTACATCGCTTTTTCTTCCTGTAAGTCCGTTGATGAAGGCGGCTACTGCTGTGGCGCAAGCACCTGTCCCGCAAGCTTGAGTGATTCCCGATCCTCTTTCCCACACCCTCATCCGTATGGTGTCTTTGCTGACAATCTGTGCAAACTCCACATTGGTTCTGTCGGGAAAAAGAGGATGATTCTCCAGTTCAGGACCGATTTCCGGTAAATTAATCTGGGTGATGTCCTCAACAAATGTGACGAGATGCGGATTACCCATTGATACTTTGGTCGACCGGAAAGGATACTTTCCTCCCCACTGAATCTCTTCTGTTTCCAACGGGCTACCCATGTCTACGGTGACTGCACTAACTGTTTTTCCCTCTACATGCAGTTTCAGGATTTTTATTCCTGATCGTGTATCCAGCGTAATTTCTGTTTTGTCAGTCAAGCCGTATTCATATACATATTTGCCTACACAACGGCTTCCGTTACCGCACATCATAGCTTCCGAACCGTCCGCATTGAAAATGCGCATGCTGAAATCCGCTTTATCAGAGACACCAATCAATATAAGTCCATCACTTCCGATTCCTGTATGAAACTTGCTCCATTCGATTGCCTTCTTTGCAGGGTCGGCTATCGGATATTGGCTTGTGTCTACATATATGTAGTCATTTCCCGCTCCATGCATTTTTGTGAACTTAATCTTTGTTGTCATTTTGATTTATATTTGTTGATTGTTGTAACCTTTTGTTTTATTATGATGCAAAGATATGACTTTTTGCTTTATATTTTACTAAAAAGTATATCTAATATCTATTTATTTTCTTCAAACTTATAATCGCTTTATATACGGCCACATTTAGTTATAATTTGAAATTATACCTGTTTATATATTAATAAACTGTTATTTGGATGAATTGTTTTGCATATTCTTCCATAATATATGAAAAATATTTAGCCTTGATAATCGGTGAAATCAGCTATAAAAACAAGAAATATATCCTTTTCCTTTTGACGATATGAAAGTGAAAACCCCTATTTATCTATCATATTGCTCACCGGATATGCTGAAGAACCTTTTTCTGTATTCATTGTTTTAGCACTATCATTAATATAAAAACGTAGAGATATGAATATAGAGAAACAATTAGAAACAGCAGTTAAGACCAACCATTTGGTGTTGGTAGTATTTTATGCCGACTGGTCACCTCATTATGAGTGGATAGGTCCTGTGCTTCGGACTTACGAAAAGAGAACTGTAGAATTGATAAGAGTGAATGCTGAAGAAAATAGAACAATAGCCGATGCGCATAATGTAGAAACAGTGCCCGCCTTTCTTTTATTGCATAAGGGACATGAATTATGGAGACAGGTAGGAGAGCTTACGGTAGGAGAGCTGAAAGAGGTATTAGATGATTTCCAGTAAATCGTTTGTAATCTTTTATTGGCATATATGAAAATGACCTTTTCTTTTTCAGATGAAAAAATGAGTGTTCTTAATATGCTGGTATTTAGTTTGTTATAAAAGCTCATTTTTCCTTTAAAAGAAACGGGTGGTTCCTTTAAAAGGGACCACCCGTTCGACACCGAGAAACATCCTGTTTCTTTTAAAGGAACGAGCTGTTTCTTTAAAGACGGATATTAAATAGTTTACTTTGTAATGATTTTATCTTATTGATGTTTTTTCAGTTCTTCTTGTAAGATGACTGGTTCGTTGGTGGTAATGAAATCTACTTTCTGTTCGATCAGCGATTTCATATCTTCCACTTCGTCCACAGTCCACACATTTACTTTCAAGCCGAGTTCATGAGCTTCTTTGATCCATTCGGGGTGTTTCTTAATCACTCCCATGTGATAATCAAGACCGGCAGCACCGAGTTCCTTTAATTCTTTGGGAGACAGTTCCCCGTTAAGGTAAAATACCGGAGTACCGGCAGGAGCCAGGCGGATAAACTCTTTCATGGCATGCAGGGAGAACGTGATATATTCCATGCGGTTTTCCAGTCCCATTTTCTCCACCATGGCAAGGATTCCCTGTACGGCTTTGGTTTCACGTTTCTTATTGCTATGTGCTTTCAGTTCGAGAATCAGTCGGGTATTACAGTTTTTCCCGGCTTCCAGATACTCTTCCAGGCTAGGTAGGTTTTCTCCGTTGGATAATTTAAGTCCGGTCAGTGCGTCGCCTTTGGAATACTCCATCGGTCTCATCTTGTATACGGGATCATGGTTGACCACCAACTTGTTATCCTTAGCGATCCATACGTCAAATTCTGAACCGTAACAACCGATGGAATCTGCTTTTAGAAGTGATGAAATACTGTTTTGTGATGATCCCGGAGTTTTCCAGAATCCACGGTGGGCTATCACTTTTGTCTGTGCCTGCATACAGCAAGCAACCATTAGAAGGGCAGAAGCCATCATCATTTTTTTTAAATTCATTTGTTTGGTCTTTTAAAAGTTTGATAGATTTAATTTGGTTTGGCCTCAAAATTATAAAAAAGAAAACGCAAATCAGACAATAATATGCTAATCTGCGTTAATCCTTGAGATTTTAAAATAGAAATGTTACAAAAGAATAACAGAAAGAGCAGATTCTGTTATTCTTATCAGTTAAGTATAGGCCTCTTCGTGTATTCCTCTCACCGCACGTCCGCTAGGCTCATTCAGATTCCTGAAAGCAATATCCCACGCCAGCGCTTCTGCTGTGGAGCAGGCCACACTGGGAACACTGGGTACGGTGCGTGCTGCACTTTCACTGGGGAAATGCTCTTCAAAGATACTGCGATAATAGTATTCTTCTTTATTTTGTGGCGTGTTGATAGGGAAGCGTTCGGCAGCATGTTCCATTTGCTGATCGCTCACAGCAGCAGCTGTGATTTCCCTCAATGTGTCAATCCATGAATATCCTACACCGTCACTGAACTGCTCTTTTTGTCTCCACGCCACACTTTCCGGTAACATCTCGGCAAAGGCTTCGCGAACAATCCGTTTCTCAATTTCCTTTCCGGGGCACATTTTAGCTTTCGGATTCAGGTTCATGGCTACGTCGAGGAATTCTTTATCAAGGAAAGGAACACGTCCTTCTACTCCCCATGCTGACAAACTTTTATTGGCGCGGAGGCAATCGTACATGTGCAACTTTGAAAGTTTACGTACTGTTTCTTCGTGGAATGCCTGTGGAGTGGGAGCCTTGTGGAAATACAGATAACCACCGAAAACTTCATCGGCGCCTTCACCGCTCAACACCATTTTGATACCCATCGATTTGATGACACGTGCCAGTAGGTACATGGGAGTGGAAGCGCGTACCGTGGTTACATCGTATGTCTCGATGAAATAAATGACATCACGCAGGGCATCCAAACCTTCCTGAACAGTATAGTTTATTTCGTGATGGACAGTACCGATATATTCAGCCACTTCACGTGCTTTAATCAAATCGGGAGCACCTTTTAGTCCGATGGCGAAGGAGTGGAGTTGAGGCCACCACGCATCACTCGCTCCGTCTGTTTCTATACGCTTTGCCGCATATTTTTTGGCAATGGCGGAGATGACAGAACTATCCAACCCGCCCGAAAGAAGCACTCCGTACGGTACGTCACTCATTAACTGGCGGTGTACAGCCTCTTCTAATGCTATTTTCACATCAACGGTTTGTGCATCATTCTCTTTTACGGTTTCATATTCTGTCCAGTCGCGCGAATACCAACGTTTCATTTTTCCCTCTTTACTATAGAAGTAATGTCCGGGGAGAAATATTTCATATTCGTCGCAAAATCCTTCAAGGGCTTTCAACTCGCTGCCGAAGTAGATTTTTCCCTCTTTATCTTTTCCTATATATAAAGGAATAACCCCTATCGGATCGCGGGCAATCAGAAATTCATCCTTTTCCTCATCATAAAGAACGAAAGCAAAGATACCGCTAATATCTTCCAGAAAATGGATGCCTTTATCTTTGTAAAGGGCAAGAATTACCTCACAGTCACTTCCGGTCTGAAAGTTATATTTTCCCGCATATTTAGCGCGAATATCACGGTGATTGTAAATCTCACCGTTGACGGCGAGCACCTGTTTACGATCGGGAGAGTATAACGGTTGTCCGCCACTCTGCGGGTCGACAATAGAAAGACGTTCGTGTGCCAGGATGGCACTTCCGCCTACATAGATTCCGCTCCAGTCCGGTCCGCGATGACGGATCTTCTGGGCCATTTTCAGTACTTTATCTCTTAGTTCTTTCGTTTGAACTTTGATGTTGAGTATACCTGCTATTCCACACATAACTTTAATTTTTAGAGGGGGTAATGTAATCTGTTGATTGTTTATTCGCTATTTCTAAGAAGCTGACTAGCTATTCTTAATTCGTTCCGCCTTGGTTTCCCTTTCGTTCCACCAAGGTTATCTTTCCGTTCTACCTGGGTGTTTCTTTCGTTCGACCATGGTGGAACGAATCGGATAGTACTAATCAAACTTCTGCTTTTTCCTTACTGCAAAGCTATTTCGTCAGATAAGCATCTATTTCCGCAGCAGCCTTTCGTCCTCCCGCCATGGCGCGTACCACCAGGCTGGCACCCGTCTCGGCATCACCGGCAAGAAATACATTCTTTGCAAATTTGGGTTGTTCCGGTTTCAGGAATCCCATCGCCAATAATACCATATCAGCCTCGATGACTTCCTTCTTCCCTGTTGGTTTCATTGTGGGACGTCCGCCATCTGCTGCCGGAATCCATTCTACTTCTTCCACTTCTACACCTGTCACTTTTCCATTCTTTCCGAGGAACTGATTGGAAGCCAGGCACCAGCGGCGTGTACAACCTTCTTCATGGCTGGAAGTCGTTTTGAAGACTGCCGGCCATTGTGGCCAAGGAGTAGCCGGATTGTAGCCGACAGGAGGTTTCGGCATGATTTCGATTTGAGTGACACTGACGGCTCCCTGTCTCACACTGGTTCCGATGCAGTCGGAACCAGTGTCTCCGCCACCTATCACGAGAACCTTTTTGCCTTTGGCATTTACCAACTTGTCTTTCGGGAAAGTCTGTCCTGCCAGAATCCTATTCTGTTGTGCCAGCATTTCGAGTGCGAAATGAATCCCTTTCAGTTCACGTCCCGGAATACTCAAGTCACGTGCAGTGGGGGTTCCGGTACAGATGCAGTAAGCATCGAATCCTTCCGGTAAATGATTAACGTCTATTTCTACTCCCATCTCAAACTGTATTCCTTCTGCAGCCAATATCTTCATCCGTCGGTCAATTACATTTTTATCCAGTTTGAAATTAGGAATACCGAATCGTAATAATCCTCCGGGCGCTTCATCCTTATCGAATAAAGTAACGCTATATCCTTTTAAATTCAGCTGATTAGCCACCACCAATCCAGCAGGACCTGCACCAATCACCGCCACTTTCTTTCCGTTTCTTTCCGGCGTCTTTACTTGTATATATCCTTCACGAAAAGCCGCTTCTACGATAGCTGCTTCATTCTCGCGAATAGTCACCGGCTGATCGCAGGAAAGTTTCAACACACACGATTTCTCGCAAAGAGCAGGACAAATACGTCCTGTAAATTCAGGAAAATCGCAAGTAGACGACAATACTTCGTATGCCTCCTTCCATTTTCCCCTGTATAATGCATCCTGCCATTCCGGTTGTTTATTTCCTATCGGGCATGCCCAATGACAGAAAGGTACACCGCAATCCATACAGCGTGACGCCTGCAATTTACGGCTGTTTGTATTCAAAGTCTGTTCTACCTGACTATAGTCAGCGATTCGCTCGTTTACAGGGCGGTATCCCGCCTCTTGTCGAGGTATATTTAGAAATGCTTTAGGATCTCCCATCTTGTTATTTACTATTTGACGATTTACTATTTCTAGACTATCTTATCATTTGCTATTTGACTATTTACAGACTATACTATACATTCAAATAGTAAATTGTAAATAGTCAAATTGTAAATCTAATAGTCTCTTTGCATATCTGCAATTTTTTGTTGTAACTTTCTCATTTGTTCTTCCTGCAGTACTTTTTTGTATTCGATGGGCACTACTTGGATGAATTGATCTACGTAATGATTCCAGTTGTCGAGCAGGATGCGTGCCAGTTTCGAGCCTGTGTAGAGGTAATGCTGGCGGATTAGTTCGTGCAACTCTTTCCGGTAGCTGGCTTCTTCGATGAGTGACAGTTCCACCATTTCCATGTTACAGAAATAATCGAAGTTGCCGTCTTTGTTCCATACATAAGCTACACCGCCACTCATACCGGCTGCAAAGTTACGTCCGGTTTGTCCGAGGACTACCACACGACCTCCGGTCATGTATTCGCAACAATGGTCACCCACGCCTTCTACGACGGCAACTGCGCCGGAGTTACGAACAGCGAAACGTTCTCCTACACGGCCGTTGATATATACTTCACCGCTTGTTGCGCCATAAAGCAAGGTATTACCGGCGATTGTATTTTTTTCGGCTTCGAAATTGCTGCGGATAGGAGGCAATACGGAGATACGCCCGCCGCTCAATCCTTTACCTAGGTAATCATTCGCTTCACCTTCCAGTTTAAAGTTAACTCCCGGTACGAGAAAAGCTCCGAAAGATTGACCTGCCGAACCTTTGAATTTTACATTCAGCGTATGTTCCGGCAATCCTTTGGCACCATATTTCTTGGCGATTACTCCGGAAAGCATAGCACCTATTGCACGGTCTGTATTGGCAATCGTATATTCTAAAGAAATCTCTTTCTCATGTTCGATAGCTTCTTGTGCGGCATCGATGATGGTTACATCCTTTACAGCAGAAATTCCATGATCTTGGTCGATGACATGACGGATAGCCGCACTGTTGTCAACACGTGCCAGCAATTTGGTGAAGTCGATTAAAGCATGTTTCGGATTTGGGTCATTGGCATCGGACTTGCGCTCGATTAAGTCTGTACGCCCGATGATATCATCCATCCGGGTGAATCCCATTTCAGCCAAATGCTCGCGGACTTCCTGTGCCAGGAATGTGAAAAAGTTTACTAAATATTCACTGCGTCCATGAAAGCGTTTACGTAACTCTTCATTCTGTGTGGCAACTCCCACCGGACAAGTATTCTGATGGCATTTGCGCATCATTACACACCCTAATACAATCAATGCCGAGGTGGCGAAGCCATATTCTTCGGCACCCATTAGTGCCATTAAGATGATGTCACGTCCGGTTTTCAGTTGTCCGTCGGCTTGCAGAACTACTTGGCCACGAAGTCCGTTCAGAACCAGTGTTTGCTGTGTCTCGCTCAATCCCAATTCCGGTGAGATACCCGCATAGCGGATGGAAGAAGCCGGAGAAGCACCTGTTCCCCCTTCAGCACCAGAGATGACAATTAGGTCCGCCTTTGCTTTTGCCACACCCGCAGCAATCGTACCGACGCCGCTTTCTGCTACCAGTTTCACACTGATTTTGGCCTGTGGATTTACATTTTTCAAATCGAAGATTAATTGTGCCAAATCCTCAATCGAATAAATATCATGATGAGGCGGAGGAGAAATCAGCGAAATTCCCGGAATGGAATGACGTGTTTTCGCAATCACATCGTTCACTTTAAATCCCGGTAGTTGTCCGCCTTCACCCGGTTTGGCTCCCTGTGCTATCTTGATTTGAATTTCGTCCGCATTAACCAGATATTCTGCCGTTACACCGAAACGACCGGAAGCTACCTGCTTGATTGCACTTCGTAAAGAACTGCCATCGGGCAGCGGTTGGAAACGGGCAGCGTCTTCGCCACCTTCACCGGTATTACTGCGTCCGTGAATTTTATTCATGGCAATAGCCATTGCCTCATGAGCCTCTTTGCTGATAGAACCAAAAGACATAGCCCCCGTGACGAAACGATGCAGAATGTTTTCCACCGGTTCTACCTGATCGATTGAAATCGGATTACGACGGAATCCCAGAAAGTCACGAAGGAAAATAGGCTTCTCTTTTTCGTCTACCAGATGGGTGTACTCTTTAAATTTTTTATAACTCCCCAGTCGTGTAGCCAATTGCAGAGTGCTGATTGTTTCCGGATTCCATGCGTGCTTTTCTCCATCTTTACGGAAAGCATACAAACCGTTATTTTTTAATAACTCTTCATTTTTAATACTTTCAAATCCTTCTTTATGGAAAGCAATGGCATCTCTGGCTATTTCTTCCAGACGGATACCTTCGATCGGTGAACCGAGTCCTCCAAAATAAGCCTTGCTCAATTCTTCACTCAAACCGACAGCTTCGAAAATCTTAGCACCACGATAGGAGCGGATCGTAGAGATACCCATCTTACTCATGATTTTAAACAAGCCTTTACAGATGGATTTGATATAGTTCTTTTCAGCAGTGGTATAATCTAACTGAATATCTTTGTCTTTTACCAGTCGGTCGAGGACAGCGAATGCCATGTAAGGATTCAGGGCACTTGCTCCGAAACCCAACAATAACGCGGCGTGCATCACTTCACGTATTTCACCACTTTCTACGATCAATGCTGTTTGCACCCGTTTACCAACTGAAATCAGGTGGTGATGAACAGCGCTTACTGCCAGCAATGATGGAATGGCAGCATGGGTAATATCCACCTCACGGTCGGTCAGGACAATGTAGTTTACACCTTCCGTCACGGATTCTTCCGCCATTTTACAAAGATGGGTCAGTGCTTCCTGCAGTCCGGCTTTCCCTTTTGTAACCTCAAACAACATGGGTAGTTTGACTGTTTTGAAGCCTTTATACCGGATATTACAAAGAATATCCAGTTGGGTATTGCTTAAAATCGGATGATTCAGGCGTACCATTTTGCAATGACTTTCACTGGGCGTCAGAATATTCATACCGACTGCTCCAATGTATTCCGTCAATGACATCACCAGTTCTTCACGAAGGGGATCAATGGGCGGATTGGTTACCTGTGCAAATTGCTGACGGAAATAGTTGTAAAGCAACTGTGGTTTATCTGAAAGTACGGCGAGTGGCGTATCGTTACCCATTGAATTGATCGGTTCTGCTCCGGTGCTTGCCATCGGCATAATCAGCCTTTCGATGTCCTCTTTGGAGTAGCCGAAAGTACGAAGCATCCGGTCGTAGTTTGCTACGTGATGAGGAACTTTGCGCCCGCTTTTCAGTTCATCCAGTTCGATTCGGTTGGTAGATAGCCAGGTGCGGTAAGGCTTGGCTTCAGCCAACTGTTTTTTCAGTTCGCCGTCATAGTAGATCTCGCCTTTTTCCGTATCCACCAGCAGGATTTTGCCGGGCTGTAAGCGACCTTTTTCTTTGATGTCTCCCGGTTCGAAATCCATAACACCGACTTCCGAAGCCACTACCATCATATCGTTTTTAGTAATCAGATAACGGGCAGGGCGCAGGCCATTGCGGTCGAGCATACCTCCGGCAAATCGTCCGTCGCTGAATAGTAGTGCGGCCGGTCCGTCCCACGGTTCCATCAGGATGGAGTGGTATTCGTAGAATGATTTCAGATCCTCACTGATCGGGTTCTTCTCGTTGAAAGATTCCGGCACGAGCATAGCCATGGCATGTGGCAGGCTCAATCCTGACATCACCAGGAACTCCAGTACATTGTCCAGAGAAGCACTGTCGCTCATACCCGGTTGTATAATCGGGCGGATTTCTTTTATATCACCTAAAGTGGGAGTGGAGAGTACACTTTCACGGGCTTCCATCCATCCTCGGTTACCACGGATAGTATTGATTTCACCGTTGTGTGCCAGCAGACGGAACGGCTGTGCCAATCCCCATGTAGGGAATGTATTGGTACTGAAACGAGAGTGCACCAATGCCAGTCCGCTGGTAAAATAGCTATTTGTCAGGTCCGGATAATAGTTGCGCAGCTGTAATGATGAAAGCATACCTTTATATATAATACTTTTGGTAGAGAGTGACACAACATAAAAATCGTCTTTTGCCGGAATAGATGACAATCTGACTTTATTTTCGATTCTTTTCCGGATCAGATATAACTTCCGGTCGGCAGTTTCCGTTTCCGTAAATCCGGTGATGAACACTTGTTTGATGTCCGGTTCGTTTGCCAGAGCCGATTCTCCCAGGATTTCGGGGCAGGTGGGCACATTGCGCAAATGCATCAATGTGAGTCCTTCTTTTTCAATTTCTTCAATAATAATACTTAGAATAGCTGCCTGGTCTTTTTCGTTTTTCGGTAAAAACAATAACCCTGTGCCGTACCGTCCTTTTTCGGGGACAGGAATACCTTGTAATAAAATAAACTCATGCGGAATTTGAAGCATGATACCTGCACCGTCACCGGTCTTGTTATCCGCACCCTCGGCACCGCGATGGCGCATGTTTTCTAATACCTTTAAAGCCGACTCAACAATGTCGTGTGACTTTTCTCCATGAATGTTAACCAGCATACCGACACCGCAGGCATCGTGTTCGTATGCCGCATCGTACAAGCCCATCTGTTGGGGCTGTCGTTGGTAAGGGAATCCTTCTGTTACGTTGTTAAAAAGTTCTTGTTTCTTCATTCTTACTAGCTTTATTGTATGATAATACCTGTTTGATGTATCAAATTGTTTGGCAAAGTTAATATTTTAATTTCAAAATGATAGTGAAATTTAGCTTTTGTGTGACGCGAAATGAGAATAGGAATCTTTATTCTTTTAATTTGTTATTAAAAACAGGAAATTTGCTTTTAATTTGTTAGCTTATTTATCCTTATTTGAAGCTGATTGTAATTTGTTTCTTTTTGAGCTAAAAATAATATATTATTTAACTTTTTGATGTGTTTGCAACTTTTTTATGCGTTTCTGTCAAATAAATATGCTTTTTGTTGTCTTTATGTTATTTGTAATGTGTATATTTGCAGGCGAAATAAAAATATCATAATATGTGTGGAATAGTAGGCTATATTGGTAAACGAAAAGCCTACCCTATCCTTATCAAAGGGCTGAAGCGACTGGAGTATCGTGGATATGACAGCGCGGGGGTAGCAATCATTAGTGATGACCAACAGTTAAATGTGTATAAGACGAAAGGAAAAGTCTCTGATCTTGAAAATTTCGTCACACAGAAAGATATTTCCGGTACAATCGGAATTGCCCATACCCGTTGGGCTACTCACGGGGAACCTTGTTCTGCTAACGCCCACCCTCATTACTCTTCTTCCGAAAAGCTCGCTCTCATTCATAACGGTATTATTGAAAACTACGCCGTTCTCAAAGAAAAACTTCAAGCCAAAGGCTATATTTTTAAAAGTAGTACAGATACCGAAGTCCTCGTTCAATTAATAGAATACATGAAAGTCACTAATCAGGTCAGTCTGTTGACGGCTGTTCAGTTGGCGTTAGGGGAGGTAATTGGTGCTTATGCGATTGCGATTCTTGATAAGGAGCATCCCGATGAGATTATTGCTGCCCGTAAGAGCAGTCCATTGGTAGTGGGGATTGGAGAGAATGAGTTCTTTCTTGCTTCAGATGCTACTCCGATTGTAGAATATACTGATAAAGTGGTTTATCTGGAAGACGGGGAAATAGCTGTTTTGAATCTGGGGAAGGAGTTGAAGGTAGTCAACTTGAACAATGTCGAAATGATACCTGAAATAAAGAAGGTGGAACTCAACCTCGGTCAGTTGGAAAAAGGGGGATATCCGCACTTTATGTTGAAAGAGATTTTCGAACAGCCCGATTGTATTCGTGATTGCATGCGCGGACGTATCAATGTGGAAGCTGATAATGTGGTGCTTTCTGCTGTGATAGATCACCGGGAAAAGCTGCTGAATGCCAAACGGTTTATTATTGTTGCTTGCGGAACTTCCTGGCATGCCGGACTGATCGGTAAGCATCTGATTGAGAGTTTTTGCCGCATACCGGTGGAAGTGGAGTATGCTTCCGAATTCCGCTACCGTGATCCGGTGATTGACGGGCAGGATGTGGTGATAGCAATCTCCCAGAGTGGCGAGACGGCAGATACATTGGCTGCTGTGGAATTGGCGAAAAGCCGCGGGGCATTTATATATGGCATTTGCAATGCGATCGGCTCTTCTATTCCCCGTGCCACTCATACCGGTTCATATATTCATGTGGGTCCAGAAATCGGGGTGGCTTCTACCAAAGCATTTACCGGACAGGTTACTGTATTGGCGATGTTGGCATTGACACTTGCCAAAGCGAAAGGAACCATTGACGAACAGTATTTTCTTTCAATCGTACAGGAGTTAAATCATATTCCGGAAAAAATGAAAGAGGTGTTGGAATTGAATGATACTTTGGCGGAGTTATCGAAAACTTTCACTTATGCGCATAATTTTATTTACCTGGGACGCGGATATAGTTATCCCGTTGCTCTGGAAGGTGCATTGAAATTGAAAGAAATATCGTATATTCACGCCGAAGGTTATCCGGCTGCGGAGATGAAGCATGGACCGATTGCCCTGATTGATGCGGAAATGCCGGTAGTGGTGATTGCTACCCAGAATGGGTTGTATGAGAAAGTATTAAGTAATATTCAGGAGATTAAGGCACGGAAAGGAAAAGTGATTGCATTTGTGACGAAAGGAGATACCGTTATCAGCAAAATCGCTGACTGTAGTATCGAACTTCCTGAAACAATCGAATGTCTCGATCCGTTAATTACTACGGTACCTCTGCAACTTCTTGCTTACCACATTGCGGTATGCAAAGGGATGGATGTGGATCAGCCGAGAAATCTGGCGAAGTCGGTAACAGTAGAGTAACTTTAAGTAGTAACTAGTATATAGAGAGATGGAACAATTGAAACATGAATGTGGCGTTGCCATGATACGCTTGCTCAAACCGTTAGAGTATTACGAGAAAAAGTACGGGACATGGATGTATGGTCTTAATAAACTCTACCTGTTGATGGAGAAGCAGCATAATCGTGGACAGGAAGGTGCGGGACTGGCATGTGTGAAACTGGAAGCAAATCCGGGTGAAGAATATATGTTTCGTGAACGCGCTTTAGGTTCCGGAGCCATTACGGAAATCTTTGAAAACGTTCAAAACAATTTTAAGGATCTCACTCCCGAACAGTTGCACGATGCAGCGTATGCCAAACGAACTTTGCCTTTTGCCGGTGAAGTATATATGGGACATCTTCGTTATTCCACTACGGGAAAATCCGGAATCTCTTATGTGCATCCATTTTTAAGAAGAAATAACTGGCGTGCCAAGAATCTGGCCCTCTGCGGAAATTTCAATATGACAAATGTGGACGAGATATTTGCCCGTATCACTGCCATTGGTCAGCATCCGCGTAAATATGCCGATACATATATCATGTTGGAGCAGGTGGGACACCGTCTTGATCGTGAAGTGGAGCGTGTATTCAATCTTGCCGAAGCCGAGGGGCTTACGGGCATGGGAATCACTCATTATATAGAAGAATATATTGATTTGGCAAACGTGTTGCGCACTTCCAGCCGCGAATGGGATGGGGGATACGTGATCTGCGGATTGACCGGGAGCGGCGAGTCCTTCGCCATCCGCGACCCGTGGGGAATCCGGCCTGCATTCTGGTATCAGGATGATGAGATAGCTGTTCTTGCTTCCGAACGTCCGGTGATCCAGACTGCTTTGAATGTTCCGTTTGAGGAAATCAAAGAATTGCAACCGGGGCAAGCATTGTTAATCAGCAAAGAAGGTAAAATCCGTACTTCGCAAATTAACAAGCCGCGCGAAAATCATGCCTGTTCTTTCGAACGTATCTATTTCTCCCGTGGGAGTGATGTCGATATTTATAAGGAAAGGAAACGGTTGGGTGAAAAGTTGGTTCCGAGAATATTGAAAGCTATCAATAATGACATCGATCATACGGTTTTTTCTTTTATTCCCAATACTGCGGAGGTGGCTTTCTACGGAATGTTGCAGGGACTGGACGATTACTTGAATGAGGAGAAAGTGCAGCAAATTGCTGCATTAGGGCATCATCCGGATATGGAGGAACTGGAAGTCATTCTTTCCCGCCGCATCCGTAGCGAAAAGGTGGCGATCAAGGATATCAAACTCCGTACGTTTATTGCCGAAGGAAACAGTCGTAATGATCTGGCAGCCCATGTGTATGACATTACATACGGAAGTCTGGTACCCGGTGTTGATAATCTGGTGATTATTGACGACAGCATTGTGCGTGGTACTACGTTGAAACAAAGTATTATCGGTATTCTCGACCGTCTCGGTCCGAAGAAGATTGTGATAGTATCTTCTTCTCCGCAAGTGCGTTATCCTGACTATTACGGTATCGATATGGCAAAGATGAGTGAGTTTATCGCTTTCCGAGCTGCTGTCGAACTTTTAAAGGAGCGGGATATGAAAGATGTGATTGCGGCTGCCTACCGTAAATCGAAAGATCAGGTGGGACTGCCGAAAGAGCAGATGATAAACTATGTGAAGAATATCTATGCTCCGTTCACCGATGAGGAAATCTCTGCCAAGATGGTGGAACTGCTGACTCCCAAGGGAACAAAGGCGAAAGTGGAAATTGTCTATCAACCGTTGGAGGGATTGCACGAGGCTTGTCCGCATCATAAAGGCGACTGGTATTTTAGCGGTAACTACCCTACACCGGGAGGTGTGAAAATGGTGAACCGGGCGTTCATCGACTATATAGAACAAATGTATCAATTCTAACAACCATACAACGATTCAATAATAAGAATGAGAAATGTGACATTAATCCTTGACGACGGGAGCCGGTTTTCCGGTAAGTCGTTTGGCTACGAGAAGCCGGTGGCAGGCGAAGTAGTTTTTAATACTGCCATGACCGGATACCCGGAGAGCCTTACTGACCCTTCATAC
The DNA here is from genome assembly GCF_003604005.1 of Bacteroides sp. OF03-11BH. Taxonomy (NCBI): domain Bacteria; kingdom Pseudomonadati; phylum Bacteroidota; class Bacteroidia; order Bacteroidales; family Bacteroidaceae; genus Bacteroides; species Bacteroides sp. OF03-11BH. The sequence continues at coordinate 9,095 of NZ_QTMW01000012.1, read as the reverse complement.
GCCGGACAGTTGATGACGCTTACCTATCCTCTGGTAGGCAACTACGGTGTTCCTCCTTTTACCATCGAACCGAATGGACTTGCCACTTTCATGGAAAGTGAGAAAATCCATGCGGAAGCGATTATCGTAAGTGACTATTCTTATGAATACAGCCACTGGAATGCGGTGGAAAGTCTCGGTGACTGGTTGAAACGCGAGCAGATTCCCGGTATCACAGGCATTGATACGCGCGAGCTGACTAAGGTTCTTCGTGAACATGGAGTAATGATGGGAAAAATCGTTTTCGATGATGAACCGGATAATGTGCCTGAAGCAGTATACGCAGGCGTCAATTATGTAGATCGTGTATCTTGCAAAGAGATTATTTGCTATCTTTCTGCCGGAACTTCACAAACTTTCTCCGTAAATAGTTCCTATGCGCAGCTTAATTCTCAATTCTCAACTTTCAATTCTCAATTTAAGAAGGTTATCCTGGTAGATTGCGGTGTAAAGACAAATATTATTCGTTGTCTGCTGAAACGTAATGTAGAAGTGATCCGTGTACCTTGGGATTATGATTATAGCGGACTCGAATTTGACGGGTTGTTTATCTCCAACGGACCGGGTGACCCGGATACTTGTGATGCTGCGGTACAGAATATACGGAAGGCGATGGTAAATGAGAAACTGCCTATCTTCGGCATCTGTATGGGTAACCAGTTGCTTTCAAAAGCGGGCGGAGCCAAGATTTATAAATTGAAATACGGACATCGTAGCCACAATCAGCCGGTGCGTATGATAGGTACGGAACGTTGTTTCATTACTTCACAAAATCATGGTTATGCCGTAGACAATAATACGTTGAGTGCAGAGTGGGAACCGTTGTTTATCAATATGAACGATGGGTCCAACGAGGGAATCAAACATAAAAAGAATCCCTGGTTCTCTGCGCAATTCCACCCGGAAGCTGCGAGTGGACCTACGGATACGGAATTCCTGTTCGACGAATTTGTAAAACTATTGTAACAATGAAAGAAAATATAAAGAAAGTATTGCTATTAGGTTCAGGTGCCCTGAAAATCGGTGAGGCTGGTGAATTTGACTATTCCGGTTCACAGGCACTTAAAGCCTTGAAAGAAGAGGGTATTGAAACCATTCTTATCAATCCGAATATTGCTACGGTGCAGACTTCCGAAGGAGTGGCAGATCAAATTTACTTTCTTCCGGTGACTCCGTACTTCGTAGAGAAAGTGATCCAAAAAGAAAAACCGGAAGGTATTATGCTGGCGTTCGGTGGTCAGACGGCTCTGAACTGTGGAGTAGCATTGTATAAAGAAGGTATTCTTGAAAAATATAATGTAAAAGTGTTGGGTACTCCGGTACAGGCCATTATGGATACCGAGGACCGTGAACTTTTTGTTCAGAAATTGAATGAGATCAATGTAAAAACCATCAAGAGTGAAGCCGTAGAAAATGCGGAAGATGCACGTCGCGCAGCAAAAGAACTGGGCTATCCGGTGATTGTTCGTGCTGCTTATGCGTTAGGAGGCTTGGGGTCCGGTTTCTGTGATAATGAACAACAGCTGGATGTGCTGGTAGAAAAAGCATTCTCTTTCTCCCCACAGGTATTGGTGGAGAAATCACTACGCGGTTGGAAAGAAGTGGAATATGAAGTGGTACGTGACCGCTTCGATAACTGTATCACCGTTTGTAATATGGAAAACTTCGATCCGCTGGGTATTCATACCGGTGAGTCTATCGTTATTGCTCCTTCACAGACGCTTACCAATAAAGAGTATCATAAACTTCGGGAATTGGCAATACGTATCATCCGCCATATCGGTATCGTGGGTGAATGTAACGTACAATATGCCTTCGATCCCGAATCCGAAGATTACCGGGTGATCGAAGTAAATGCCCGCCTTTCCCGTTCATCGGCTTTAGCATCTAAGGCAACCGGTTATCCGCTGGCTTTCGTTGCTGCCAAATTGGGATTGGGTTATGGACTCTTCGACCTGAAGAATTCTGTAACCAAGACTACTTCCGCTTTCTTTGAACCGGCACTGGATTATGTCGTATGTAAGATTCCTCGTTGGGATTTAGGTAAATTCCACGGTGTAGATAAAGAGTTGGGTTCTTCTATGAAATCTGTGGGTGAAGTGATGGCTATCGGACGCACTTTTGAAGAAGCTATCCAGAAAGGTCTTCGTATGATCGGACAGGGAATGCATGGTTTTGTGGAGAACAAAGAATTGGTTATTTCCGACATTGATAAAGCCTTGCGCGAACCGACCGATAAACGTATTTTCGTGATCTCGAAAGCGTTTCGCGCCGGCTACACCATCGATCAGGTGCACGAATTGACTAAGATTGATAAATGGTTCTTGCAGAAGTTAATGAATATTATGAAGACTTCCGAAGAACTGCATAGTTGGGGAAACAATCACAAACAGATTGCCGATTTGCCGAACGAATTGCTCCGTAAAGCTAAGGTTCAAGGTTTCTCCGATTTCCAGATTGCCCGTGCCATCGGTTACGAAGGTGATATGGAAGATGGAATTCTTTATATCCGCAAACACCGTAAAGAGGCAGGCATTCTTCCGGTAGTGAAACAGATCGATACGTTGGCAGCCGAATACCCGGCACAAACCAATTATCTGTATCTTACTTATAGCGGTGTAGCAAATGATGTGCGTTATCTGGGCGACCATAAATCCATCGTCGTATTGGGTTCCGGTGCTTATCGTATCGGTTCTTCCGTAGAATTCGACTGGTGTGGCGTACAGGCTTTGAATACCATTCGCAAAGAGGGATGGCGCAGTGTCATGATTAACTATAATCCTGAAACCGTATCTACGGATTACGATATGTGCGACCGTTTGTACTTTGATGAATTGACTTTTGAACGTGTGATGGATATTCTGGAACTGGAGAATCCGCATGGGGTAATTGTATCTACCGGCGGTCAGATTCCAAATAACCTTGCTTTGCGTCTGGATGCACAGAAGATCAATATTCTAGGTACGAGTGCCAAGAGTATTGATAATGCCGAAGATCGTGAGAAATTCTCTGCCATGCTTGACCGTATCGGTGTGGATCAGCCCCGTTGGCGTGAATTAACTTCTATGGATGACATTCAGGAGTTCGTTGAAGAGGTAGGTTTCCCCGTACTTGTTCGTCCGTCTTATGTGCTTTCGGGAGCTGCGATGAATGTTTGTTCCAACCAGGAAGAATTGGAACGTTTCTTGAAACTGGCAGCTAATGTATCGAAGAAACATCCGGTGGTAGTAAGCCAGTTTATCGAACACGCCAAGGAAGTGGAAATGGATGCGGTGGCGCAGAATGGAGAAATTGTAGCATACGCTATAAGTGAGCATATCGAATTTGCGGGAGTACATTCCGGCGATGCAACAATCCAGTTCCCGCCGCAAAAGCTGTATGTAGAAACTGTTCGCCGTATTAAGCGTATCAGCCGTGAGATTGCTAAGGCTTTGAATATCTCCGGTCCGTTTAATATTCAGTATCTGGCGAAAGACAACGATATCAAGGTGATTGAATGTAATCTGCGTGCCAGTCGTTCTTTCCCGTTTGTCAGCAAAGTGTTGAAGATCAACTTTATCGAGCTGGCAACGAAAGTAATGCTCGGTCTGCCTGTGGAGAAACCGGAAAAAAATCTCTTCGAACTGGATTATGTGGGAATCAAGGCTTCCCAATTCTCTTTCAACCGCTTGCAGAAGGCTGATCCGGTGTTGGGAGTAGATATGGCTTCTACCGGTGAAGTGGGTTGTATCGGAATGGATACTTCCTGTGCCGTACTCAAAGCGATGCTTTCCGTAGGCTATCGTATTCCGAAGAAGAATATCCTGCTGTCTACGGGAACAATGAAACAGAAAGCCGATATGATGGATGCGGCCCGTATGTTGGTGAATAAGGGATACAAACTCTTTGCAACGGGTGGTACACACAAAACGCTTGCAGAGAATGGAATTGAAAGTACTCATGTCTATTGGCCGAGTGAGGAGGGACATCCGCAAGCATTGGAGATGCTTCATCGCAAGGAGATTGACATGGTAGTCAATATCCCGAAGAATCTGACAGCCGGAGAATTAAGTAATGGGTATAAAATCCGTCGTGCTGCCATTGACTTGAATATACCGTTGATTACGAATGCCCGTCTGGCTAGTGCATTTATCAATGCCTTCTGTACGATGAGTGTGGATGATATAGCTATCAAGAGCTGGGCAGAGTATAAATAAGCAGAATGTCATCTTTTTGAAAAGAGGCTGACATCATATTGAAATGAAAATGGTAAGGCCGTTCCTGTTATTCGGGAGCGGCCTTTGTTGTTGTAGAAATGTAATAACTCTGTCATTCATTGGTATTTCCATGTCGTTTACTTTGCGCCTGCAAAACGATAGAGATACGATATGAGAAAAAGAAACATGATTCTGGTTGCCGGTCTGCTGGCATTTACTTCAGTATGGGGACAAAACACGACTTCCGGTTGGGAAGATGAATCGGGTAAGATACCTGTAAAGGCTTATTTTGAGAGTGGAAAACTTCACTTTGCTTCTAAAAATGAAAACTTTCATTTATGGTTTGATAATCGAATTTATTTGGATGCAGCGGTTTATTCGCCCACGTCGAATGTGGATGATCTGACATCCAAAACGAACAAGGATCTGGAGGACGATGACAATCAATTCCGTTTTAGCAACGGGGTGAGTATTCGTCGTGCACGTTTCGGTGTGAAAGCCACTTTATACAAAAAATGGTTTGCAGAACTGGATCTGGATTTCGCTTACAATGAAGTGGAAATAAAAGATATGTATCTGGGCTATAAATTTAATAATCATTTCTTTGTAAAGGCGGGAAATTTTAAAGTTCCGATGAGTATGGAACGTACAACGAGTTCTAAATATCTGATGGCTTCGGAACGTCCGATGGCAGTGGAAGCTTTTGCTGACGGGCGCCGTCTGGGACTTGCCGGAACTGGTTGGGGAAAACATTGGTGGGCTTCCGCTGGAGTATTTGGTAGGGAAGTGGATATCATTCAGAAAGAGCGTAATAGAGGGAATGACGGTTATGCTCTGGCTACCCGTGTAGCAGTGTCGCCTATTTACAATGAAGATATGACGATTCATGTCGGCGGATACTTTAACTATCAGACACCTTCCGGTTCAGGGCTGGAGGATAAGACGGTTCTTTTCCGGACTTTCCCGGAGAGCAGGGTAGACCGTCGCCGATTTGTGCAAGCCGAGATTTCGAATGTCAATCATTATTATACTACAGGCTTCGAACTGGGATTCCGTTATCGTAAGTTACTGACTTATGGAGAATATATTTATAACAACATATCCCGCTATATCTATGGTGCTAATAATCAAAAGACTGATTTGAAAAATGCAGTATTTAATGGTTGGTATGCTACGGCATCTTATATGATATTGGGAGAAAACCGTCAATACTCCCCGGATGAGGCGGAATTTGGTCCAATGAAAATGCGTCGTAAAGGGGGGAATTTGGAAGTTGCGGCTCGTATCAGTAATATAAATATGAATGATTTCCATGATCCGGCTGCGTATATTACAGGAGGTAAGGCAACCAGCTATTCTGCTTCGTTGAACTGGTATCCTGTACGTAATGTGGTGATTGGACTGAATTACATTTATATGAATAATGATAAATATGCCGACTCTAAAGGACAAATTACCAAGGGAGGTAAACCTTTAAGTGAAGTAATGCCTTCAGGAATCGATTTTAATGTATTTCAGTTGCGTACAATGATTTCTTTTTAAACGCGAATAACGATATAAATTAAAAAAAGATGATTATGAAAAAGTTTTTGCTGATGAGCACACTTTGTGCTTTGGCTTTGGTTGGATGTAAAGATGACTCGGAACCGGAAATTCCTACTGATATTGATTATTCAGGATTGGTATTGAATGAAATTTGTGGAAACGATGGGAATGCAAGTGAAGAAGATTGGATTGAGATTTATAATACTTCCAATACAACAATTAATCTCAATGGCGTTAAACTGGTGAAAACTGATGAAGAAGGTGTTTCGGAGATTATTTATACATTTGGGGAAGGGGCAGCCATTGCCGGTAAAGCATATTTGCTGAAAGTCAAAGGCGTTGATTTTACTCAAGGAATATCAAATACTAAATCTGTTTCTATCACTTTGCAAATGCCCTCTGGTAAAGATATAGACAAATTTGATAAGGATGCGGAATTTGGTGATGGAGGTAAACATGAAGTGGGAGGAAGTTATTCACGTATTCCTGACGGTACGGGAGAATGGACTGTTGTATTGAAAGCTACTAAAGGAACGGCTAATAAAGTTACGGAACCTGAAGGACCTTCCGGTATTGATTATACTGGATTGGTGCTGAATGAGTTGAATGGTAATAAACCCAAATATATTGAGTTGTATAATAGTACAGGTCATGAACTGGATATAACCGGAGTAAAGATTAAAAAAGATGATGGGGATATTGTTTATATAGCTCCCGAAGGAACTAAAATACAGTCTCATGGTTTTTTAGTGCTTCTTTCGGATCAAGCGGATTATTCTACAGGCTTTACAAGTGGACTCTCTGCTAAAAAATCTGTGAAGATTGAGCTTCTTTCACCGGAAGAAACTGCCATAGACGTATTTAAGAATCTAACGGATGCCGGTGAAGAGGTTTGGGGAGAAACACCTAAATACAATGGAGAAACAGAGGGAATGGCGTATGCCCGTAAGGATAACGGTGCTGAATGGTATATGATGAAAGCCACTCAAGGTGAGAGTAATAGCACCACTGCCGGACTAAGTACAAAAATAGAATGGTAAGATTATAATTGTAAGGAATGAGAAAGCTAATCCTTTTATTATTTACGGGAATTCTTCTTTTTAGCTGCACCGCTGCCGGAGCAGACGAAGGAAGAATTCTTCGTTTTATATATTGTTCAGACGTACATTATGGTCTTGAACGTGAATTTCGGGGAAAAGAAGTGGGAAGTGATGAGGTAAGTCGTGCTATGTTGGCAACCTTCAAATTGCTTTCTGAAACTCGGCTGCCGGAAGATAGTGGGGTGGGCGCAGGAATAAAATTCGGTTCTCCTGATTTTGTTGTTTGTACGGGTGATATTGCCAATCGGATGGAAGAAGGAGTTCAATCTGCTACTACATCATGGAGTCAATTTTGCAGTGATTGGGATTCATCGATAAGTTCTCCTTTGTATCTGGTACCGGGTAATCACGATATTTCTAATGCGATAGGTTATTCCAAGGTTTTATCTCCAGAAAAAGATGCATCCAGTGCTGCCGGTATTTTCAACCGGATGATGCGCCCTGCGATGGAACGTACGGCGGAGACTTTTAATTATCAAACGGATAAGGTGCATTATTCCTTTGTAAAGGACGGGGTACGGTTTGTTTTTATGGGAATGTGGCCTGATGCATATATGCGTCAATGGTTCGATCAGGAAATAGGAACTGATACGATTACTCCTGTTATTTTATTTACCCACGATCCTCCCATTGCCGATACCAAGCATTTTACGAATCCGAACGGTAAGCATACGATCAATTCAGTAGATAAGTTTCAGAATTTGTTGGCAGATACCTGTCTGGTGGCTGATGTCAAAAAGAAAGCCACAAAGAATTGGGAAAAGCTGGAGCAGTTTATCCATTCTCATTCTATGATTAAGGCTTACTTTCATGGAGATAAGAATTACAATGAATTTTATACCTGGAATGGGGTAAATGGAACAATTGATTTACCTGTTTTCCGGGTGGACTCCCCTATGAAAGGTGAGTATTCTTCTGCTGACGAACGTCTACTTTCCTTTATTGTAGTTACCATGGATGTGAATCAACGCTTGTTAACGGCTCGTGAATGTTTGTGGAATACGGAAAACAAAACCAGTATCCAATGGGGAAGTTCTTGCACTATCACTTTCTGATAAATAGCCAAATTTAGTATTAAATCGTATAGGTTACTAAAAACTTTATAAGAAAACGACCGTAAATCACCTTCTTTGTTGTAAATTCGTTCTATTTCTCGTAATATCAAACTTATTTTAATCAATTAATATAGAAAGTAAATTATGAGAAAAGACGGATTTACCGTATGTGCAAATAATTATATAAATTGTTTGCGTCAGGAAGGGCGTTATGCCACAGCACATGTTTATGAGAATGCACTTCGCTCTTTCACCATATTTTGTGGAACAGAGTGTGTGTCATTCAGTTTGATTACTCGTGAGAACTTGAAGCGGTATAGCAGTTATCTGATGTCCTGCCGCTTGAAGTTGAACACGATTTCCACCTATATGCGAATGTTACGTTGCATATACAATAAGGGAGTAGATACTCATCAGGCTCCTTATATTCATCGCTTGTTTCGTGATGTCTTTACCGGAGTAGATACTCGTCAGAAAAAAGCAATTCCTATAAACGAATTACACACGCTGCTTTATAAAGATCCGCAGTCCGAAAAACTTCGCCGGACGCAAGCCATCGCTAATTTGTTATTTTTATTTTGCGGAATGCCTTTCGCCGATCTTGCTCATCTGGAAAAGTCGAATTTGGAGGGGAATATATTGAAGTACAACCGTATCAAGACTGGAACCCCAATGAGTATAGAAATCTTAGAATCGGCTTCATGTATTGTTTCCCGACTTCGTAATACGCATTCTGCTGTTCTCCCCGAGCATCCGGATTATCTTTTTTATATATTAAGTGGAAAAAATAAACGGGATGGGGAAGCGGCATATAGAGAATATCAATCCACACTGCGTCGTTTTAATAATGATTTGAAGAGTTTAGCTAAAAAATTACGTATCCATTCATCCGTGACTTCTTATACATTTCGTCATTCCTGGGCAACTACCGCTAAATACAGGGGAGTACCTATCGAAATGATTAGCGAATCATTGGGGCATAAATCTATTAAGACAACACAAATTTACTTGAAAGGCTTTGAATTGAATGAGCGTACCAAAGTAAATCGACTGAATTATTCTTACGTCAGGAATTATAGGGGAATTCTTTGAAAAGTATATTAAGTCTTTGATAACCAGTCTAAATACGCAGCTGTTACTTCTTAGGTAACGGAAATTAT